>CALBSW010000084.1 GCA_937967465.1 uncultured Flavobacteriales bacterium
CCTGCGGTCGCAAAACAGCAGCACCATGCAGTCCAACATCATCCGCACGGCCCTCATCGCCCTCCGCATTCTGATCATTGTGCTCGGGTGCATGTGGGTGATCTCAGCCATCAACGCCGACGACCACAACGGGCCTGTCGAAAGCCTCGTCAGTCTCAATCTTTACACCGGCGCGGTGTGTGTGGTGGCCATCCTCGGATTCGGCCTCTTCCACTTCGCCCAGAAGCTCGCCACCAACCCCAAGCGCGCCATGGGCACGCTCATCGGTTTTGTGGTCTTCTTCGTGACCGGCTTCATCGCATGGAGCCTCGCTGACACCACCGTGACTCCGGCCATGCTGGCCGGTGGAGCGACTGTGACGGAGGGCGACGTGAAGATTGCCGACGCCAGCATCCAATTCATTTACATCCTCGGGTTGCTTGCCCTCGTGTCCATCCTGGTGGTGGAAGGCAAGTCCATCCTGAAGAACTGGCTCTGACCCCTCATGGCACGCAGAGAAGTCCCGGAAATCAATGCTGGCTCGATGGCGGACATCGCCTTCCTGCTGTTGATCTTCTGGCTCGTCACGACCACCATCGACAGCGATGAGGGTGTGAAGCGTCAGCTGCCTCCGCCGGTCCCGCCGGACATGGAGCAGCAGGAGGTCAAGGACGGCGACGTCTACAACGTCCGAACCAACTTCCGCGACGAGCTTCTCGTCGAGAAGGAAGTGTTGTCCATCGGAGAGCTCAAGGATGGCGCCAAGGATTTCCTGATCGCCACCGGCACGGGGCTCCTCCATCCGGAACGCCCCAATGTCACGCTCGGCGATGACAACATGAAGTACCCGGAGCGCCAATGGGTCCGCAAGGCGGAACTGGTGGCCCTCGAGCAGAGCTTCCTGGCCGCCGGCCAAGAGAAGCGTGCCGAGAAGGTGCAGGAAAAGCTGAAGGCCATCGAGCTTTTTGGTAGCGATTACCGGGAGCTTCCTGGTTCTGCTTTGATCAGTTTGCAGACAGACCGCAACACGTCCTACGACTTGTACCTGCAGGTGCAGAACGAGTTGGAAGCGGCCATCAACGAGCTGCGCGATGAGTTGGCCCTCGCCAAGTTCAATGAGTCCTACGCTTCCCTCGAGGAGCGTTACGGCCGGACGAAGGAGGAGAGCCTGCTCGACAAGATCAAGGCCATTCGTCTCGTATTCCCGCAGCGCATCTCCGAAGCGGAGCCGCGTGATGCCAGCCAAGGTTATTACTGATGGGCAAGTTCAAGAAAAAGAAGCGCGAGATGGGGGCCATTTCCACGGCCTCTCTTCCGGACATCGTCTTCATGCTCCTTTTCTTCTTCATGGTGGCCACCGTGCTGCGAACAGAAGAGGAGATGGTTCGGGTGATTCGTCCGGAGGCTTCCGAGATCTACAAGATTGAGAAGAAGCACCTGATCCGCTACATCAACATTGGTCCCCCGCAGGACAAGCGTTACGGAACGGAGCCGGTCATCCAGCTCAACGACCAGTTCGCCGATGTCGCTCAAATCCGCGATTGGGTGGAGAACGAGCGACTGACCCTCGCCGAGGCAGAGCAAACCAAGATGTGGGTCTCGATGAAGGTCGACCAGGACACCAAGATGGGCGTGGTCACCGACGTGAAGCAGGAGCTTCGCAAGGCGTCTGCGTTGAAGGTGCTCTACTCCGCGAACTCCCGCGAGCGCACCAACTGATTCACCCGCCGAATTCGGCGAGCACCTTGTCGGCCAGCACGGACGACAGCTTCACATAACTCTCTTCAGTCCAGCCCGCCACGTGCGGGCTGACTTGTACCCGGGGGTGGGCCAACAGCCGCTGCCAGGTGGCGTCGCCTCCTTGCACGTGCTCAAACGAACTCGCCTCCCGGTCAAAGACATCGAGCGCGGCACAGACCACGCTGCCCCGGTCCAGGGCGTCGAGCAAGGCCTCGGTGCGCACAATGGGGCCGCGGGCCGTGTTCATCAGCACCACGGGCTTCTGGAACCTGGACAGCCAATCCGCATCCACCATGCCGCGGGTTTCATCGGTCAAGTTGCAGTGCAGGCTGACGATGTCGGCCTCTTTGTGCAAGGTGTCGAGGTCTGCAGCGTGCACGCGGCCATTCAAGGCACCGTCGATGTCGTTCCGGTAGGGGTCGTGCGCCAGGATGCGGCAGCCCATGCCGGTCAGTTTCTCGGCGAAGGCGCTGCCCATGTGGCCGTAGCCCACGATGCCCACGGTGCGGGCCGACAATTCGACGCCGCGGTGGCCTTCGCGGTCCCATTCGCCCTGTCGGACGCTTTGGTCGGCTTGCCGCAGCATGTGAAGCAGGGAGAGCAGCATGCCGAGGGCATGTTCTCCGACGGCATCGCGGTTGCCTTCCGGGCTGTTGAAGACCCGGATGCCACGTCCTTGGGCTGCGTCGAGGTCGATGTTTTCGAGGCCGGCACCCGAGCGGCAGATGAACTTCAGGTGGGGAAGGCGATCGAGGAGATCTCCATCCACTCGGATGCGGCTGCGGAGCACGATGCCATCGGCATCAGGGTGGGCTGTGACACCTTCGGTGGCCGGCTGTCCAGAGGCATCGACACAGGTCATGCCGGCGGCTGTGAGCCGCTCGGACAGAATGGGGTGGACCGTATCGAGAAAGAGGACCTTCATGCGCCGACGGACATGAGGACGCCGATCCCGAAGTAGATGATGAGGCCGATGATGTCGTTGGCCGTGGTGATGAAGGGGCCGGTGGCGAGGGCGGGGTCCACCTTCAATTTGTCGAGAGCCAGCGGGACGAACGTGCCGAAGAGGGCGGCGAAGATGATCACGGCAATGAGGGCCGTGCTGACGGTGAGGCTCAGATTCCATCCATAGCCCAAGACCAAACTGGCCCCCAGGATGACCCCTGCGCAGATGGCGCCATTGAGCAGCGCCACGGAAAACTCCTTCAGCAACCGGGGCGCAAGGCGGGCATCCGCAGGGGTTTTGCCCGAAGCCAAGCCCTGCACCACGATGGCGGCAGATTGGACCCCCACATTGCCCCCCATGGCGGCGATGAGCGGAATGAACAAGGCCATGGATGGGAACCGCTCGATGTCAAACCAGCCGATGACGTAGGCGCCGGCCAGCCCTCCGAACAGCCCGATGAGCAGCCAGGGCAGGCGGGCACGGGTCATGGTCCAGAGGGTGTCGTCGCTTTCGACTTCGTCGCTCAGACCGCTGGCGAGCTGGTAGTCCTTCTCGGCCTCCTCTTCCATCAGGTCGACCACATCGTCGATGGTGATGCGGCCCAGCAGCCGATTGTGGTCGTCCACCACGGGCAGGGCCACGAGGTCGTACTTCTTCATGACCTGCACCACTTTTTCGTCGGGGTCGTCCACTTTGACCGTGCGGGTGTCGTCTTCCTTGAAGAGGTCGCCAATGGTGCTCCTCGCGCTGGTGGCAGTGAGCAGGAGGCGCTTGAGGGAAAGCCGGCCGATGAGCTGTCCAGCGGCGTTCACCACATAGACGCTGTGGAACGTCTCGACCTCCTCCGCCTGTTTTCGCATCTCTCGGATGGCTTGGGTCACGGTCCATTCGAGTTCGACCCGGATGAGCTCCGTGCCCATCAGGGCGCCGGCGGTGCCTTCCGGGTAGCGAAGCAGGGACAGCAGGTCTTCCCGGTCCTCCGTGTCCAATTCGGCAATGACCTCGGCGGCGCGTTCCTCGGGGAGTTCCCCGATCACGTCGGCTGCGTCGTCCGAATCGATGTTTTCGAGGACTTCCTCGGCGATCTCACGTGTCGAAAGGGTGGACAGCAGGCCTTCGCGGACGTCCTCCTCCAATTCGACCAGCACATCGCCGCGCTCCTCGATGTCGATGAGCTTCCAGAGGTATTGGACCTCTTCTTCCTCGAGGCGGTCGAAGATGTCGGCGATGTCGGCAGGGTGGAGTTCGGACAAGCGCGTCTTCAGGCGGTCATCCTGACGGCCGGAGATGTCTGCACTGAGGGCATCCAAAAAGTCGCGTGTGATCTCCTCCACGGCTCAAAATTAGGCGGCTCCGGGCCCTTTTTTTCGGCGGGCGGCGAAGAACGATGACAGGAGTTCCGCACAGTCCTCCTCCAGCACGCCGCCGACGAGTTCCGTCTTGGGGTGAAGGAGGCCTTCGTCCCGGCTGCCATGGAAGTCCAGCCCGCCGCGTTTGTGGTCCCGCGCCCCGTAGACCACACGGCCGATGCGCGTCCAGAACGCTGCGCCGGCGCACATGGGGCAGGGCTCCAGCGTCACGTACAGGGTGCATTGGTCGAGGAACTTGCCCCCGAGGTATTCGCTCGCTGAGGTGAAGGCCTGCATTTCGGCATGGGCCGTGAAGTCCCGAAGCCGTTCGCACAGGTTGTGGGCTCGGGCGATGATGCGCCCTCCAGCCACGATGACGGCACCCACGGGCACTTCGCCGAGCTCTGCGGCTTGGCGGGCTTGGTCGAGTGCCTGCTTCATGTAGTCCTCATCGGTCATCGTCGGTCGGGCTTGCGGTGGGGTGATCGGGAAAGAGCCAGCGTTGCATGTGGGTCGCGGGATCGGAAAGGTCGCACGAAACGGGTTGGGCGGTATGGTCAGGGAAGGTGTGGTCCGCGATGTCCTTGGCGCGGAGGGTGGGCCAGCCGTGCCGCTGTTGCCACAAACGGGCCAGGTCTTCCTGCTCCGGCTGTCCGATGGTGGGGACCAGGGTGGCCGTCCGTCCGAGAACCACCAGGTCGAGCAGGGTGCTGTAGCCCGATCGGCAGACGATGTGTTGCGCGGAGAGGACGGCCCGGCGGAAGCGATGGTCGTCGGCGTCGTGGACCGTCAGTACGTTGCCGTTGCGTCGCTCTCCGCCTCCGGGCCGGCCGGCGAGGATGAGGGCTGGGCGGCCATCGCGTTGGAAGCAGGCCCGCAGGGCGGCCTCCATATCGGACCGCTGGGGCTCCGGACCGCTGACCAGCCCGAGCAGGACGGGCGACTCGGAATCCAATGCATCCGATGCGGCCTCCGGTTCGAGCACTTGGAAGCGGCTCAAGGGGCCCACATAGTGGGTGGGGTCGGAGACGGCATGGGACAGTGGGCCGGCGAGGGGAGACCCCGTCGCATCGGGCACCCAGACTGCATCAAAGGTGCTGGCCCATTGCCGAACCTGCGCCCGGGCCAGGGGCCGCAGCAAAGCGGGGACCGGCAGCTTCAGTTGATGGGAGAGCAGCACGCTCGGAACCTCCGGGCGTCCGGGGGAGCAGCCGTAACAGTTGTCGCTGAAGACGTGGGTGATGCCGAGGGAGGCCACAGTGGCACGGGTCCATCGGCGCTCGGCCGAGATGGACGCGAGGTATCCCGGCATCTGGGCGGCGATGCGCAGCAAAGTGCCCGCACCCCGCGCATATTGGATGGTGACACCGGGCTTCTCGATGCGACGCCACGGTACCAGCGCACCCGGGTGGGCACTGTCCCATTCGGCCATGCGGGCGTCGATCCATTGGCCTGCCGTGCCCCGTGTGGCGATCGTGATGTCGGCACCGAGTCTGCGGGCGGCGATGATGAGCGGCCACGTGCGGGTGGCGTGCCCCATGCCCCAGTCCAGAATGGCAAACAGCACATGGGGTCGGTCGGTCTGGCGCGTCGCAGCTCCGCTCATGGGGCGTAATTTCGCCTGCCATGGGCAAAGACAAGCTCCGGAAGTGGAAGGAGAACGCCACGTTTTCCCACGTCTTCGAACCCGACCTCAAGGACATCGTCGACGGTGCGACCCTGCACCGCGGGGAGTGGGGGGAGCGGGTCTTCGGTAACGACCGCCCCATCACCTTGGAGTTGGGGTGTGGCAAAGGGGAATACACGGTGGGACTCGCCCGTCGCCATCCGGACCGCAATTTCATCGGGGTGGACATCAAGGGTCACCGCTTCTGGCGGGGCGCCAAAACCTCACAGGAGGAGGGACTGGCCAACGTGGCTTTCCTGAGGACCAAGATTGAATTCGTCCAGAACTTCTTTGGCCCGGATGAGGTGAGCGAAATCTGGTTGACCTTCTCCGACCCCCAACCCAAGGACGAGAAGGGCACCAAACGCATCACCTCCGAGGTGTTCCTCCGCCGCTACCAGCAGTTTGTCCAGCCCGGCGGCCTCATCCACGTGAAGAGCGACAGCGAGCTCCTGTACGAGCTGTCCAAGGCGGGCTGGGAGGAGGCCGGCTTCCCCATTCTCGAAGACAGCCGCGATGTCTACGGCGATCTGGTCCACAGGGTCGATGCCGATTTCGCCGATGTCCTCCGGATTCGCACCTACTATGAGTCGCGTTGGCTGGAGGAGGGAAAGAACATCCACTATCTGCGGACCCGGGCATGAGCGGACCGACTGGACTGCCGACCGCCCGTCCGGGAAGCGGCGATTTCGAGCGGGATGTCCACGATGTGGCCCGACAGATTCCCGCGGGACGCGTGACCAGCTACGGTGCCATCGCGCGGTACCTCGGTGCAGCCCGGTCGAGCCGGATGGTGGGGTGGGCCATGAACCGCGCCCTGTCTGGAGAAGGTGACCCTGTGCCCGCACACCGCGTGGTCAACCGACTCGGTGTTCTCAGCGGCCGCCTGCATTTTCCAACCCCGACCACCATGGCCGAGCGCCTGCGTGCGGAAGGGGTCGAGGTCGACCAAGATCAAGTGGTGGACTTCGATGCCCACTTCTGGGATCCCTCAACCGAACTTTGACCCATGGAGACATTGACCCGTGAACACCTGCTCGACACCCTGTCCGGGGTGATGGAGCCGGACCTCGGCAAGGACATCATCACGCTCAACCTCGTCGAGCTGCTCGAGATGGAGGAGAAAGAGGGGGCGTGGACCCTGCGCCTGCGGGTGAAGTCGTCCAGCCCCGCCATGCACGCCCGCCAGCGCATGCGGGAAGCGGTCGAGTTTGCCCTCGAAAAACTCGCCACCCGACTTGGGACGGCCATCGAAGTTGACGTGGAGGTGGTGGCCTTGTCCGAGGAGGAGCGCACGCTGGATACCCGCAAGGTGCTGCCGGGCGTCCAACACGTCATCGCCATCGCTTCCGGAAAGGGCGGCGTGGGCAAAAGCACGGTGACGGCCAACCTCGCCGTGGAGCTGGCCCGCCGCGGCCATCGCGTGGGCCTCATCGATGCGGACATCCATGGCCCGAGCATGCCGACCATGTTCGATGTGGTCCGGGAAAAGCCCGAGCCCGTCGAGAAGGAGGGCAAACCCCTCATCGGCCCCGTCGAAGCGCATGGCGTCAAGCTGCTGAGCATCGGATTCTTTGCCGATCCCGACCAAGCCATTGTCTGGCGGGGCCCCATGGCCTCCAAGGCGCTGGGCCAGCTGTTCACCGACGGGGATTGGGGCGAATTGGATTACCTGCTCGTCGACCTTCCTCCGGGAACGGGGGACGTGCATTTGTCGCTGGTCCAAGTGGCGCCGCTCAGCGGCGTGGTGGTCGTGAGCACCCCACAGGACATCGCCCTGGCCGATGCCCGGAAAGGGGTGAGCATGTTCCAACTCGAGAGCATCAACGTGCCGGTCCTCGGATTGGTCGAGAACATGGCCTATTTCACGCCGCCCGACTTGCCGGACCGCAAGTACCACCTCTTCGGGCGGGATGGCGTCAAGCGGTATGCCGAGGCGTCCGGAACCCCGTTCCTCGGGGAGTTGCCGCTGGTGCAGGCCATCCGGGAAGCGGGAGATGCCGGCCGACCGGCTGCCCTGCAGGAAGGCACGGAGGCCGCCAAGGCCATTGCGGCCGTCACGGACCGGTTGCTCGAGGAATTGGACCGCCGTCCGGCGTAAATTGCGGCATGGCCCAAGCCCACCAGGACCAGGAGGCATTGCGGGAGCGGATTGACCGCGCCCTCGACGAGTTGCGCCCGTTCCTCCGTTCGGACGGCGGCGACATCACCGTGATGGCCGTCAAAGAGGACCTCACCGTGGAGGTGGAGCTGCAAGGTGCCTGTGCCCATTGTGCCCAGGCGGCCATGACCATGCGGGCCGGCGTGGAGGAGGCCGTGCGCCGCGCCGTGCCGGAAGTGACGCAGGTTGTGGCGGTCAACATGCCGGCTTCCGCGCAGGCTTGAACACGTCCGCCTTGTGGTTGTTGCACGCCCGGAAGGCGTTCAATCCTACCTTCGTTCCCGCAAACTCATGATCCAAACGGACATTCTCATCATCGGTGCCGGTCCCTGCGGCCTGTTCACCGTGTTCGAAGCCGGGCTTCTCAAGCTCAAGTGCCACCTGATTGATGCACTGCCGCAGGCAGGAGGGCAATGCGCCGAGATCTACCCGAAGAAGCCCATTTTCGACATCCCAGCCTACCCCGAAATCCTGGCGGGTGACCTCGTCGATCGGTTGATGGAGCAGGCGGCACCGTTCAAGCCGGGATTCACCCTGGGCGAACGTGCCGAGACCATCGAAAAGGACGACGAAGGACAATTCATCCTGACGACCAACCGGGGGACCGTCCACCGTGCCCCCATCATCGCCATCGCCGGCGGACTTGGCTGTTTCGAGCCGCGCAAGCCTCCGGTGGAACGGTTGGCGGACTACGAGGACCACGGGGTGGAATACATCATCAAGGACCCCGAATTCTACCGCGACAAGAAGGTGGTCATCAGCGGTGGGGGCGACAGTGCCCTCGACTGGACCAACTTCCTGGCCGATGGTGTGGCTTCCGAAGTGACCTTGGTGCACCGCCGGGAGGGATTCCGGGGCCACCCCGACAGTGTGCAGAAGGTGCTGGACCTCGCCGGTGAAGGCAAGATCCGCCTGCTGACCAATGGCGAAGTCAACGGGGTTCGGGGAGACGGCCGTTTGGAAGGGGTCACCGTCAAGCACAAGACCGAAGGAGACATCGAGCTGGATTGCGACCATTGGGTGCCACTGTTCGGCCTCAGCCCCAAGCTGGGACCGATTGCAGACTGGAACCTCAACATCACCAAGAACGCCATCGAGGTCGACACCTTCGATTACAGCACCAATGTCGAGGGCATTTATGCCATTGGCGACATCAACACCTATCCCGGCAAGCTCAAGCTCATCCTGTGTGGCTTCCACGAGGCCACGCTGATGGTGCAGAGTGCCTTCAAGCGCATTTACCCCGACAAGAACCTCGTACTGAAGTACACGACGGTCAACGGGGTCAACGGATTCTGACCATGTCCACCATCCGCCTCACCGTCATCGACCGCGAGGGCGTCTCCCACGACCTGGAGGCCCCCACCGACATGAACATGAACGTCATGGAGCTCTGCAAGAGCGCCGAGTTGCCCGTCGAGGGCACCTGTGGCGGCATGGCCATGTGCGCGAGTTGCCACTGCTACGTGGAGGACGCCAAAGCTGCAGACCTCGCCGAGAAGTCAGACGATGAGGAGGACATGCTGGACGAAGCCTTCCACGTGGAGGACAACAGCCGCCTCGGGTGCCAATTGCACCTCAAGGACGACATGGATGGCATGGTCATCCGCCTTGCCCCGGTCGGCTGATCAGAACAACGTCGGATTCCGGGCCGATTCCGCGAGCTGGTGGACCATCGGGTGGGTCCGTGCTGCGGCAAGGGCGTCGATGTGCCGCATGCCGTGGGCGTCGGTGCCGAGAAGGGACACCCAGCCGCGCTCGATGCAGGTTTCGGCGGCCTGTTGGACCTCAGGGCCATACGCCCCCACAATCGAGGCCGCATTGACCTGAAGCCATACGCCCTGTTCAGCCAAGTCTCCGAACCGGTGCAGTTCTCCGTGCCAATAGGGGTAGCGCTCAATGTGGGCCATCACGGGTTGGAGGCCGCGCACTTGCACTTCGAAGAGGAATTCGCGAAGCAGTCCATCATCCGGAGGGGCGCCGAAGGCCAATTCGAACAGCAGCCGTCCTCCAGGCGCAAGGAGATCTTCGGCGTTCGCCACTTTCTCGAGGAGTGAGGCGTCCAGGAAGTACTCGGCGCCAAGGGCAAGCTGGAAATGGGGGTGCTTGTTGGAAACCGCTTCCCGCAGTTGCGCAAACGCCGGCTCGAGGGTGTTGCGGTCGTTTGGGTAGGTCCCCGCCATGACGTGCGGGGTGGTCACAGCGCCTTGGTATCCCAGTCCGACCAGGCCATCGATCATCTCCATGGCGGCTTCGAGATCCGGTGCACCATCGTCGACACCGGGCACGAGGTGACTGTGGTAATCGAAGCGGAAGGCAGACAAGTCCAGCGGTGCAAGGTCCACTGGTCGCGGAGCAGTTGCTCCATCCCGTCGAAACCACCTCGAGAACCAGCCCATCAGCGGTCGCCGTATTGCTGCTCGTAATAGTCGCGGTACGCCCCGCTCGTCACGTTTTCGAGCCAAGCCTCATTGTTCAGGTACCAGTCGATGGTCTTGGCCAAGCCCTCCTCGAACGTGATGGACGGGCGCCACCCCAGGTCCTCGCGGAGCTTTGTGGGGTCGATGGCATAGCGCATGTCGTGGCCCGCCCGATCGGTGACATAGGTGATCAGTTGTTCGGTCTCTCCCTCGGTGCGGCCCAACTTGGCGTCGAGCTGGCGACACATGAGGCGGATGAGGTCGATGTTGCGCCACTCGTTCTCTCCCCCGATGTTGTAGGTCTCGCCGTTGGCACCTTTCGTGATGATCACCTCGAGGGCGGCGGCGTGGTCTTCCACCCAAAGCCAATCCCGGACGTTCACGCCCTGGCCGTAGACCGGCAGGGGCTTCTTCTGGACGGCGTTGCGGATGAAGAGGGGGATGAGCTTCTCGGGGAATTGAAAGGAACCGTAGTTGTTGGAGCAGTTGGACAGCACCACGGGCATGCCGTAGGTGTGGTGCCAAGCCCGAACGATGTGGTCGCTCGCGGCCTTGGAAGAACTGTACGGACTCCTCGGGTCGTAGGCGGTGTCTTCGGTGAAGAACCCGGTGTCGCCCAGCGAGCCGTAGACCTCGTCGGTCGATACATGGTGGAAGCGCTTACCGGTCAGGCCACCTTCTGAGTCCGCCCAGGCGGCCCGCGCCGCGGACAGCATGGAGGCCGTGCCCATGATGTTGGTCTCGAGGAAGGCCATCGGGCCGGAAATGCTCCGGTCGACATGGCTCTCGGCGGCGAGGTGCATCACGCTGTCCACGTTTTCCTCCTTCATCAAGGCCGTCACCCCATCTGTGTCGCGGATGTCCATTTTCACGAACCGGTGGTTCGGGGCGCGTTCGATGTCCGTCAGGTTGGCGAGGTTGCCAGCATAGGTCAATGCGTCGAGGTTGATGACGCGGACATCGGGATGCTGTGTCACCCCCCGGGGCACAACATGCGAGCCGATGAAACCCGCACCGCCGGTGACGAGCAGGACCTTGGGGGAATGCTGGGTGTCGGCCATGTCAGAAGCTCCAGTAGTTCAGCTCCGAAGAGAGGTGGCGATAAATGCCCTTGATGTCCACGAGGAAGCCCCGCTCCGGGTCCTTGAACAAACGCTGGAAGGACCCTGCATCGTATCCGATGTAGTCCGCGTGGTTGACGGCCACGATGACGGCGTCATAGGCCGCTTCTGCGGGCGCCTCTTCCAAAGTGACCCCGTACTCGTGGTCCACTTGGTCCGGTGCGGCGAAGGGGTCCACGACATCGGTCTCGACGTTGAAGGAGCGCAACTCCCGGATCACGTCGAACACCTTGGAGTTGCGGATGTCGGCGACGTTTTCCTTGAAGGTCACCCCCATGACGAGCACCTTCGCCTCCAGGGGGTTGACGCCTTTCTCCAAGAGGCGCTTGACGACTTGCTTTCCGGCGTAGTAGCCCATGCTGTCGTTGACGTACCTGCCGGAGTTGATGACCTTGGCGTGGTAGCCCAATTTCTCGGCGCGCCACGTCAGGTAGTAGGGGTCGACGCCGATGCAGTGGCCTCCGACGAGGCCGGGGGTGAACTTGAGGAAGTTCCACTTCGTTCCGGCGGCTTCGAGCACCTCGAAGGTGTTGATGCCCACCCGGTTGAAGATGATGCTGAGTTCGTTGATCAGCGCAATGTTGACGTCGCGCTGCGTGTTCTCGATGATCTTGGAAGCCTCGGCGACCTTGATGCTGGAGGCGCGGTGGGTGCCGGCTTTGACCACCAGGTCGTAGGTCCGGGCGATCACGTCGAGGCTTTCGTCATCGCTTCCGCTCACCACCTTCACGATGGTCTCGATGGTGTTCACCTTGTCGCCCGGATTGATGCGCTCCGGGCTGTAGCCGACTTTGAAATCTTTCCCGAAGGTCAATCCGCTGCGTTCCTCGAGCACCGGGACGCAGTCCTCCTCCGTGCAGCCGGGGTACACTGTGGATTCGTAGACCACATAGTCGCCCGGTGACAGTGCGTCGCCCACGGTGCGGGACGCCGAAATGAGGGGGGTCAAATCGGGTTGGTTGGTCGCGTTGATGGGCGTGGGAACCGCCACCACATAGAATTGCGCCGCCTTGAGGTCGGCAGGATCGGCCGTGAAGGTGATGTCACATCCCTCGAAGGCAGCGGCTTCAAGCTCTTCGCTGGGGTCGATGCCCTGCTTCATTTGCTCGACCCGTCCGGCGTGGATGTCGAACCCGATGACGCGGATGTGGCGGGCAAAGGCCAGGGCAATGGGCAGGCCGACATACCCGAGGCCGATGACGGCGAGGGTGGCGTCCTTGTCCAGCAGGCGCTGGTGAAGATCATTCGTGCTCATGATGCAGAATCAATGGGGTGTACGGCTCCATCGCGGAGCGCATAAGTGTGGCCGGACTCAGGGCACGTGGCCATGCCCTGATCATCGAATTCGAGGCGATGTCCATAGGCACTCATCCAGCCCACTTGGCGGGCCGGGTTGCCGAGCACCAGCGCATGGGCGGGGACGTCCTTGGTCACCACCGCTCCGGCGCCGATGAACGCGTAGGGGCCGATGTCATGTCCGCACACGATGGTGGCATTGGCGCCGATGGAGGCCCCGCGTCCAACGCGTGTCTGGGCGTATTGGCCACGGCGAACCACGGCACTGCGGGGGTTGGTGATGTTGGTGAACACACAGCTCGGCCCAAGGAAGACATCGTCCTCACAGGTCACGCCGGTGTACAGGCTGACGTTGTTCTGGACCTTGCAGTTGCGGCCGAGAACGACGTCTGGACTGATGACCACGTTCTGTCCGATGTTGCATCCTTCGCCCAACGCCGCCCCCGGCATGATGTGCGAAAAGTGCCAGATGCGGGTCCCGGATCCGATGGAACATCCGTCGTCGATGACCGCACTCTCGTGGGCAAACCATCCGTCGTGTTCCACCAGTCCACTCATTTGCTGTAGGAGGTGAAATCCTTGTGTTCGGTCTTGCGCAGGTCCGCTTCGGAGAGGCCCTTGAAGTAGTCGTAGGTGATGGCCAACCCTTCCGCCCGGCCCACTTTCGGGGTCCAGTCCAACACCTCTTTGGCGCGGGAAATGTCCGGTCGCCGTTGTTTCGGGTCGTCCTGGGGCAGGGGCTTGTAGATCACCTTCTGGTCCGTACCGGTCAGGGAGATGATCTCTTCGGCGAAGTCGGCGATGCTGATTTCGTCGGGGTTGCCCACATTGACGGGGCGGGTTTCGTCGGACAGGAGGAGGCGGTAAATGCCCTCCACCAGATCGTCGACATAACAGAAGCTCCGCGTTTGACTGCCATCCCCAAACACCGTGAGGTCCTCTCCCCGCAGGGCTTGGCCGATGAAGGCGGGCAGCACCCGGCCATCGTTGAGGCGCATGCGGGGACCGTAGGTGTTGAAGATCCGCACGATGCGGGTCTCGAGTCCATGGAAGGTGTGGTAGGCCATGGTCATGGCCTCTTGGAAGCGTTTGGCTTCATCGTACACCCCCCGGGGCCCGACAGGGTTGACGTGGCCCCAGTACTCTTCATGTTGCGGGTGCACCTCCGGGTCACCGTAGACCTCGCTGGTGCTGGCGATGAGCATTCTGGCCCCTTTGACCCGCGCCAGGCCCAGACAATTGTGCACCCCGAGTGACCCCACCTTGAGGGTTTGGATCGGGATTTTCAGATAGTCAATGGGACTGGCCGGAGAGGCGAAATGGAGGATGTAGTCGAGTTCACCCTTGACATGGATGAACTGGCTGACATCGTGGTGGTGGAACTCGAACCGGTCGAGGCCCATCAGGTGCTCGATGTTGCGGAGGTCCCCCGTGATGAGGTTGTCCATGCCGATCACATGGCAGCCTTCTGCCACGAACCGGTCGCAGAGGTGGGAGCCGAGGAACCCTGCGGCTCCTGTGATCAGGACCCGTTTCATGCCGAGGTGGCGCGGCGGCCGATGGAGGTGTATTCCCAACCCCCTTGCTCCATGTCCTCCACGTCGTAGAGGTTTCGGCCATCGAAGATGACAGGGTTGTTCAAAGCGGATTTCATGCGGCCGAAGTCCGGCGTCCGGAAAACCTGCCACTCCGTGCAGATGAGCAGGGCATCGGCGCCCTCGATGGCAGCGTACGGGTCGTCGGCAAAGGCGATGCGGTCTCCCAACCGGCCTCGAACGTTGTCCATGGCTTCCGGGTCGTAAGCGCACACGGTGGCACCGGCTTCGAGCAGCTTCTCGATCATGTACAGGGCGGGTGCTTCGCGGATGTCGTCGGTCTCGGGCTTGAAGGCCAGTCCCCAGAGTCCGATGCGAACACCGTTGAGGTCGCCATTGAACCGCTTGCGGATGGGATCGAACAGCACCGTTTTCTGGGCTTCATTGACCTCCATCACGCTGGTCAGGATTTCGAATTCATAATCCGCTTGCCGTCCGCTGCGGTGGAGGGCCTGGACATCCTTGGGGAAGCAGCTGCCGCCATACCCGATGCCCGGAAACAGGAAGCGCGGTCCAATGCGGGTGTCGGTGCCAATGCCCCGCCGGACTTTGTCGACGTCGGCCCCCACCTTCTCGCAGAAGTTCGCGATCTCGTTCATGAACGTGATCTTGGTCGCGAGGAAGGCATTGGCCGCGTATTTGGTCAATTCCGCACTCCGCTCGTCCATGACGATCAGCGGATTGCCCTGACGCACAAACGGCTGGTAGAGTCGGGTCATGACTTCTTCGGCACGCTCACTTCCCACGCCGATGACCACGCGGTCCGGCTTGAGGAAGTCGTCCACAGCGTAGCCTTCCCGGAGGAATTCGGGGTTGGAGACCACGTCGAACTCGACCTGGGCATGGGCCGCGACAGCTGCGGTGACTTTCTCCGCGGTGCCCACCGGCACGGTGCTCTTGTCGACGATGACCTTGTAGTCGGTGATCATCTTGCCCAGCTTGTCGGCCACGCCAAGGACGTAGCTCAAGTCGGCGCTGCCATCTTCACCGGGCGGGGTCGGGAGGGCCAGAAAGATGATGTCTGCAGGCTCCACCGCCTCAGCGAGGTCGGTGGTGAAGCTCAGGCGTCCCGCTTGGATGTTGCGCTCGAACAGAACGTCGAGGTGCGGCTCGTAAATCGGGACTTCCCCATTCCGCATCTTCTCGACCTTCTCAGCGTCGATGTCCACGCAGATCACTTGGTTGCCCGTTTCAGCGAAACAGGTGCCGGTCACAAGTCCGACATAGCCGGTTCCGACGACTGCAATGTTCATGGCAAGATGACGTTTGGGGGTTTTCTCAAAGATAATCATCGACCCCCCGGAGGACCGCGTCACACACGAGTTCCTGCTGTTTTGGGGTCATCTCTGTGTGCATGGGCAGGCTGATGACCCGGTCGGTGAGGTCGTCTGTCACGGGCAATGCTGCCGTGGCGGATGCCACATCTGCAAAGGCAGGCTGCTGGTGGATGGGTTTCGGGTAATACACTCCGAATGGGATGCCTTCCTGTCCCAAGTGGCGCGCCAAGTGGTCCCGCAGCCCGGGCCCATTCCCTTTGGTGTTGAATTTGAGGGTGTACTGGTGGAAGACGTGGTCGGACTTCGGATGCCGGTAGGGGGTGGCGATCATGGAGTGCCCTCCCAGCAGGGCGTCATACCGATCGGCGGCTTCCTGGCGGGCTGCGTTGTAGTCCCGAAGGTGGGGGAGCTTGACATCGAGGATGGCCGCTTGAATGCTGTCGAGGCGGCTGTTCATGCCGATGATCTCGTGCTCGTAACGCCGCCGTGAACCGTGGTTGCAGATCATGCGCAGGCGTTCGGCCAGGTCCGCATCTCGGGTGAAGCAGGCCCCGCCGTCCCCATAGGCGCCCAAATTCTTGGAAGGGAAGAAACTGGTGGTGCCGATGGTGCCCATCGTACCGGCTTGCTCCCATTGGCCCGGTGTAGTCTCCCACGAGGAGCCGATGGCCTGTGCCGTATCCTCCACCAGCGCGAGGTCGTGGGCATCGGCCAAGGCGCGAAGGGCGGTCATGTCCGCGCATTGACCATAGAGGTGCACCGGGAGGATGGCCTTGGTTTTGGGCGTGATGGCTTTGGCAACGGCCGCGGGGTCCAGGGTGAACGTGCACGGGTCCACATCCACCATCACCGGGGTGATGCGCAGCAAGTGCAGGATTTCCACCGTGGAGATGAAGGTGAAGGAGGGGGTGATGACCTCGTCTCCCGGCCCAATGCCGAGCGCCATGAAGGCCGCTTGGAGCGCATCGGTGCCATTGGCGCAGGGGATGACATGGACCGGGTCGGCTTCCGTGCTGCCGAGCCAATGCGCCAAGTTGGTCGTGAAGGACTTGACAGCTGGGCCATTGATGAATTGTCCGGACCGGATCACGTCGAGGACGGCCGCGTCGACTTCGTCCTGGATGCGGGCGTATTGCCCGCGTACGTCCACCATGTGCAGTTGCATGCGCCTCAGGGAGTTGGGAATGGCGGCGAAGATAGCCCGTGTCCGCTCGCGAAGACGGCCACAAATCGACCTGCTGAATTGTATAAAACACCGACGAATGGGGCGTATATTCCTGATAACCGTATCCGTCATGCCTTCGATTTCCGCTTCTTGCTTGCGGGCCTTCGTGCTCGTTTTGGTATCCGTGGTCTCTTTTCCCGGACAGTCTCAAGCGTTCAACCCGGATGCCAACGGCGACGGACAAATCGGTGCTGGCGATGTGATCGCCGTATTGGCGGTCTACGGTATGCCTTATGATGCGGCCGATGTGGGCCCGTCCATCCTCCACTTCGACCCGGACACACTCGGTACCCTCCCCTTGGGATACGACCTTTACATCGCGGAAAACTTCACGTTTCCTTACCTCTACGTGACTGTGCCGGATGGGGAGTTCCCGGGCCAATCGTTTCGCTTGGCGGTGGAAAAGCAGGCCGACATGAGTGACCAGCAGGTCTACCTGCAAGACGCATTGGGGAATTGGTTGGCCCTGGCCCGCCAATACGATACCAACGGGCGCTTTGCCGAGCTGGTGTGGACCGGCCAGCGTTGGGTCTCAGCCGTGCTGGATTGAGATCCCCTGGTACTTCAGCATCTCCGCCTTCTGGCATTGTTTCGCACCTTCGCCACATGCCCGGATGGTGGAATTGGTAGACACGACAGACTTAAACTCTGTTGGCCCGTAGGGCCGTGCGGGTTCAAGTCCCGCTCCGGGTACAAAAAAGCCCCGACCGCAAGGCCGGGGCTTTTTCATGGCCGCAATGGCCGGGGTTCATTCACAGACGGTGCCAAAGGCGCCCAGGAACACGAGCATATCGGATGTGGTGACCATGCCGTCGCCGTTGAGGTCGGCCACACAGCTGGTCAGACAGCCGAAGTCGCTGAGCAGGAGCAGGGCATCCGATACCGTCACCGTGCCGTCGCCATCCAGATCGGGCGGGCAATCGTTGATCGGGTTGCCACCGCCATCTCCGTTGCACAGGCCGGAGATGGACCAGCTGGCGTTGAATTGGGCGCTGGTCGAACTGCTGTAGCCATTGAAGAGGAAGATGGACCAGGTACCGTCCCCACTGAGGCCACTGCTGGTGAGGTCCACATCCGCGGTGTAGGTGCCCGAGGTGGAGCTTTGCCATCCAGCTGGCCAGAGGGTGTAGTCGCCCAGGCTGGTGCAGCCCGCGGGTGAGCTGTTGTAGCCCCCGACTGCCGCACAGGTGCCGTCTGGAGACGTGATGGCGATGGCCAGATCGGCCGCCCAATTGCCGCCGCCTCCAGTGTTGGTCCAGTCGAGCGTGATCGACAGGGTCTCAGGACTTCCGGCGGCATCCACTTCAAAGAAGGCAGAACTGCCATTGGCGCTGAGGGTGGCGTCGAGGTTGCCTTCGGCATCGCAGTCGCACGGCTGGCCGGCCGGCGGAAAGATGCAGTCGCCGCTGTCGATGGTGGCCGCTGCGTCATAGTTGCAGGCCTCGGCATCCGTGCACCCCGTGCAGCTGGTGCCATCCCCACCGCAAACGCCACAAGCGTCGTCGATGAGGCAGGATCCATCATCTTCGACCGCGTCCGGGTCGTAGTTGCACGCGCTCGGCAGGGTACACCCCGCGTTGCTGCTGCTGTTGGTCGGGTAGCTGTCCAGGGTGAGCTGCCCGGTGCTCAGCGGATCCAGGTATGTGGCTACGCCGACTGTCCAAGATTCATCCATTCGGCCGTAGTAGTCGAAGGACCCATTGTTGACGGAGCCGCTGCATGCGGCCGCCCCGCCGTAGAGTTGACCGATGATGCGTTGGTTCTGGTCAAAGAGGGGGGAGCCGGAGGAGCCCGGTTCGGTTACGCCCTCCTCCCAGTTGCTGATCCACCAGACCGCTGCGCCGCCAGTCGAAGACTGGTAGGGACTGTCGTCTTCAAAACAGATTTTCTTGAGGTCGCCACTCGGGTGGTGGATGCCGACAGCCGACGCCGGCGTGGTGCCGGAGGCATCCCACCCTGCATACTCCACATTGTAGCTCGCTGGCGGGGTGCTGCTCAACTCGATGAGGGCGACATCACTGGCCCCGCTGTTGACAAGCAGGGTGCCTCCGCTGATGCTCTGGTTGGTCGGTCCTGTGGTCCCGCCGCAGGTGCTGCTTTCGTGGTTGAAGTAATAGACCCACGTGTTCGGGTTGCCGAGACAGTGGTTCGCCGTCAGGAAATAGGGCGTGCCGTTTTCTGCGGTGTTGTTGACCAATGCGCCGGTGCAGACGGCGAAGCCGCCATTGGTGATCAGGGCGACGGAGCGCTTGGCCACCTGCCAGTCGCTCCCTTGCGGGCAGTTGACGTTGATGTTGCACGCGCCGGAATTGCCGAAAGGCCCCATGCTGGCATTGGCGGCCGGGTTCTCCGGGTGGAGCAGCAGGCTGCGGTAGCCGTGAACCACTTGCGTGATGCGCAGTTGGCCTTCACCATGTACGGCCTCTGGTTCGTGGTACTCGACCACCACGCGGTCCGCGTCGAGGAGTCCCAAGGGCAGCGTACCCCACGGCTTCTCATTGGCCTCCGTGAAGGACCCCAAGAAGTGGGTGCGTTCCGCATTCCAGACATACAGCTCAGCCCCTTCGGGAAGGTCAAACTCTCCCAGGCTGAGGCTGATTCCGGTCGCCCCGGGGCAGTGGATGCCCAGTTGCCAGATCCAGCGGTCCTTGACGTGGTTCCATTGTCCGGCATTGTCCGGGCTCAAGTCCACATCGCGCTCCACACCGAAGCGCCACGGGGCTTCTTTGTACTGGTCCGTCACTGCATCTTCCGCAGCCAGCGTTTCCAAATCAAGCGCACCGAGGCTCACCTCAGGTCCGACATAAGTCTGGCCGGCAGCGCCCCACTTCCAGGGTGCCCCACCTTGGGCCACCTGGGCGTGAAGGGCCAATGGAGCGACGGCGAGCCCGAGCAGGGCCAGAAAGAGACCGCTCCGCGTCATTCGCAGCTCGTTCCGAAGATGGAGAGCATGACCAGCATGTCGGAAGTGGTGACCCCATCGTCGCCGTTCATGTCATAGGTGCAGTTGGACGGACAACCGAAGTCACCGAGGAGCAACAGGATGTCGCCGATGCCGATCAGGCCGTCGTTGTTGAAGTCACCGAAGCACTCGTACACCTCCTGGAACGTCAGGCTCTGCTGGAGGACCTGCGGGTTGGAGCCGTCCGCGGCACGGGTTTGGAGGTTGACGGTCAGGCTCACCTCACCATCGGTGGTCAGCTGTGCAATGAGCACGTGCCCGTCCGCATCGGGGAAGGCCGCTGGTTCGAGGTCAGGGTAAATGAAGACCGAGCCACCGTTGACATCGTCGGCCACAATGCTGCCGCCAGCGCCTTCGAAGTCGGCAAAATCCAGTCCAATGGTGCTGACATCTGCCGTGTTGTCTTCACCACCAATGGTCAGCCAGCTGTCGTAGGCGAGGTCGGGATCGACCGGCAGCACAGCGGGGTTGATGCTCGCGGCGAGCGGGCCGCCCAGTGCGTTCTGGTAGAAAGCTGTGGTGGTGTTGATGGTCATCGGAACGCTGTCAAATCCATACACCGCCACGAGTTGCTCGGTGGGGTCGGAGAATTCAGCCCACACGCGGTATGTCGTCATGCCGCCAATGGTGTTCTGGCCGACCACGTCATATCCAAGTTGCACGAAGCTGCTCGGAGCAGACTCGTCTTCATCGCAGATGCCGTCGCCGTCACTGTCGTTCAGGCAGTTGCCGTCACAATCGAGGTTGTCTGCCAGCGGGTACGTGCAGGAACCGTCGTCGACTGTCGCATCCGGATTGTAGTTGCAAGCCAGTGGGTCGGTGCAGTCGGAGCAGGTGCTGTTGTCTCCACCACACACGCCGCAGCTGTCGTCGAAGAGGCAAGAACCGTCATCGATGGTGGCCTCGGGATCGTAGTTGCACGCGGCTGGGAGGGTGCATCCACTGCAGCTGAAGTCACAGGTGCCATTGTCGATGCCGGCTTCCGGGTCGTAGTTGCACGCCGTGGGATCGGTGCAACCGAAGTTGAGGTTGTCGGTACAGAATTCAATGGACTCCCCATCACCATAGTCACCGCCAGAGGCGACGAGGGTGTCGTTGAC
>CALBSW010000085.1 GCA_937967465.1 uncultured Flavobacteriales bacterium
CTGTTCGTCGCCACGGAATCCGCCCTGCGAGACCCTTCAAGAGCATGACGGGTTCTCTATTTCCAGCCCCGGTGCGGTCAGGCGGATTCGCTCCCTGTGTCCCGCTTCGCTGAAGACGGCACATCTCCGGCATCTTGCAGCTTCACGATGGCCTCAAGGAATCCCTTGAAGAGCGGGTGGGGGGTGACCACGGTACTCTTGTATTCCGGGTGGAATTGGGCACCCACGAACCACGGGTGGTCGGGAATCTCGACGATCTCCACGAGTCCGGAATCCGGGTGTGTGCCCGTCGGAACCATGCCGGCTTCGGTGAATTGTTCGCGGTACTGGTCGTTGAACTCGTAGCGGTGACGGTGACGCTCTTCGATCCGCGCTTTTCCATAAGCGGCAGAGGCGTGTGACCCGGGGGCCAGCGCGCAAGGGTAGGCGCCCAGGCGCATGGTGCCGCCCATGTCGGCGATGTTCTTCTGCTCCTCCATCATGTCGATGACGGGGTGAGGCGTGTAGTCC
This sequence comes from uncultured Flavobacteriales bacterium, assembly GCA_937967465.1. Taxonomy (GTDB): domain Bacteria; phylum Bacteroidota; class Bacteroidia; order Flavobacteriales_D; family Sanyastnellaceae; genus UBA8752. Next base: position 511 of record CALBSW010000085.1, read on the forward strand.
TTGATCTCCGTGCTGTGCGCTTCTTCAAGGCCGAGCACGTTGCGGGCGAATTCGATGACCGCGCATTGCATGCCCAGGCAAATCCCAAAGAAGGGGACACCGTTTTCTCGGGCGTAGCGGATGGCTTCGATTTTGCCGTCAATGCCGCGGGATCCGAAGCCGGGGGCCACCAGGATGCCGTCGACGTCGGCAAAGGTCTCTTCCACATTGTCCTTCTGGACTTGCTCGGAGTGGACCCACTTGAGATCGACGGCGAGGTTGCTCGCCGCGCCGGCGTGGGTGAAGGATTCCGCGATGCTTTTGTAGCTGTCCTTCAGTTCGACATACTTGCCGACCAGGGCCACGCGCACCGTGCGATCCGGCTTCTTGTGGCGGGAGAGGAATTGATTCCAGCTGTCGAGGTTGACCGCAGCCCGCGAATCCACGCCCAGCTTCATCAGCACCACTTCATCGAGGCGCTCCTCCTGCATGAGGAGGGGCACTTCGTAAATGGACTTGGCATCAATGGACTGAATGACCGCTTCCTCGTCCACGTTGCAGAAACGGGCCAATTTGTTGCGGATGGACCGGGTGAGTTCGTGCTCGGTCCGGCACACGAGGACATCCGGCTGAACACCGAATTCGAGCAGTTGCTTGACGCTGTGCTGGGTCGGTTTGGTTTTCAGCTCTCCAGCGGCGGAGAGATAGGGCACCAACGTGAGGTGCACGACCAACGTGTCTTCGGGGTGCTCCCAACGCATCTGGCGTACGGCTTCCACGTAGGGGAGGGACTCAATGTCGCCGACCGTGCCTCCGATCTCTGTGATCACAAAGTCGTATTGGTCGCCTTCGCCGAGAATTTGCACGCACCGTTTGATCTCGTCGGTGATGTGCGGAATGACCTGCACGGTGCGGCCGAGGTATTCTCCACGGCGCTCTTTGTCGATGACACTCTGGTAGATGCGACCGGTCGTGATGTTGTTGGCCTGAGAGGTCGGCACATCGAGGAAACGCTCGTAGTGGCCCAGGTCGAGGTCGGTCTCAGCACCGTCATCGGTGACGAAGCATTCCCCGTGTTCGTAGGGGTTGAGGGTGCCCGGATCAATGTTGATGTAGGGGTCCAGTTTCTGGATGGTCACCTTCATGCCACGGGCCTGCAGCAGCTTGGCCAACGACGCGCTGATGATGCCCTTTCCAAGGCTGGAGGACACGCCTCCCGTCACAAAGATGTATTTGGTGGCTTTCGCCGTTCCCGTAGTGCCGTGCATACGGGGTGGCAAGGTACGCCGCTTCGCCGGGATGGCGAACCAAAGTTGTGCCCATTTTCAACGCGGCCTGTTCGCAGGCTCAGAGTTCGTCGGTCAGCGCTTGGATCACCTTGAATCCGCTGAGGAATTCCTTGGCCAGCACCCGGATCACCGAGTATGCGGGGATGGCGAGCATCATGCCGGTGATGCCCGCCAGGCTTCCAGCGATGCTGATGAGCAGGAAGATTTCGAGGGGATGTGCCTTGACGCTGCCCGCAAAAATGACGGGCTGCGTGAAGAAGTTGTCGACCAGTTGGCCTGCCAGGAAGACAAGGGCTGCCTGGCCCATCAAGCTGCCCAGATCGGGAGATTGCAGGTGGGTGGTGAGGATGAGGCCGAGCCCCAAGCCTGCCCCCAGGAGGGGGCCGACGTAGGGGATGAGGTTGAGCAGTCCTGCGAGGAATCCGATGAGGAACGCATTGGGCACGCCGAGCAACAGAAGGCCGCCGGTGACGATGGTGGTGATGATGGCCACCTGGGCGGCGAGTCCGATGAAATACCGGGTCAACAGCTGGGTCGAATTCTCCAGCACCCGCTCCACCCTTGGCACGTGGCGGTCGGGCGTCAGCGCCTTCAGGATGCCGGGAAAGAGCTGGCGGTCCTTGAGGAAAAAGAAGGTCATGAATGAAATGCTGAACACGGCGACGACGAGGTTGCCGGCCAGCGAGAAGATGCCGCTGAGGAAGCCGCCGAGGCCATTGGCGCCCAAGGTCGAGCTGAGGGCCTGACTGAGGTTGGCCGTGTCGAGCCATGCGAGCGGGTCCTCCCCCTGGTCGAGGAACATGGGGGTGAGGTCATGGACCAATGCGCGGAAGTCGCGCGCCGTGCCCTCGAAATCGATTGCACTCAGCACTTGGGCTTCTGCAGTAATGAGTGGGGCGAACAGGCTCACGAGCAGACTGAACCCCAGGAACATCATGGCGAGCGCCAAGACGGCGCCGACGGTGGAGCCGATGGCGCGGCCTGCGATGCGTGTCCGGTCGCACCATTGAACCAGAGGGCGTCCAATGAAGCTCAACGCGATCGACAGGATGAGGTAGGCTGTCAGGTCCGAAAACCGGAACAAGGCGCCCAACAACAAGGACAAGCCGATGATGCCGGCGATGCGGCGCAGCGTCCAGAATTCCGCTTTGAAAGGGCGGAGCGACAGGATGTCCTGGTCCTGCGAGGTGTTCTCCATGTCGGGAAATTAAGCGTTCCTTCCCGGGTGGTGGCCCTTCAGACGCCCCGATCCTTTGCCAATGCCGCTCCAGTCGGCCACTTCCAGTTCGATGTGGACCACATCGGCGGTCGACATGCCGATCCAATCGCCTGTCAACTTCAGGACCAGATCGCTGATGCCGGGGTTGTGCCCCACGACCCACAGTCGCTGGGTGTTCGCATCGGTCATCCCGATGAGGTCCATCCATGTATCCGCATCAGCGAGGTAGCCGGTGGGCGTGATGTGGTGTGGCGGCACGCTGTCCCAGGCGTCGAGGAGGGATTGCAGCGTCTGCTGTGTCCGAACGGCATCGCTCACCACGAGGGCATCTCCGGCCCTACAGGGAAAAGCCAGGCCTTGGCGGTGGGCTTCCAGTCGGCCACGCTCGGCCAACGGGCGCTCATGATCACGTTGGCCAATGCGTGCCGGTTCGGCTTTTCCATGGCGGAGGAGCAACAATTCGAGCATCTCAGACTTTACCAGACTGCAAATAAAATTCGTGAGAAGATTGAAATGATTTTTAGTTAAGGCTAAAAATGAGTTTGTTCTCATCTAATTTCGCGGCTTCCATGCCCACGGTCAGCGCCGAGAATTACCTGAAAGCCATCCTGCACATTCAAGAAGAAGGGCAGGAGAAGGTCAGCACCACCGACCTCGCGGACCGCGTGTCGGCGACGCCGGCGAGCACATCGGCCATGCTCAAGAAATTGGGTGCCAAGGGTTGGGTGGTGCACGAGCGGTACCATGGTGTGCAGCTTACCGACAGCGGACAGCGAATTGCCATGGACATCGTGCGTCGCCACCGGCTGTGGGAGTCCTTTCTGGTGGACCATCTGGGCTTCGATTGGGACCAGGTTCACGACATCGCCGAGGAGTTGGAGCACATCAACAGTGTGGAGCTGACCAACCGGCTGGACGCCTTCCTCGGGTTTCCGAAGCTGGACCCCCACGGAGATGCCATTCCCGGCCCCAATGGCCGCTTCCGCTCTGTGGCAGCGCGCACGTTGCTGTCCGAGGCCCCACGCCACCTGGAGCTCATCGTGGTGGGGGTCGTGGATGGCCGCGATGCGTTCCTCCGCCACCTCGGTGTCCTGGGCATTTCGCTGGGCACCCGGTTGACCGTGATCCGGCGGCACGCCTTTGACGGCAGCTTGGAAGTCCGCTTCGCGGATAGCGGTGAAGACGTTCAAATGTTGTCCCCCTCGGTTTGCGAGCGCCTTTGGGTCGACCAGGACGCCGAAGCGCCGTCCATTCCATTTCCCTGAAAGACACTGACATGCAGTTCATTGAGACCTTCCTTCAAGAGTCCGGGCCCGTGACCGCGGCGCTCCTTGCAACCACCTTCACCTGGCTGATGACCGCCGCGGGTGCGTCACTGGTGTTCTTTTTCAAGACCCTGCATCGCCGGTTGCTGGATGGGATGCTGGGATTCACCGGCGGTGTGATGATCGCAGCGAGTTGTTTCGGTCTGCTGATTCCCGCCATTGACATGACGGGCGGGGAGGGCATGGCGTCCGTCACACCTGCGGCGATAGGCTTCATCGTGGGGGCGTTGTTCCTGTTTGCGTTGGACAAACTCACGCCCCACCTGCACATCAATTTTGACCGCAGCGAAGCGGAGGGCCCCAAGACGGATTGGCACCGCACCACCTTGCTTGTGCTGGCCATCACCTTGCACAACATTCCCGAGGGATTGGCCGTCGGCGTGCTGTTTGGCGGTGCCGCGGCTGGCATCGAAGGCGCCACCATCGGAGGAGCCTTGGCTTTGGCCATCGGCATTGGCATCCAGAATTTCCCGGAAGGCATTGCGGTCAGCATGCCGCTTCGCCGGCAGGGAGTCTCCCGCGGGCGCTCCTTCTGGTTTGGTCAGCTCAGCGCCATCGTAGAGCCTGTGGCTGGTGTGGTGGGGGCCATTGCGGTGCTGACCATCGAGCCGCTCTTGCCTTACGCGCTCGCCTTCGCGGCAGGGGCCATGATTTACGTGGTGGTGGAGGAAGTGATTCCCGAAACCCAGCGCGACAAATACACCGATGTGGCGACCCTCGGTTTTGTCCTCGGTTTTGTCCTGATGATGGTGCTGGACGTGGTCCTCGGCTGATTCGATTCAGTCCAGCGCGGTGCGGATGGCGTCCACAAGGTCGACGCCCTCAAAGCGCCCAGAACTCATGAGCAGGAAGACCGTGTTGGGCCCTGCAGCGTCACGGACAGCCTCGGCGAGATCCGCGGGGTCCGGTGTGACGTGGAGGCCCGGATTCTGAAAAGCGGTCTGGACTTTCTCCGCATCGAGTGGCGGAAGCTGCTTGTGGGCCAGCACATCTGGTGAGAAGCAGACCCAAGCTTCGTCTGCCGCGTCCAGTGCACCAGCATACGTGGGGATGAAGGCGGGATTCAGGCTTGAAAATGTATGGAGCTCCAGGACCGCAATGACCTTTCTGTCAGCGAATTGACTGGCAATGGCGCTGGTGGTTGCGGCCACCTTTGAGGGGGCATGGGCGAAGTCGCGGAACACGGTGCATGCCCCACCCTCCAGTGTCCGGTCCAAGCGTCGCTCCAGCCGTCCAGCCGCTCCGGAGAAATCGGCCACGGCTTGGGTGAATTCCTCGGGTGTCACGCCCCACCGTTCCGCCAAGGCCATGGCACCGGCCAAATTGAGGACGTTGTGCGATCCGACCAGCTGCAAGGGCTTCGGGCCGTCTGCCGTCTTCAGGTGCAAGGTGCCGTCCACCAGAGTGTGCTCCGGCATGGCGTAGGGCACCCATTCGATGTCGCTTCGCGCTGGCGCCACGGCCTCGACAGCCCGTTTCAATTCCATGTCCTCAGCGCACCACACCACGCATCCTCCGTGTTCGACCCGCCGCAGGTATTCCTCGAATTGGGCGCGGTAGACGTCCGGGTCTGGGAAAACATTGATGTGGTCCCAGGCCACGCCCGTGATGATGGTGAGGTGGGGGCGATACCAATGGAATTTGGGGGTGAGGTCCAAAGGAGAACTCAGGTACTCGTCGCCCTCGAGCAGCATGTCCGGTGCGTCCGTGAGGCGCACCATCCGGTCGAAACCGGTCAGTTGGGCCCCGACCATGAAATCGGGCGTGCGTCCCAGGCGGTGCATCACATGGAGCAGCATGGCGGTAATCGATGTCTTGCCGTGGCTGCCCGCGACCACAATCCGCCGTTTGTCCTGGGCGGCCTCGAACAGGTACTCGGGATAGCTGACCACCGGGAGGCCGAGCGCTTGCGCCCGGGCGAGTTCGGGGTTGTCCGGCCGGGCGTGCATGCCGAGGATGACCTTGTCCAGTCCTGCATGGATGCGGTCGGGTTGCCAGCCCATGGCATCGGGGAGGAGGCCGGCAGCGGCCAATCGGCTCCGGCTGGGGTCGTGGATGGCGTCATCGGAGCCGGTCACGGTGTGGCCTTGGTGGTGGAGGGCCAGTGCCAGGTTGTGCATGGCAGCGCCGCCGATGGCAATGAAATGGACGTTCATGGATCAGGGGTGAAGGTCAATCGGGCCGCTGCGGCAGTGCAGGGAATGGGGCCCAGGAAAGTGGCGAGGAACACGCCGAGCAGGGGCACGGCAAGCAGCAAGGAAAACACGCTGCCGATGCCGAGCAGGCGCCCGCGCTCGGCCCAGCCCCGGCTCAACGACGCGCGCCAGTCGAGTTCGGCCTGTTCGTAGACCGCGTCGAACACCGCGGCACCGTAGAAATAGGCGCCGACGGCCCAGCCGGTCACGAGAAGCACAGGGGACAGCAAAACCGCCACTGGCGCAGCAAACACGGTCAGGAGCAGGCCGATCACCGCCAATCCGAGGGACAGCCCCAATTCGGCCGCCAACAGGGCCACAGACATGCGGACGCCCCGGTAGAGGTCCCGCAACAATTGCCGCACCGTGAAGGGGGTGGACGTCCCGGTTTCACGCTGTCGAATGGCCCCGGCCAGTGCGCTCATGACGGGGGCCATCAGGGTCAAAAGCAGGTACTTGGTGAGTTTGAGTTTGAGCCAGAAGACCAACAGGCTCAGGCCCCATTCGAGCATCCAGTCCAGTTTGGACGCCCCCCAGAGCAACGCGTCGGAGTACCAGGCATCCGGGGAGCTGGCCAGGTTGTCAAGGTCCAGTCCTGCGGACGACAGGCCAGAGGTCAACGCATCGCGCAACGCATCGGCCAGTGATTGGGTCAATCCCGCACCCGCCATGGTGATGCACAGCAGAACAGCGGGTCCTGCAAGGTGGTAGGCTTGTAGTCGGTATTTCTTCAGGATGCCGAATGCCTCGAACCATCCGCGTGCGGCGCGAAGGAACTCCCGGAGGTGGGCAGGGGGAGTGAGGGCGGTGGGAAGGCGGGTTGGCATCTCCGGTCCCAAGATCGGAGAGACCGATTCAGGCTCGACCGAAGTCGGCGCCAACTTCCGACAAGTCGTCGAAGAAAGCGGGGTAGCTCTTCTCCACAGCCTCGATGCCCACGATTTCCATGGGGGCGCCAGCGAGTCCGAGAACGGTGCCGGCCATCACCATCCGATGGTCACCACGGCCATCAAAAGTGGCGGGTTGCACCGTGCCCGGGTGGATCACCATGGCGTCCTCGTCTGGCAAGAGGTCGACGCGAATGCCGGCTTTGGCGAATTCGGTGGCGATGGCTTCGCCGCGGTTGCTCTCCTTGTGTTGGAGGCGGTGCAGGCCGGTGAGCGTGGTTTTGCCCTTACAGAATGCGGCGTAGGCGGCCAGAGGGGGAAAGAGGTCCGGGCAATGGGTGGCGTCAAATCGGAATCCTTTGCGCCGCCCGCGGTCCACCCGGATGCCGGATTCGGTGCGCATCATTTTGGCGCCGCTGTACAGCAAGGCGCCCGTGACGGCCTGGTCTGCCTGGGTGGGGGTGTTGCCCAGCCCGTCGACTTCGAGAAACGGGTCGCCGGTCAAGGCAGCGATGGTGAGCAGAAACGCCCCGGCACTCCAATCCCCGGCCACCGTGTGGTCGAAGGGCGAGAAGGATTGTCCTCCGGGAATCTCAAAGCGCGTGTGGTTGTCGTGCTGAAGTGCGATGCCCACGGTTTGGAGCACATCCATGGTCATGTCGACGTAGGGACGGCTCTTCAGGTTGTCGACGTGAACAACGCTGTCCTCAGGTGCCGCGGGCAGTGCCATGAGCATGCCGGTCAGGAATTGGCTGGACAAGCTGCCATCGAGCCGGAATTCGCCGCCCTTCAGCGGGCCTTGGATTTGAATCGGAGCGTGGCCATCCGTGAGCACCACGTTCACGCCGGCTGGGCTCAGGGCCTCGGCCATGGCGTCCATGGGGCGGTGTTGCAAGGTTCCTTGGGCTTCCAGGGTCAATGGCCCGTCGTGCAAGGCGGCAATGGGGGAGAACATCCGCATCCCCAAGCCGCTTTCGCCAAGGTCCAACGTGTCGGAACGGGGCTGGAGTCCTCCGACCACGCGGATGGCGTTCGAGCCCACTTCGATGTCAGCACCCAGTCCGGCGGCCACGGACAGTGCCGCCCAGCAGTCGGCCGCATCGGAGGGATTGCGGATCCAGCATTCTCCGTCCGCCAGCAGGGCCGCTGCGATGAGCCGTTGCATGTGGCTCTTGGACGCCGGCGCAACCAGCCTTCCAGACAGTGCGGAGGGGCGGACGATCAAATTCATGCCTTGTCCACCACGTACAGCGTGGCGATGCCTCCGGTCAAGGGATGCAAAGCGCAAGCGTTGAATCCGCAGTCGAGAAGGATGCGCTTCAGGTCCTCTCCCTCAGGGAAGACCTTCACCGATTCAGGGAGGTAGGTGTAGGCCGATGCGTCCTTGGAAAACCACTTGCCTAGCGTGGGCATGATGTACCGGAAATACAGCCAGAACAGTTGCTTCATGGGGAACATCCGGGGTTTGGAGAACTCCAGGATGTAGCCTGTTCCGCCGGATTTGAGGGTGCGCTGCATTTCACGCAGGCCCGCCTCGAGGTGTTCGAAGTTGCGGACGCCAAAGGCCACGGTGAACGCGTCGAAACGACCGTCGTCAAACGGGAGGGACTCTCCATCGCCCAAGACCAATTCGACCCGACCGTCCTGCCCGGCGCGGGACACTTTGGTGCGTCCGATGTCGAGCATGCCGGCGGAGATGTCCACGCCCACCACCTTCAATTCCGGGGCTTTCCGCGCAGCTTCAATGGCGAAGTCCGCTGTGCCGGTGGCCACGTCGAGCACCTCCTGCGGCCCTTTGGAGAGCAGCATGCGGACGGCCTTTTTCCGCCAGAGCTTGTCGATGCCCAGACTGAAGAAGTGGTTCAGGAAATCGTAGCGGTGCGCGATGTTGTCGAACATCTGCGCGACTTGCGCCTTCTTGGCGTCGCCGCTGTCATACGGGGTGATCGGAGTTCCCATGGGTGTGCAAGGTCGGCATCAACCCACCATCGTGTGGCCTTCGGGGTATTTGTAGTTCCTGCTGACGACGGAGCGGGCAAATGCAAAGGCGACTGTGAGGGTGCCCACGCGGCCAATGATCATGCTCGCGATCAGGATGCCCCGCCCCACAGGGCTGATGTCGGCGGTGATGCCCGTGCTGAGCCCCACGGTGCCGAGTGCGCTGACCTGTTCGAAGAGCAGGTTGAGGAACCCCCGGTCTTCCGTGAGCAAATGGGGTTCGCTCAAGGTGAGGGCAAAGGTGCCGATGAGGTTGAAGAGCAGGAAGAACATCAGGATGCCCCAGGCGCGGCTGCGCAGGGTCTTGCCGATGGTCCGCTTGAAGAGGTGGGGGTGTTGGAGGCCCCGGATGGTGCCGATGAGGTCGGCAAACACCACGGCGAAGGTGCTCGTCTTGATGCCACCTCCCGTCGAGGAACTCGATGCGCCGATGAACATCAAAATGGTGAGGAGGAACAGCATGGGCGTGCCGATGGCGCCGATGTCCACGGTGTTGAAGCCGCTGGTGCGCGTGGCACTCTGGAAGAAGGAGGTGGTGATGCGTCCGGTCCAGCCCATGCCATCCAGGGTGCCTCCGCTCCCGGATTCCAGCGCGAGGTAGGCGATGGCACCGAAGCCAACGAGGGCGAGGCTGTAGTAGAGGGCGATTTTGGTGGGGAATCGAATCTGGCGCCACGGGTTTTTCATCCGCTCCTGCAGGGATTCCCTGGAGAACAGGTCGAAAATGGCAACCATGCCAAGGGCGCCGAAGAAGACGAGGATGGTGACCGTCCAATGGACCAGCCACGCTTCGGACACGCGCGGGTCTGCCAGCCCGCCACTGAAGAGGCTGATCCCGGCGTTGTTGAATGCGCTGATGGAGAGGAAAAGGCTCTGGAAAATGCGGTCTCCGGTGGAGGCGAACAGGCCGCCCGGCCAGAAGAGGAACAGGCCAAGGGCGCCGATGAGCTCGATTCCCACGCTCCACAGGATGACGCGTCCAAGCATGCCCCGGCTGCCGAGGATGCTTCCCCGGTTCACGAAATCTTCGATGACGTCGTGCTGTCGGACCCCGACACCGAAGCGGGCCAACAGGGCCAGCAGCGATCCAAACGCGATGATGTTCAGGCCCCCCAGCTTGATCAGCACCATCAGGACGACGTGTCCTTTGTGGGTGAAGAAGGTTTCGGCATCCTGCACCATCAGTCCGGTCACGCACGTCGCGCTGGTCGAAGTGAAGAGCGCGTCGGACAGCGACATGCCCAATCCGTCCACGGTCATCTCCGGCAGCATCAGCAGGCCAGTGCCCGCGAGAATGAGGGCCAGGAAGCTGAGGATGAAGAGGGTGGCTGGATGGAATCGAAACCGGGGAAGGGTCCGTGCGCGCTCCGACAATTCCATGAAGACCACCACGAGGAAATAGGCTTGGACAACCCACACCGTCCAGTCTTCCACCGTGTCCACGCCCATGGGGTCCATGGCCCGGCCCAGGAAGACCTGTCCGGTCAGCAGGTCTCCGAGTCCTTCAAGGAGCAGCACGGCCATGAGGAAGCCCTCGAAACGGTGCTTCCTCAGAAACTGAAGGGGGTGGAAATCCAAGAACCACCGCACGAGGTAATGCAGGACGTAAAAGGCGAAGCTGCCTTTGATGATGCCGATGAGGTTGTGCGCGGCGTTGGATTCCAGCGGGAAACCGTAGTACGCGATGAGGCTGGCGAAGGCCGACAGGCTGACCACGACGTTGACAGCCTTGAAGATGGACAGCACCCGCTCGCGGTGGGGTTGCAGCCCGATGTTGATCCGTTCTCTCAGTTCCTGCAGCGTCATGCGGAGAAGGGAAGGCCTTGGATTTCCCGGCGCAGGGCTTCCGGGTCAATGGGCACGACACCGGGCGTTTCACACACCAGTCCACCAGCGAGGTTGGCGACCGCGGCGAGGTCGGGATGGGCCACTTGGCAGGCCAACATCAGTGTGGCCACGGCAATGACCGTGTCCCCGGCGCCCGACACGTCGAGGATTTCCCGGGGGTGGGCCGGATGGTGGGCGTCTTGGCCACCGAAGCGGATGCGGACTCCGAGTTCGCTGAGCGTCAGCAGGGTGGCCTTCGGCTGAATGCGCTCGTCGAGCAGGTCCAACCCATTTTGGATGCCAGCGTCTCTTGCGGCGGCATCTCCCGGTTCCCATTGCAGTCCGAGGCCTTCTTTCAGTTCCTTCAGGTTGGGCTTGAACAGGTCCACGCCCCGGTAACGGTCAAAGTGCCGAAACTTCGGGTCGACACTCACGGGGATGTCCAGTTCATGCGCCAAGTTGAGAATGCCGTCGATGACGTCGTTGGACAAGGCGCCCTTGTCATAGTCCTCCAGAAGGATGGCTTGGTGCGGCCGAGCTGAAAGGGCGTCGCGAATGGCTTGCAGCAGGGCTTTTGCGCCAGCATCGTCCACGTCCTGGTCCACCTCCTCGTCCACGCGGAGCATGTGTTGTCCGCCGCTCATGACGCGGGTCTTCAGGGTGGTGGGGCGGTCATGGGCCACGGTCACGCCGTCGCCATCGATGCCGGCTTCACCCAATTCCGCGCGGAGGTGTCGTCCATGGTCGTCTTCCCCCACCAAACCAGCCAGGGTGACGGCGCAGCCCAGTGCGCGAAGATTCAAGGCCACATTGGCGGCCCCGCCAAGGCGCCGCTCGCGTTGGGTTGCGCTCACCACAGGGACCGGGGCTTCCGGGCTGATCCTGTCCACCCGGCCAAACAGGTATTGGTCCACCATCAAGTCGCCCACCACCAGCACGCGGATTTGTGCAGCGCGGTCCAATGCTGCGAGCGCGCTGTCCCGGGAAGTCCGGGTCCATGGATGTTTGGCCTGCCCTGGGGTCATGCGCGCAGTTCGGCGACGGCACCGGAAATCCGTCGGATGGCCTCTTGGAGTTGCGCTTCCGAGGCGGCGTAACTGATCCGGATGCAGTTCGGGGAGCCGAATGCATCGCCGCCCACCGTGGCCACTTCCGCCTTTTCGAGAAGGTACATGGCCAAGTCCTGGCCGCTTTGGATGGTTCCGCCGTCGTGTTGGCGGCCGAAGAGGGCCGACACATCGGGGAAGATGTAGAAGGCGCCTTGCGGCACGTTGACTTCAAAACCGTCGACGCCCCGCAGCCCCTCGACGACCATGTCACGCCGCTGGAGGAAGGCCGCTTTCATGTCGGCCGCCAGCGCTGCGCCGCCATTCATCGCATGCTCCGTGGCTTTCTGGGAGATGCCGCTGGCGCCGCTCGTAAACTGCCCCTGCAGTTTGGTGCAGGCGGCCGCGATCCATTGTGGTGCGGCGATGTAGCCAATGCGCCATCCGGTCATGGCAAAGCCTTTCGAAACCCCGTTGACGGTGACCGTGCGGTCCATCATGCCAGGTTGGGCAGCCAGGCTGGCGTGGGCGTCGGTGAAGTTGATGTACTCGTAGATCTCGTCCGAAATGGCGATGGCCCGAGGGTGCTCGCGCAACACTTCTGCAATGGCGGCCATTTCCTCTTCCGTATAGACACTGCCGGAAGGGTTGTTGGGCGAATTGACCATGACAATGCGCGTCTTGTCCGTCAAAGCTGCGCGCAGTTGCGCTGCGGTCATCTTGAAGTCTTGGGCAATGCCCGTCTCCACGGTGACGGCCACACCGCCGGCGAGGTTGGTCATGTCCGCATAGCTCACCCAGTACGGGGTCGGCAGGATGACTTCATCGCCCGGGTCGACCAGGCTGAGCACCACGTTCATCAAGCTGTGCTTGGCGCCGGTGGAAATGACAATCTGGTCGGCACTGTAGTCCAATCCATTGTCTCGCTTGAGCTTGTCGCAAATGGCTTGCTTCACTTCACCGTAACCGGGCACCGGGGGGTAGTGGGTGAAATTGTCCTCGATGGCTTGGATGCCGGCCGCCTTGATGGCGTTGGGGGTGTCGAAATCGGGCTCGCCCAAGGAGAGGCTGATGATGTCCCGCCCGGCGGCTTTGAGTTCGCGGGCCTTGCGGCTCATGGCGATGGTGGCGGATTCGCTCAGGCGGCCGAGGAGTTGGGACGTGCGGGGTTCCATGTTGCTGGATGTGATGACGAATGTTGGGGCAAAATTACGCCTTGGCGGTGGTCCGCGCGGACAAGGAGGCCGCGAACGTTGCCCCCAGCCAAGTCAGGAAGCCGTTGACTGGAAGCAGGGCGAATCCAAAGCTGAATCCTTGGCTCGAGGTCCATTGTTCCAGGGCATAACCGCAGCAAGGGGCAGCCACGGCCACCCAAGGAATCCACTGGTCCGTTCCGGCATCCGGGCGATCCTTTCTGAAAAGGCAGAACGCGAACAGGCCGAGCAGGGGACCGTACGTGTAGCCTGTCACCTTGAACAAGGCTGCGATGACGCTCGTGTCGTTGACCGCGTGGAACCCCAAGATGAGCAAGCCGACCCCCATGCTGACGAGCAGGTGAATGCGTTGCCTGCGGCGAACCGCGTCGGCCTGTCCTGCATCGCCTGCTTTGTCCATCCCGAGGAAATCGACACAGACGGACGTGGTCAGTGCGGTCAGGGCACTGTCGGCACTGGACAAGGCTGCGGCCACGAGTCCCAGCAAGAACAAAATGGGCAGGGCCCAGCCCATGCTGGATTTCAATGCGACCGTGGCGAAGAGCAAATCGGCGCGTTCGACAACCGTGCCCGTGGCGTCGGTGTGCATCAGCAGCAGTGCGCCGAGGGACAGAAAGAGCAGGTTGACAAACACCAGAACCACCGAAAAAGAAGTGACGTTGAGTTGGGCGTCCCGCAGGTTCCGACAGCTCAAGTTCTTCTGCATCATGTCCTGGTCCAACCCCGTCATGCACAGGGAGATGAATGCGCCGGCGATGAACTGTTTCACACCGTGATTGGCGGCGCCCCAGTCTTCGAAGAACCACCATCGGGCGTGTCCGGAGTCTGCGATGGCGCGAGGGAGGTCCAGGATGGAAAGGTCGAGTTCGCGCCCGATGAGCACCACGGCAACCGCTGCAGCCAACAGCATGCATGCCGTCTGCAGGGTGTCCGTCCACACCACGGTGGCGATGCCGCCACGTCGGGTGTAGGCCCAAATGATGCCCAGGACTGCGGCAATCAGCACGGTGAGTCGAATCCACTCCGCAGCGCCGCTGGCCTCGGGCAGCACGGTTTCATTGAGGACCAGGACCACCAAATACAGGCGGAATGCAGCGCCCATGCTTCTGGAGAGCAGGAAGAATGCGGCTCCTGTCTTGTAGGACCGGGTGCCGATGCGCTGGCCCAGATACTCGTAAATGCTGGTCAGTTGCAGCCGGTAATAGAGGGGGAGGAGGACTGTGGTGATGACGGCATAGCCCACCACGTAGCCCAACACCATTTGCATGTAGCCAAACTGCTGGGTGCCCACCCACCCGGGAACCGAGAGGAAGGTGACCCCGCTCAGCGAGGTGCCGATCATGCCAAATGCGACGGCCCACCACGGGCTGCGGCGTCCTCCAAGTGAAAAGTCGGACATGCTGGCCTTGCGGCCTGTGCGCTGGCCGAGAAAGAGCAGCAATCCGAGGTAGGCGGCCACGGCGATGAGGGCCAGGATGGGCGTGTCCATGCCGGCAAGCTACATCGCCGCGTAACTTCGTGCCGTGGACATGCCTTCTCGCCTCATCGACCGCGCTGTGGATCAGATTGCCGGCTTGCCAGGTGTCGGTCGGAGGACTGCCCTGCGTTTGGCGCTGCATTTGCTGTCGCGCAACGAAGAGGACGTCCGCCGCTTCACGGAGGCGATCCAAGACATGAAAGAAGGGGTGAAGTCCTGCACCACATGCGGCAACCTCGGTGAAGAGGACCAGTGCAACATTTGCGCCGACCCGCGGAGAGAGGAGGCCAAGATCGCTGTCGTGGAGGACCTTCGGGACTTGCTGGCCATTGAAGGGACCGGGCATTTCAAAGGGCGTTACCACGTCCTCGGGGGGGTCATCAGTCCCATGGATGGCGTTGGGCCTGCTGATTTGCGGGTGGAGTCCTTGATCCAACGCGCATCGCAGCCCACCTGTCAGGAGGTCATTTTTGCCCTGCCGACCACCATGGAGGGGGACACCACGGCATTTTACCTCGACAAGCGACTCCGGGAATCGGATGTCACCATCACTACGCTGGCGCGGGGTGTGGCAGTGGGCGATGAATTGCAGTATGCCGATGAGCTGACCCTCATCCGTTCCCTCCAACAGCGCCTGCCCTACGAACAGGCGAGCCAGGCCCCGAAAAGCGCCCCATGAAGCTCTCGGTCATCGTTGTCAGCTACAACGTCAAGGGATACTTGGGCCTGTGTCTGGACTCTGCCTTGGTGGCCATGGACCGACTGGGTGAGGGGCAGTCTTAGTTGATTGTGTTTGACAATGCAAGTTCCGATGGATCAGCGGAGTGGGTGTCTTTGAATTACCCTCAGGTTCAGGTCATGGTGTCGGAGGAGAATCTGGGATTCAGCGCAGGCAACAATGCCGCGATCCGCGCCTCCAAGGGGGAGTGGGTGCTTCTCCTGAATCCCGACACCGTCGTGCCCGAGGACACGTTTGTCGAGGTGTTGGCGCGGGCAGAATCGGACGGTCGGATTGGCGCCATCGGTGTGCCCATGTACGATGGGGCCGGGCATTGGCTGCCCGAAAGCAAGCGCGGCATGCCCACGCCTTGGGCCTCATTTTGCAGGCTGAGCGGATTGTGGCGGCTGGCCCCGAAGAGTCCCGCCTTGAATCGGTACTACGCCGGCCATGTGGCGCCGGATGAGACTGCAGAAGTGGAGGTGTTGAGCGGTGCCTTCATGTGGATGCGACGAAAGGCGCTGGATCAAGTGGGGTTGCTCGATGAGTCTTTCTTCATGTATGGAGAGGACATTGACCTCAGCATCAGGATTTTAAATGGAGGTTGGGTCAACCAGTACTTCAGTGAAGCTCCCATTGTTCACTTCAAGGGCGAGAGCACCAAAAAGGGCAGCCTTTCCTATGTCCGGATCTTCCACGGTGCCATGCGCATTTTCAGTGAGAAGCACTTTGCGGGAGGCCAAGCGTTGGCGATGCGCTGGATGATTCGTCTGGGGATCCAGTTGAGGGCCATCACAGCTTTCGTTCAGGGCCGCGTCCGTCGCCATGCGTTGCAGGTATTGGATGCTTTGATGGCCATGATGATGGGGGTTGGCGGGGTCCGTTTGCACGCGGTATGGAGTGGATTGGAACACCCTTGGGGTGCCACTTGGATGGTCGCAGGGTTGGCTTCCCTCGCATCTGTCCTGGCTGGCAGTTGGTTCGGCATGCGGGACCGTCCGTTTGTCCCTTTGAGAACCCTGGTCGGGGGTGCTGCAAGTGGCGTTGTCTTTGTGTTGCTGTACGCTTTGTTGCCTGAGTCGCTGCGCGTCAGTCGCTTGTCCGTGGGGGTTGTGGCCATCTTGATGGGATTGATGCCATGGGGATTGCGCATGCTGCTGGTGTCTCTGCGTCCCTCACGGTTTCGTTGGCGTTCTGGCCGGCCGCAAGTCGGGGTTTTGTGCCAGGACCATCGGAAGGAAGACATTCAAAAATGGGTTCAGTCAGCTTATGGCAGTGTTCTGGATTTGAATGAATTGAAAGGCGGCTCTTCTTCTTGGAGTCGAAGTTCGGCGTCTGAGGTTGCGCTGTGTGATGCGGGCCTCGGAGGCACGGCCGTTTTGAACGCCATCAGGCAGTCCAATCATTTGGGTCTGGACTTGCGTGTGATTCCTGAGAAGATGTGGGTGGCCCTCGGTGGCAACCGCAGGGAGAGTGCGCCAGACGCTCTGATGTCGTGGGGGGCGGACGGCCTGGGCCGGGTGGAGCGGCGGCGCGCAAAGCGGCGAGTGGATGTGGCTTGGAGCTTGTGGATCTTGGTGGTGGGGCCCGGTCGTGGATTGCACGGCCAAGAGATGAAGCGCAGGGTGGCTTGGCACGTGTTGTTGGGCCGGCGGACCTGGGTTGGGTTTCACAAAGGGTGGGATGGAGCGGACCGCCTTCCGAAGTTGGCAGATGCGGTTTTTTCGGTAGGCACGGGTCACCGGATGGAGGAAGAATCCGAGGCCAAACGACTGGACCTCAGGTATGCATTTGACTTTGGATGGATGCGCGAAGTTGAATTGTTGATGACGTTGCGGACGGATTGACCGGAGTCTGTTCTTCTGCGTTGGGGTCAGCCGTACCTTTGAGACGCAATTCAGACCCTCCGGGCAATACATCCATGGAGATACTTCTACCCAAAATGGGCGAGAGCGTGGCCGAAGCGACCATCATCAAGTGGGTCGTGGAAGAGGGCCAATCCGTCTCGGCCGACGATCCCATCATCGAAATCGCCACCGACAAGGTGGATTCAGAGGTCCCGGCACCAGAAGACGGTGTGCTGGTGAAACACCTCGTTTCCGAGGGGGACGTCGTTCAGGTCGGTCAGCCGATTGCCGAATTCTCCGTGGATGGGGAGACGGTGACCGCGACAGCTCCTGCAGCTGAGCCAGAAGCGCCCAGTCCTGAAGTCATGGAGGCGGTCAGCGCCCCGCTGGAGAATGCTGTGCAAGAGGCCGACCCAACTCCAGCCCCTGTTGCAGCGGCGCCAACTGGCAAGCCGTCTCGGACCAGCGGTGGTCGGTTCTACAGCCCTCTGGTGCGAAGCATTGCTGAGAAAGAAGGCGTCAGTCAAGCGGAGTTGGATGCCATTCCCGGTACTGGAAAGGATGGCCGCGTGACCAAAAAAGACATGCTGGCTTATGTCCAGAACGGCCGAGCCGCGGCATCCGGGGCAGCCCAGCCCGCACAGACGGTTCAGCCTGCACCCGCTCCAACCCCCGCATCTGTGCCTGCACCGAAGCCCGTCGCATCCGCGCCTGCCGTGTCCATGGACGGCGAGGATGAAATCGTGGAGATGGACCGGATGCGGAAGCTCATTGCGGACCACATGGTGCGCAGTGTCCAGACCAGTCCCCACGTGACCTCGTTTGTCGAGGCGGACGTGACGCGAATTGTGGATTGGCGGAACCGCAACAAAAAGGAATTCCAGTCTCAGACTGGGCAAAAGCTCACGTTCACCCCGTTCTTCATTGAAGCGGTGGCCAAGGCATTGCGCGAATTCCCCGGTGTCAATGCGAGTGTGGACGGGGACCGCATCATTCTGAAGAAGGGCATTCACATCGGCATGGCTGCTGCGACCCCAGAGGGCAACTTGATCGTTCCCGTCATTCGTCACGCGGACCGGTACAATCTCAATGGCCTCGCCACCATCGTCAATGACCTCGCCAACCGCGCCCGCCAAGGTGCCCTCAAGCCAGACGAGATCAGTGGTGGAACGTACACCGTCTCCAATGTGGGGACGTTCGGCAACGTGTTCGGCACCCCCATCATCAACCAACCGCAGGTGGGCATTCTGGCCTTGGGGGCCATCCGCAAAAAGCCGGCGGTGGTGGAGACGCCAGACGGCGATGTGATTGCCGTGCGGCACATGATGTTCCTGTCGCACAGCTACGATCACAGGGTCGTCGATGGCCAGTTGGGAGGAAGCTTTGTTCGCCGCGTGGCGGACCACCTGGAGGCTTTCGATCCCCAGCGCCCCGTCGTCTGACCACTTGGGGACAGGGCGTGGATGATTTCCCGCTCATTTGACCGATTCTCGGAAAGTGCGCGTGTATTTTTCGACGCCATGTTTCGCTCAACGCTCATTCTCCTCGCCTGGATGGCGGTGGCCATGACTTCCCCGGCCCAGATGTCAGTTCGACATCATTGGCCTGAAGTCTCTGAATGGCTGTTGCCCTTGGCCCACGACCTCATGGAGGAGGAAGAGGCCAGAAACCGGTACCGCGATGCCAATCGCCTCATCGGGGATGAGAAATGGGATCAGGCGGCAGTGTTGCTTCAAGACTTGTACGATCGAGATCCGGAGGACCGGAACCTCGCATTCAAATTGGCCCTGTGTCTCCGCAGCATCAAAGGGCGACTTCAAGATGCGGTTCCTTTGGTGAAGCAGGCAGCCAATGGCGATTTCGCCAAGCGCTACAACGCCCTGGACACTCAAGAAACCCTTCCTTCCGAGGAGGCCTTGGACCTCGCTTTGGAAGTGCTTCAGCATGCTGGGCAATACGAGGAAGCGTTGGACATGGCCCACCGGATCACGGAGTTTTATCCGGAGCGGGATTTTCGCCACATCCGTGCCAAGCAGGCGATGAAGGACTGTGTCTTCGCCGCAGATTGCGCAGCTTCTCCCCGGGACATGGGCATCCGTCCGGAGAGCGGCCTCAACAGTGTGGCGCGGGATTTCTCGCCCGTCGTTTCTCCAGATGGTGGATCAGTGTACTTCACCAGCTATCGAGAGCAATCGGCTCCGCTCGAAAAAAGGAAGGGGCGTCTGTTTCGGGCGTCCAGAACCCAATCGGGATGGGGCAACCCGGAAGTGTTGCAGTTGGGCGCGGCTTCAGAGGATTTGACGACCATCGGCATTCTGGGTGACGAAGAGGCTTTGCTCGTGCACCGCGGCCGCGGAAAGGCAGGGGATGTTTGGACCGTCAAATGGGACGCGGCCGGGAAGTTGGTTTGGGGAGAAAAGTTGGAAGCGCCCATCGCGTCGAAGCATTGGGAAACGTCCATGACCGAGCGCTTTGACGGATTGGAACGCGTTTTCGTGTCAGACCGCCCGGGAGGACAGGGAGGGAGAGACCTCTACCGGACTGTGCTCTTGCCGGACGGAACTTGGTCCGAGCCCCTGAACCTTGGTGCCCGCATCAACACGCCGGGAGAAGAGGAGAGTCCGGTCCTGAGTGCGGACGGCCGAAGCCTGGTGTTTTCCTCCAACGGTCACCAAGGCATGGGGGGCTTCGATTTGTTCCGCTGTGTGCGTTTGGACAATGGAAGTTGGAGCGAGCCCGAACACATGGGGTACCCTCTGAACACCCCCGGAGATGAGGTCATGGTCAGTCTGGATGCTTCGGGTCAAAGCGGATACTTGAGCAGCTCCCGCCAAGGTGGCCTCGACTTGGACATTTTCAGTGTGGAGATCTATGATCAACCCGAGGAAGCCCTTGCGGTGTTCATCGGCAAGGTGTTGCAGTGGCAGGTTGGGGATGTGCTCGAAGTCAAGTCGACAGACGGAGGTGAGCCTGTGTTCCGGGTGTTCCGGGCGCGTCCGGGATCTGGAAGTTTCGTGGCCGCTCTTCCGGCGTGCCGGGAATACCGTTTTTCTTGGGTCCGTGGTGGTGAGGTGTTGCAGTCTCGTCTGGAGAAGGTGGCTTGCGATGCTGCCTATGGCAACGAGCGCCGCGTGGGACGATTGGATGCCTTTGGATGGGCCGTGGAGTCTCAGTCTGATCCAGCGACCGGGGACCTTGGGTCTGAAACTTCTGTCGAGTCCGAAGCGGTCATCAACGGAGTGGCCAACACCGAGGAGGTCCAAACTGACATGTCAGCCGTTGACGTTGCTGAGGCAGCAGAACCGACGGTGGAGGAAACAGGAGCGCCCGATGTCAAGACC
>CALBSW010000086.1 GCA_937967465.1 uncultured Flavobacteriales bacterium
TCGTTCCGGAGGGACTCCGACATCAAGGTCAGCTTGGACTGGTAGTGACCGCTGACCGGAATGCACGTCGGGTGGATCTGCGTGTACGACGGGTTGGCCATGTAGGCGCCCTTCTTGTGGGCTTTCCACGCCGCCGAGACGTTGGATCCCATCGCATTGGTGCTCAGGAAGAAGACATTGCCATATCCTCCGCTGCACAGCACTACGGCGTGTGCACCGTGACGCTCAATCTCACCCGTGGTCAGGTTGCGGGCAATGATGCCCCGCGCCTTGCCGTCCACCACAACCACATCCATCAGCTCGTGGCGGTTGTACATGGTGACCTTGCCTTTGGAGACTTGGCGACTCAAGGCACTGTAGGCACCGAGCAGCAATTGCTGGCCCGTCTGGCCTTTGGCGTAGAACGTCCGGCTCACCTGAACGCCTCCAAAGGAGCGGTTGTCCAACAGGCCGCCATACTCCCGGGCGAAAGGCACACCCTGCGCGACACATTGGTCGATGATGTTGGCACTGACTTCGGCGAGGCGGTAGACGTTGGCCTCCCGGCTGCGGTAGTCCCCTCCTTTGATCGTGTCGTAGAACAGACGGTACACGGAGTCGCCGTCGTTCTGGTAATTCTTGGCGGCATTGATGCCCCCCTGCGCTGCAATGGAGTGGGCACGGCGGGGGCTGTCCTGGAAACAGAACGCCTTCACGTTGTACCCCATCTCGGCGAGGGAAGCCGCCGCGGAGCTGCCAGCCAATCCGGTGCCCACGACGATGACGTCGATGAGGCGCTTGTTGGCCGGGTTGACCAGTCGAATGCTGTTTTTGTGGTTGGTCCACTTGTCGGCCAGGGCTCCTTCCGGAATCTTGGCGTCGAGGGCCACGCTGTGGTCGGGCATTTCAGTCATCGCTTCTTGGAATTGCGCCGATCAGGCCTGGGTGATGTAGAGGAACAGAACAATGGCGGAGAACAGCGCAGGAACCACCACGCTGAATGCCTTGCCGAGGCCTTGCAACAACGGGGTGTACCGAGCGTGCCGCAGTCCAACCGATTGGAAACCGCTCGAGAAGCCGTGCCAGAGGTGGAAGCCCAGGGCAAACTGTCCAAGCAGGTACAAGCCGATGGCGGGCAAGGCCCAGCTGTTCATCTCCGGATTGAAGAACGCAGCAACCACGGTGTAGAGGTCCTTGACCACCGTGCCGTCCTCCAACGTTTGGGTGGCCACTTCACCGAAGTGCATCTGCCACCAGAAGTTCTGCATGTGCGTCACGAGGAAGA
>CALBSW010000087.1 GCA_937967465.1 uncultured Flavobacteriales bacterium
ACGTCCCCGTGCTGTTTGACGCCTCCCTCGACGGATTGGCCCTGCAGCCCGGCGGGACTTACGTGGACTGCACTTTCGGCGGAGGCGGACACAGCCGGGGCATCTTGGATCACCTCGGGCCGGAAGGGCGGCTGTTCGGTTTCGATTGCGACCCCGACGCAGCGGACAATGTGCCCGACGACGCGCGCTTCCAACTCATCCCGGAGAACTTCCGCTTCGCGTCCAACTTCCTTCGACTGCACGGCGTCCAGAAAGTGGACGGCATCCTGGCCGACCTCGGCGTCAGCAGCCACCAGTTCGACGCGGCCGAACGCGGGTTCAGCACCCGAGGAGAAGGGGAGCTCGACATGCGGATGGACCCCCGACTCGGCGAAGGGGCCGACGCCCTGCTTCGCCGCATGGAAGCAGGTGAACTGACCCAACTCTTCCGCCAATACGGCGAATTGAATCAACCCCACAAGGCGGCGCGGGCCATCCTGACCGCCTTGAAAGACCAACCAAAAGGCGCCTTGTCCACCAGTTGGTTGCAGCACACCCTGACGCCATTGGCCCCGCCCAACAAGCGCAACCAATACCTCGCCCAAGCTTTTCAGGCCTTGCGCATCGCGGTCAACGACGAACTCGGCGCATTGGAAGACCTGCTGAAGGCCAGCCTCCAATTGCTGGCACCCGGTGGGCGCCTTGTCGTCATCAGCTACCACAGCCTGGAGGACCGCATGGTCAAGCGGTTCATGCGCGCCGGCAACCTCGCCGGTGAGATTGAAAAAGACTTCCACGGCCGGGCCCTCGTGCCGTTTGACAAGGTGACCGGCAAAGCCATCGTGGCCGACGCGGAGGAAATGGTCCGCAACCCCCGATCCCGCAGCGCCCGGCTTCGCGTGGCTGCCCGCAACACCCTCGCCGCATGATCTGGAAACGCGGTTCACAGCGCAAGGGCAAGAGCGCAGGAAAAAAGGCCAACCGCCGCCTCACCCCGGAAGAGATGCAGGCCCGGAGCGTGGCCGCCAACGCACCGAAAACACGGCGCACGAAGCGCGGCCGCGGCCATGTCAAGCCGCTCGACGCACAAAAAGCCGACGGAACTTCCCGCACCCGCCGCGCCAAACGGCCCAACCCTGTGGGCGCCGCACTCCAGCGTGCCTTCGCCCCGATCCGGCGATCGCTGACCGGAGAATGGCTCGGCGCGCCCGATGTGCTCCGCCACCTCCCCTTCGCCGCCTTCCTCGGCCTGCTGTTCGTTGGCTACATCTACCTGCAGTACCGCTACGAATACGATGAGCGGGCCATCAAGGAAGGCCGAAAGGAACTGCGCAACCTCCGCCACCACGAGCAAGCCCTGCGCGGCCGGTTCGAATCCCAATTGCAACGGAGCCGACTCGATGAGGCCATGGCCGACATCGACCTCGCGGCACCGGACACCCCACCCCGCATTCTGCCTGACGCCACCACGCCATGAGCCGCACCCAACACTTCGCCTCCAAGGCTTGGGTGATGTTCGTCGCCTTCGCTGTATTCGGACTCGCCATCGTGGCGCGCATCGCCATGGTACAGCTGAATCCCGACCATGCGGCCGGCAAAGCCATGCTGCCCCAGCTGCGCACCATAGAACCCGAACGCGGGCGCATCCTGTCCGCTGAAGGCCACCTTTTGGCCGCCAGCGTGCCCCGCTTCGACCTGCATTGGGACCCCACAGTCATTGACACGGAACAGGAAAAGGCGGACTTCCTGACCGAACTCCCTGCCCTCGCCACGGCATGCGCCCGGGAATTCGGAAAGCGGAGTGCAGAAGGGTGGCGCGACTTCCTGCTCGATGCACACCGGGATGGCACAAGCCGTTACGTCCCCATCGCGCGCAACATCCCGTGGGACCGCCGCCAAGCCGTGGAGTCCTTTCCCTGGCTCAACGGGCGCAGCCGCAACAGGTCCGGGTTCATGTTCGATGAAAAGCCGCGCCGCGACAAGCCATTCAGCCCGCTCGCCAATCGGACCATCGGGCTGCACAGGCCAGAAGGCAACAGCGTGGGCATCGAAGCAGCGTACGACTCCGCCCTGTCCGGCCGCGCTGGGGAGCGCTGGATGCGGCGAATCCACGGCAACTATTGGATTCCGGCCACCGATGACTTCGTTCGGGCACCCGAGCCGGGACTCGATGTCCGCACCACCCTCGACCTGCGCACCCAGGATGTGGCATCCGATGCCCTTCGCGCCCAACTGGATCACCACGAAGCCGAATGGGGTTGCGCCGTGGTGTTGGAGGTCGCCACGGGCAATGTGGTGGCGATCGCCAACCTGACGCGCGATGCCGAATCCGGGGTCTGCAGCGAGAGCTACAACTACGCTTTGGGATCCGCAGTCGAACCGGGCTCCACCTTCAAATTGGCCAGCCTGATGGCCCTCCTCGAGACGGGCCAAATCCAACCGACCGACACCATTGACACGGAGGACGGGGCATACAAACCCTCCCGCGGCTGCTCCAAGATGACGGACACGAGCCACCCCCAAGGTGGATACGGCCTGCTCCGCTTGGAAGAAGTCTTCGAGCGCAGCTCCAACGTCGGCACGGCCAAAGCGGTGCAGCAAGTGTTCGCCGCGGACCCCCAAGCCTGGCTCGACGCCCTCGCTGACATCGGCATCGGCCGGAAACTCGGTGTGGAATTGGCCGGTGAAGGCACCCCGACCGTCCACAAGTCCACCAAGGAAAGGACCTGGAGTTCCTGCTCATTGACCTCCATGTCCATCGGGTATGAGGTGGCCATGACCCCGCTCCAGACCGCCGCATTCTACAATGCCGTCGCTGCGGACGGGCGGCTCATTCGCCCCCGGTTCGCCGACGCCTTGCTCGATGGTGCGGACGTGGCCGAGGCCTTCCCGGTGCACGTCCTGCAGGAGCGCATTGCCAGCCGCCCCACCCTGTCCGCCCTGCGCAACATGATGGAACTCGTCTGTTTGCCCGGCGGACACGGCACGGCAGAAGACATCTTCCGGGACCGCCCCTACCGCGTCGCAGGCAAGACCGGAACCGCCCGCGCCAGCCAACCCGGTGGCGGCTATCAGGGCCACCGTGGCTCCTTTGTGGGCTACTTCCCAGCCGAACAACCCGCCTACACCATCGCCGTGGTGGTTCAGCGCCCGACGAAATACGGATACTACGGCGGTGTCGTGGCAGCCCCCGTCTTCCGCGCCATTGCGGACCACCTGTACGGAACCCAACCGGAACTCGCCCGCCGCGAAGGGCTCCAGCTGGCTGAGCAGCCCCGCCTTCCCGTCTCGATGAACGGCGACTGGTCGACCCTCCGCGCGCTCTATACCGAATTGGGTGTGCCTTTCCTGCTCGACACCGCAGGTCGCGGCGTCGAACCCACCCATGTGGCAGCCAGCACGGGAGACGATGTGGTCACACTCACTGCCCGAAGAATTCCAGAAACCGAGGTCCCTGATGTCCGCGGCATGTCCCTCCGGGACGCCCTCCAATTGCTCGAACGCCGCGGGCTGCAGGTGACCATCGAAGGGCGCGGCACAGTCCGACGCCAAAGCCTTGCACCCGGCACATCCCCTCGGGATGGCCAAACCATCCTGCTCGAACTCTCATGAAGATCCTGAAGGACATCCTCTACGGAGCGCGCATCACCGAGGTCGCCGGGTCCACCCACATCGCCGTGGAGTCGGTGGTCGCCGACAGCCGTCAGGTCAAGCCATTCGGCTGCTTCGTGGCCATCCCCGGTGCTGTCGTCGACGGACACGACCACATTCCTGGGGCCATCCGTGCGGGCGCCGCAGCCATCGTCTGCGAACGCCTGCCCCAGGAAGATGACCGAACGGACCAGGTCGTCTACATCCAAGTGGACAATGCCCGCGAGGCGCTGGGGCACCTCGCCGCCAACTTCCACGACAACCCGGGCGAGCGCCTCAAAATCGTGGCCGTCACCGGCACCAACGGAAAAACCACGGTGGCCACGTTGCTCCACCGCCTGGCCCGCATGTTCGACCGCAAAGCCGGCCTGGTCAGTACGGTGGAGAACCGCATCAACGACCGCGTCGTGCCGGCCACGCACACCACACCGGACCCCGTTGGACTGCAGCAATTGTTTGCGGACATGCTGGACGCCGGCTGCACCCATTGCTTCATGGAGGCGAGCTCTCACGCCTTGGACCAACACCGCTTGGCCGGGACCCCACTGACCGGCGCTGTCTTCACCAACATCACCCACGACCACCTGGATTACCACGGGGATTTCAACGCCTACATCGGCGCCAAGAAATCCCTCTTTGACGGACTTCCCGGTACCGCATTCGCCCTGACCAATGCCGATGCGCGCCACGGAGACACCATGGTGCAAGGCACCCGTGCCCGGGTGGTCACCTATGGCACCCACCAGGTGGCCGACCACAAGGCCCGCATCGTGGAAAATGGCCTCGGTGGCCTGCAACTGCACATCGATGGGCAGGACCTCTACACCAGGCTGATCGGCGACTTCAATGCCGCCAACCTGACCGCGGTGTACGCGGTCGCCCGTGAACTCGGCTGGAACAGCATGGATGCCCTGACCCACCTGTCCATGCTGGACGCCCCAGCCGGGCGCATGCAACTCGTCCGGGCAGGACAAGGCGACGTGCATGCCATCGTCGATTACGCGCACACCCCGGACGCCCTCCACAAGGTCCTCGAGACCCTGCGTGCCGTGCGTTCTGCAGGCCCCATGGCCGGCGCCCAAGGCGAAGCCCGCATCCTGTGCGTGGTCGGATGTGGTGGCGACCGGGACCGCACCAAGCGCCCCATCATGGCCCAGACCGCGGCCGACCTCGCAGACTGGGTCATCCTGACCTCGGACAACCCCCGAAGCGAAGACCCCAACGCCATCCTGAACGACATGCGCGACGGCCTGGACCCCGTTCAGATGCGCAAGGTCACCGCCAATGCCGACCGGGCAGAAGCCATCCGAACCGCCTGCATGCAGGCCACCCCGGGCGACGTCATCCTCGTCGCAGGCAAAGGCCACGAGAAGTACCAGGAGATCGCCGGCGAAAAACTGCCGTTCGACGATGTCGCCGTGCTCGCCGAATCCCTCAACGCCCTCACCCGCTGATCGATGCTGTATCACCTCTTCGACCACCTCCAGCAGATTGCGGATGTCCCGGGTGCCGGCCTGTTCCAGTACATCAGCTTCCGTGCGGCCAGCGCCGCACTGCTGTCCCTGCTGGTCTCCATCCTGCTGGGCAAGCGCATCATCGAGTGGCTCCAGCTCAAGCAGGTGGGAGAAATCGTACGCGACCTCGGACTGGAGGGGCAAATGGCCAAACAGGGCACGCCCACCATGGGGGGCATCATCATCCTGAGCGCCATCCTCATCCCGACCCTCCTGCTCGCGGACCTGACCAACATCTACATCCAATGCATGCTGCTGGTGACCGTCCTCCTCGGCGGCATCGGCTTCCTCGACGACTACATCAAGGTCTTCCGGAAAAACAAGGAAGGGCTCGCCGGCAAATTCAAGGTGGTGGGCCAGGTGGGCGCCAGCTTCCTCGTGGCCGCCATGCTCTTCTGGAGCCCGCAGGTTCGGGTCAAGGAGGCCGTTCCAGCCACCGCCGCTGAAGCCATCGCCCAAGGGGTGGAGGACACCGACGGCGACGGATGGGTGCGGGTGGAGCACCGGTCCATGAAGACCACCATCCCCTTCGTGAAGGACAATGAATTCGACTATGCCCGCCTGACCGATTGGGCCACGGATTCGCCCTGGGCACGTTTTGCCGTCTTCGCCCTCATCGTCGTCTTCATCGTGACGGCGGTGTCCAATGGCGCGAACCTGACCGACGGCATGGATGGCCTGGCCACGGGAACGAGCGCCATCATTGGATTGACCCTCGCCATCCTGGCCTATGTCTCCGGCAATGCCGTCTTCAGCGACTACCTGAACGTCCTGTTCATTCCGGACAGCGGCGAGCTCGTGGTGTTCATCGCCGCATTCGTGGGCGCCTGCATCGGCTTCCTCTGGTACAATGCGTACCCCGCTCAGGTCTTCATGGGCGACACGGGCAGTCTGGCGATCGGCGGGATCATTGCCACGTTCGCCATCGCCATCCGCAAGGAGCTTCTGATCCCCGTCCTCTGCGGCATTTTCCTCATTGAGAACCTGAGTGTGGTGATGCAGGTGGCCTGGTTCCGCCACACCAAGAAGAAGTACGGAGAGGGACGCCGGATTTTCCGGATGTCGCCCCTGCACCACCACTACCAGAAGGGCGGCATGCCCGAGAGCAAGATCACGGCGCGCTTCTGGATCGTCGGCATCCTGCTGGCCGTCATCACCATCGTCACCCTCAAAGTCCGCTGATGTCCGCACAGGTCACCATACTCGGTGCCGGCGAAAGCGGCGAAGGGGCAGCCAAGCTGTGCCACAGCCTCGGCATGTCCTGCCGCGTCACGGATGCCGGTGTGGTGGACCCGCAGCGCAAAGCCCGTTTGGCCGCGTTGGGCGCTGACATCGAGGAAGGCGGCCACGACCGCCATGCACTCACCTCCTCCGAGTTGGTGGTCAAGTCTCCGGGCATCCCCCCTTCCGCACCACCGGTGCAATGGGCACGGGAAGCCGGCATCGACGTCATGGGCGAATTGGAATTCGCCGCACGGCACACCACCGGACGCATCGCTGCGGTCACCGGAACCAACGGCAAAACCACCACCACCGCGCTCCTCCACCACCTGCTCGTCACCGGCGGCTTGGACGCCGGTTGCGCCGGCAACATTGGCGACAGCTTCGCCGGTGCCGTCGCCGACGCACGGCAGCGACCGGAAGGCGACCGCGCCATCTGGGTGGTGGAAGCGTCCAGCTTCCAACTGGAAGACACCATCGACTTCCGACCCGATGTGGCCCTGCTGCTGAACCTCACCCCGGACCACCTCGACCGCCACGGCAACGTCGACGGATACGGGGACGCCAAATGGAACATCACGTCGCGCCAAACGGCCGACGACCACCTCATCGTCAACGCTGACGACCCCGGCCTCCGCGACCTGCGAAGCCGCCGGACCACAGCGGCCCGCGTTCACGCCTTCACTGCGGACACCCCCGCAGATGGCGGCATGGCCCTGGCCGCACACACCCTCGAACACAACCGATTCACATACACCAACCCCTCCCTGACCATGAGCATCCAGGAACTCGCCTTGCAAGGCAAACACAACCTCTACAACTCGATGGCCGCCGGCGTGGCTGCCCGCCTCTTCGACCTCAAGGACGCCGACCTCCGCGAAGGCCTCCAGCACTTCCGCAACATCGAGCACCGCCTCGAGCGCGTCAGTGATGTCAATGACATCCGCTTCATCAACGACAGCAAGGCCACCAACGTCAATGCCGCGTGGTACGCCCTCGACAGCATGACCCGCCCCACCGTCTGGATTGCCGGGGGTGTGGACAAGGGCAACGACTACACCGAGCTCATTCCGCTGGTGGGAGAAAAGGTGCACACCCTGATCTGCCTCGGAAAAGACAATGCCAAGCTGAAGAAAGCCTTCGGCACGGCCGTGTCCCGCATTTTCGAAGTGGAAAGCGCTGAGGAAGCCGCCATCATGGGCTACAACCTCGCCCGTCCGGGAGACGCCGTGTTGCTGTCCCCGGCATGTGCCAGCTTCGACCTGTTCTCTTCTTACGAGGAGCGTGGCCTGCGCTTCAAGAGCGGCGTCCGCTCCCTCTGATCCATGACAGGCGGGCTGACCGAATCCATCTCCGAACGCCTCCGAGGTGACCGTGTCATCTGGGTGGTCGTGTTCCTGTTGGTGCTGACTTCCACGGTCAGCGTCTATTCTGCGAGCGCCACCCTCGCATGGAAAGCGGGGGGCGATTCAGTCAGCGTTCTGGTTCGCCATCTGTTCCAATTGGCCGTCGGAATCGGAGCCATGTGGGCCATTCACAACTTCCGGTTCGCCTGGTTTTCGCGGCTCAGCCAACTCGGCATCCACATCTCGCTGGCGCTCTTGCTCATGGCGCTGCTGGTGGGGGCCGAGGTCAATGATGCCAAACGCTGGGTGGATGTCGCCGGCTTCCGGTTTCAGCCCTCCGACATGGCCAAAGTGGCCCTGGTGGCCTACGTCGCCAGGATGCTCGACCGCAACCGGCTCTTCCTGCACGATTGGAGCAAGGGCGTTCAGCCCATCGTCCTCTACATCGCTGCCACCTGCGGGCTCATCCTGCCCGCTGACTTCTCCACGGCCGCCTTGCTGGCCATCGTGTGTTTCCTGCTCATGATCATCGGCGGCGTCTCCACGCGCAACCTGCTCATCACCGCTGGCATTGGCGGTGGCCTGGCGCTTCTGGTCGTCGCCTTGGGCGCCGCCGCACCGGGCCTGTTCCCCCGATTCGGCACGTGGGTGGCGCGCACCATCGGATTCCTCGGTGGTGAAGGCGGATCCGACAGCACACAAATCGACTTCGCCCTCCAAGCCATCCACGAAGGTGGATTGCTGCCGCAAGGCCCCGGATCCGGCGTCAGCCGCAACGCCATGCCCGTCGCCTATGCCGACATGATCTACGCCTTCATCATCGAAGAGTGGGGGCTGCTGGTGGGCGGATTCGGCCTGGTGCTGCTTTACCTCATTCTCTTTTCCCGCGCGATTCGCGTGGGCACCCGCTGCCAGCGTCCATTCGGCAGCCTGCTGGCCATTGGCCTCGGCCTCATGCTGACCTTTCAAGCCATGGTCAACATGGGCGTGGCCGTGAACCTGCTGCCCATGACCGGTCAGCCCCTGCCCCTGGTCTCCATGGGCGGAACCTCCATCCTGTTCACCTGTGCTGCTCTGGGCATGATCCTCTCTGTCAGCCGCTCCCTCGACGACCCCGACGCCGCTGCGCCCATCGACGAGCCGGAAGGACCGCGTCACGCCCGACCACTTCAACCCCGGCAAGCCCATGGCTGACCGCCCCCTGCGCGTGCTGATTTCCGGCGGTGGAACTGGCGGGCACATCCACCCGGCCATCGCCATCGCCGAGGCCCTGCAATCCCGGCACCCGGACTGCGTCATCGAGTTCGTGGGCGCCTTGGGGCGCATGGAAATGGAGCGCATTCCGGCAGCCGGGTACACCATCACCGGCCTGCCCATCACCGGCATCGACCGCAAACTGTCCCTGCGCAACCTGCGGTTTCCATTCCGCCTGCTCCGCTCCCTTCAACTGTCGCGCCGCATCATCCGCCGGTTCCAACCCGACATCGCCATCGGCGTGGGCGGTTTTGCCAGTGGCCCCCTGTTGTGGGCCGCCACCCGCGCTGGAATTCCCACGCTGATCCAGGAACAGAACGGTTTTCCCGGCATCACCAACCGCCTGCTGGCCGGACGCGTCGACCGGGTGTGCGCAGGTTTTCCCGGATTGGAGCGCTGGTTCCCGGCAGACCGGATTGTCGAGACCGGCAACCCGCTGCGCGCCGGCATTCTCCAGCGCCTCACACCGGGCGAAAGCGCTTCCGGTCAAGGGCGTGAAGCACGCCAACACTTTGGACTGCGCGACGACCTTCCGGTCCTCCTCGTCCTTGGGGGCAGTCTGGGCGCGGCCAGCATGAACGCCGCAGTGCGACAACTGGTCCAGGAACGCCCCTTGGAACAGCGCGGATTTCAAATCCTGTGGCAATGCGGAGGGCGCTATGCCGATCGCGAAATGGCCTGGGCCAAAGACCACAGCGACCCCCTGTTGACCGTTCGCGGGTTCATCGACCGCATGGACCTGGCGTATGACGCGGCGAACTGCATTGCGAGCCGGGCGGGCGCCATGTCCATCGCCGAGTTGGCGCTCGTGGGCAAACCGACCCTCCTCGTCCCATCGCCCCACGTGGCAGAAGACCACCAGACCAAAAACGCCCTCAGCGTCGTCGATCGCGGCGGAGCTGTGCTTCTGAGGGACGCCGATGTGGTGGACAGGTTGGGCGCCGCTGTCTCCAAACTGCTGACAGAAGGCGAAGCCAGCCGGACCATGGCCGCAGCCCTCGCCGGTACCGCCCGACCGGACGCAGCAGATGCAGTGGTTCGTGAAGTGTTGGACCTCCTCGCCAACCGTCGCCCGTGAACGCGGCCGGCCAACACCTGTATTTCCTCGGCATCGGGGGCATCGGCATGAGTGCCCTGGCGCGTTGGTTCCACGCCCACGGCGCTGTGGTGGCCGGCTACGATCGGACCCCTTCTGCCATCACGGAAGCCCTGGTCGCCGAAGGCATGGACGTCGACACCACCGGCGCCATCGACTCCCTGCCGGACGGACTGCAGGAGGACCTTGCAACGGGACGCACGGAGCGGTGGACCATTGTGCGCACCCCGGCCGTGCCGGATCACTTCCCCTTGCTCACCCTCTTCCGTGGAGCTGGCTTTCGCGTCTTGAAACGGGCTGAATTGCTCGGTGAAGTGACACGGAACACCCCGCTTCTCGCCGTCGCAGGGACCCACGGCAAAACCACCACTTCCACCCTGCTCGCCCATTTGCTCCACCATGGCGGCGTGCCCGTCGAAGCCTTTCTCGGCGGCGTGGCCAAAGGATTCGACTCCAATTTGCTCCTCGCGGGTCAAGGTCACGATGCGCCATGGGTCGTGGTGGAGGCCGATGAATTCGACCGGAGTTTTCTCACCCTGCACCCGAAGCACGCCGTGATCACCTCCGCAGACGCGGACCACCTCGACATCTATGGCGATGCTGCCGCCCTTCACCGCAGTTTCTCCGAATTCGCCGGACAAGTTGCGGAGGACGGCATCCTCCTCCATGCGGATGCATCGCGGGCCCTGAAGGGTTCCCTCGGACCGGATGCCCTGCCCCAGCACACCCTCTACGGGGAGGTCAGCCAAGAAGCCCTGCCGGCACAGTGGGAAGGCGGATACAGCGACGTCGGCCGAGACCCATCCGGACTGGCGGCCTTTGACTTGCACCTTGCTGGCCACTCCCCCCTGCGTGTGACTTGGTCGATGCCGGGGGTACACAATGCCGCCAATGCCACCGCGGCGGCCATCCTCGCCGTGCGCGCCGGAATGGATGCAACGCAGGTACCCCAAGCCCTGCAGGCGTTTCCCGGCATTGCCCGGCGCTTCGAGGTCCGCCTCCACACGGAGGCCCTGACCATCATCGACGACTACGCCCACCATCCCAGCGAAATCGACGGCACCGTGGCCGCAGCCAGGGCGTCTTACCCCGGCAAAAAAATCGTCGGCGTCTTCCAGCCCCACCTCTTCAGCCGCACCCGGGACTTCCTCGACGACTTCGGCCGGAGTCTGTCGGCCCTGGACCACTGCATCGTGCTGCCCATCTACGCCGCACGCGAAAACCCACTGCCCGGCGTGGATGCACAAGCCGTTGGGGATAAGGTGACCGGGTGTCCCGTCAATTGCCCGGAGGAATCCCGGTTTTTAGATGTTCTGCAGCAGACTGGGCCAGAGGTGCTTCTGTTTCTGGGTGCCGGCGATCTCCACCATTGGGTTCCGGCGGCCACCGACAGGCTCCTCAACCGCCCCAACGCCAGCGAAACCACATCATGAACACGCCTCCTCCATCCAATGCCTCGTCCACCGCACGGTGGAACCGCATGTGGTGGACTGTGCCCATGCTGCTCGCTGCTGTCGTCGTCTTCACGGCAGCCGATCAGGCGGCCGACCGCACGCCTTGCCGCGCCTTGGAAATCGAAGTCGATCAAATGGACGGGATGTACTTCGTGGACGCCCCGTCGCTGAAGACCGCCGTAACCGACGGCTTCGCCTTGCTCGATCGCCCCTTGGCCGACCTGCCTTATGCGGCCCTGCATGACGCCCTGCTCAACCAGCCTGGCGTCGCCGACTGCACCATCGAACCCACCTTGGGCGGCGCCTTGCGCATTTCCGTCCGACAACAACGGCCGCTCGCCCGGGTGTGGAGCGCAGACAGCGTGCTCTACCTCGACGATGAGGGCCGCTGGTTCCCCTTGTCCCCGCGCTACACGGCCGATGTGCCCGTGGTCCATGCTGAACGTGCAGTGCAAGCCCGGGCCGCCCTGCCCCTTCTTCACCACCTCGATGCCGATCCGTTCTGGGACCGGTTCGTCGATCAGATCGATGTCGACCCAGACGGTCATGTGTCTTTTCGCCCCCGCATCGGGGACCTCATCGTCCACCTCGGTGCGAATCCAGGCGCGCAGGACCGGCTCGACGACCAACTCCGTCAACTCCGCACCTTCTACACCGCCCTCCTCGACAACGGAGACCTGCGGCAATACCGTGAACTCGACCTGCGCTACGAAGGACAACTCGTGGCACGAAAATGACCTCCACCCCCTCCACCATGGACAGCAACAACCCCCATCAGGACATCGTCGTCGGCCTCGACATCGGCACGACCAAGATTGCGTGCATCGTCGGCCAGAAGAACGCCCACGGCAAACTGGACATCATCGGATATGGCAAGAGTGAATCCATCGGGGTGACCCGCGGAGTCGTCGCCAACATCGAGCAGACCGTCCAATCCATCCGCGCTGCCGTCGAAGCGGCTGAGAAATCCGCCAACGTCCGCATCGAAGTGGTCAACGTCGGCATTGCCGGACAGCACATCAAGAGCCTGCAACACCGCGGCCAGTTGATTCGCACCGAAACCGAGGAGGAGATCAACCGGGACGATGTGCAACAGCTCATCGACGACATGAAGAAGCTGAAGGTGCTCCCTGGGGAGGAGATCCTCCACGTGCTGCCGCAGGAGTTCACGGTGGATGGAGAACCGGGCATCAAGGAGCCAGTTGGCCACACCGGAGTGCGGCTGGAGGCCAACTTCCACATCATCACCGGCCAGACCTCGGCTGCCAAGAACATCTACCGCTGCATCAAGCGCGCCGGACTTCAGGTGGACCAGTTGATCCTCGAGCCCATCGCATCCAGCTCCGCCGTTCTCAGCGAGGAAGAGAAGGAAGCCGGCGTCGCCCTTGTGGACATCGGCGGCGGCACGACGGACATTGCCATCTTCCAGGAAGGCATCATCCGCCACACGGCGGTGATTCCCTTTGGAGGCAACGCCATCACCGACGACATCAAGCAGGGCTGCGGAGTGCTGAAGAAGCACGCGGAAGCACTGAAGAACAAGTTTGGATCTGCGCTCGAACAGGAAATGGCCCAGGATGAGATCGTGGTCATTC
The DNA here is from genome assembly GCA_937967465.1 of uncultured Flavobacteriales bacterium. GTDB lineage: Bacteria > Bacteroidota > Bacteroidia > Flavobacteriales_D > Sanyastnellaceae > UBA8752. The sequence goes on from CALBSW010000087.1 coordinate 13,111, forward strand.
CAGGGCTGCCGGGCCGGGCGCCAAAAGAGGTGTCCCGCCGCAACATCGCCGGCATCATCCAGGCGCGCATGGCGGAGATCATCGAGCACGTCCACTACGAAATCAAGAACAGCGGCCTCGAACGCGAACTCATCGGCGGCATCGTCGTCACCGGCGGTGGCAGCCAACTCCGCCACGTCCGCCAGCTCTTCGAATACGTCACCACGCTGGACTGCCGGATTGGATTTCCCAACACCCACCTCGCGCAAGCGCCGGACCGCAGCCTGACGGCACCCACGTACGCAACGGGCATCGGCCTGGTCCTGCTCGGCTTCGAAAATGAAGTGGGTCCCAATGGCGAATTCGGCGGGGACACACGTCAAGAAGAAGCCCTTCAAACGCTCTCCGGCCCACGCAAATTCCTCCAGAAAATCAAGGACTTCTTCGAAGACGAAATCCCGGAATAACGCGCGCGGACGACGTCACCAAATCCCGTTTTCCACCGCGACATCGTGGATGGAAACCCCAAAGGAGGTGACGGAACAAGCACGCGGACGCCGACATTGTCACTCACCTGTGCCGCGCGGAAAAGCCTGATTTCCCGAGACACACCCTTCCATCCACGACCTCGAACCCATGCAATTCGACATTCCACAGAATCCCGGCTCCCCCATCAAGGTCATTGGTGTCGGTGGTGGCGGCTCCAACGCCGTCAACTACATGCACCAACAGGGCATCAATGGCGTGGATTTCATTGTCTGCAACACGGACAACCAAGCGTTGGAAGCATCCACCGTGCCCACCCGCATCCAACTGGGCACGACCCTCACGGCAGGACAAGGTGCCGGCAGCATTCCCGAGACGGGCAAGAATGCCGCCATCGAAAACCTCGATGACGTCCTCGCCCAACTCAACGACAACACCACCATGGTGTTTGTCACCGCTGGCATGGGGGGTGGAACAGGAACCGGCGCCGCTCCGGTCATCGCCCGGGCCTGCAAGGACCTCGGCATCCTCACGGTCGGCATCGTCACCGTTCCCTTCAACTTCGAAGGCAAGCGCCGGGCCAACCAAGCAGCGGAAGGCCTCGAAGAGATGCGCGCTGCAGTGGATACCCTGCTGATCATCCGCAACGACAAGCTCCGTGAGCTGTTTGGCAACCTGACCCTCAAAAAGGCATTCTCCAACGCGGATGAAGTGCTCTGCACGGCGGCCAAGGGCATCGCAGAAGTGATCACCCTCACCGGGGACATCAACGTCGACATGAACGACGTCAAAACCGTGATGCGCGACAGCGGCGCGGCCATCATGGGCGCTGGCGCGGCCAGTGGCGAAGGACGCGCGATGACCGCCGTGAGCGAGGCCCTCGAATCGCCGCTGCTCAACGACAGCGACATCACGGGCGCCAACTTCGTGTTGCTCAACATCACCTACGGCACGGAAGAAGTTCTGATGGATGAGATCTCCGAGATCACGGACTACATCCAGGACCAAGCCGGTGCCACGGCTGAAGTCATCTGGGGGTACGGACACGACGCCAGCCTCGAAGACAAGATTTGTGTCACCGTCATCGCAACCGGCTTCGAAACCAACACCCAGCTGCCTGAAGGTCCGGTCATCTCGAAGATGCGCCTGGACTCAGAAGCCCGGGAAATCACAGCGCCCCTCCCCGGTCCCGTCACCAACGAGCCTTTCCTCGCCGACGACACGGCCACCGAAGCCGAACCGCACCTGAAAGGCGCTGCTGAACCCACCGACAACGTGGTGACCAACCAGTGGGAAGCGGAAGACATCACCGCTGAAACGCCCACGGCCGCGCTCGACTTGTTTGGCACACCCAATCCAGAAGGAGCCGAAGAAGTCAGCTTGCGACACGCTGAAGTCGAAGAACCTCAAGCCGATGTCCAACCGGCCATGGACGCCGAACCAGAGGCTGCACCTGCCGAAACGCAAGTGGGCGAGTACACGATGCTCGATCTCGACGCTGCCTCGGATGCACCGCTCATTCCAGAGCAAATGGGTGAGGTGTCCTTCACCAATGAACAGGTGGACCATCCTGAGGACCAAACAGCGGCTTCGCCTGCACCTGCTCCTCAACCGGAAACGGCCGCAGAACCTGCAGCAACCCATCCGGCCCCTGTACCAAAGCCCGCTCCCCTCCAGCCGCAAACCGGAGCTGAGGAGATGGCCCAGCGCAATGCGCGCCGCACTGAAAGCATTGAGGCCTACACCAAGCGCCTTCGCACACCGAGCGGATTGACCGAACTGGAAAACGAACCCGCCTACAAGCGCCGCAATTTCCAATTGTCCCCTACCCCGGCCAGCGACGAATCCCAAGCCACACGCTTGAGCATCGACGAAGAAACCGGCGGCTTGAAGACGGACAATCCCTACCTCCACGACAACGTCGACTGATTCCCCGCTTCAGATGACCCTGCAAGAGCGCATCAGCGCCGACATGAAAGAGGCCATGAAGGCCAAGGACAAAGTGCGGCTTGCTGCACTGCGTGACATCAAGAGCAAAATCATGCTCGCCATGACCGAGGCCGCGGGGAGCGACACCCTCGACGATGCCGCCGTCACCAAAATCCTCTCCAAGCAACTCAAGCAGCGAGAGGACACCCTGGCCATCTACAAGGAACAGGGACGCGACGACCTCGTCGCCGAGGAACAAGCCCAGGCCGATGTCATCCGCGTCTACCTCCCCCAGCCCATGACGGAGGAGGAACTGGCCCAAGCTGTTTCGGAGTTGATTGCCGAATTGGGTGCCAGCTCCATGGCCGACATGGGCCGCGTCATGGGCACGGCCTCTGCGCGCTTCGCCGGTCGCGCCGATGGCAAAGCGATCAGTGCATTGGTGCGCCAGCACCTCGCTTGACCCCCCATATGCCTTCCCGCATTTGATCTTCTACGCACCGGATTTGGCTCCGGTTGTGATTTTCTTGCTTGCACATTAAATGTACGTACATACATTTGCTGTGTGAAGCTCGAAGACCACCTCCATCAATCCACGTTCTCCGACGGGTTCCAGAAACTCCACCTCCACATCCTGGTGGTGGCCCGCCAGTTGGATTTGTTGGCCCGTCGCATCCTTCAGCCACACGGAATCACCCCCCCGCAATACAACGTGCTCCGCATTCTTCGTGGCCAGGACGGCACACCCATCGCAGTGCAGTCCCTCGCCGCCCGGATGGTGGACCCCTCCAGCAACACGTCCCGCATTGTCGACAAGCTGGTCGACAAGGGCTGGGCCGACCGACAAGTGTGCCCAACCGACCGGCGCAGGGCCGACGTTCGCATTACGGACAGCGGACTCGCCATTCTGGCCGATCTCGATCGTCCGATGCAGGCCCTCGGCACCGATACCATGACCGGCCTTACCCCGGATCACGCCACCGAATTGAACGCAGCGCTGTCCAAAGTGTTGAACAACACGGACGACCTGCTCGACCCCCAATCTTGATTCACAATCCCAATTCCCTTTTTACAATGAAGCACATGCTGACCTTCGGAGCCCTGCTCCTCGCCCCCTTCTTTGCCCTCGCCGGTGGAGACGACGCCCCCACCCGCTACACCGTTGATGCCAAAGCCAGCACCATCACCTGGGAAGGCACCAAGGTGACCGGCGCACACAATGGCGACATCGCCATCAGCAATGGCATGATCACCGTCGACAACGGGCTGATCAGCGCAGCCACCGTGGTGATTGACATGACCACGATCAACACGCTCGACCTGGAAGGCGGCAGCAAGGCCAGCCTCGACGGCCACCTGAGCAGCGACGATTTCTTCGGCGTGGAGCAATTCCCCACCGCCCAATTCGAGCTGCTCAAGCTCAACCCGCTGCGCGGCGGCGAGAATGGCGCCAACTTCACTGCCACCGGCAAGGTGACCATCAAGGGCCGCACCGACGAAGTCAGCTTCCCTGTCAAGGTGGACATGACCGACGGCGGCGCCAAGATTTCCGGTGAGATGGTCCTCGACCGCTCCAAGTTTGACGTGCGCTTCCGCAGCAAGTCCTTCTTCGACGCGAAGGAGCTCGGCGACAAGCTCATCTACAACGACTTCACGGTCGGCTTCCAACTCGTGGCCGCCAAATAAGCGCTTTCCCTTTGCTGCAAAGCCCTTGGCACTTCGGTGTCAGGGGCTTTGTTTTTGGCACCCCTTCGTTTCGACCTCAGTGCAGGATGACCCTGAAATCCAAGCCCCACCAACTGCCATCCAGCACCCGCTCCAGCGATCCGGATCCCGCATCTTCTTGGCCCAGGTTCCATTGGGCGGACAACCCACCTTGAATCAGAGGCTGGATCATGGGGCGAAGCAACCCGCCGATGTGCCAATCCCGCTCCTCGCCTTCCTTGACCAGCCCCAACTCGAGGGCCATGCCCCACCGGTTCCAGGCATAGCGCAGACTCTCGTGCTCGATGGCGAAGACATCCCCGCCGCCTTCGATGCTCGTCGCCGCAAAAGCATTGGTCGGCAGGATTTCCATGACCAGTCCCCCTCCGGCCCCCAAACGCCAACCGGGGGTCAACGTCACTTCCGTGCGATAGAGCACAGGGATGGCGTAGCTGGCGACGATCCAATCCAACGAGCCGCTCGCCATGGGCGCGGAAGCCAAAGGCGGCATCCAATCCGCCTCCACCGTCCACATCCTGCGGACCTGCTCAAACCCGAAGGACAACAGCCCCACCTTGCCGATGCGACGGCGTATGGAGACGCCATAACTGCGCGTCCCACGGCCACCCCACCGGCCAAACAACGCGCTGTCCGAAGCAGCCAAGGATTGGCCATTCCACCCGGCGCCCTCCCCGGGTGCAGGCAGTGTCAAGTCGAATGACGACAGGATGTGGACATCCAATGTCCAGTCCCCGGATTGCTGAGCCGATGCTGGCGCCAGCACCAAGCAACACGCCACGAAACATCCGATGCGCACAGCAGCCTTCATGACGACATCCATCCCATGATGGCCAGTCCCAAGACGGCCGCAGTGATGCCCAACATCGCCCACCTCAATCCCGCGTGCGCGATGAACGGCCGACGATGGCGACCATGGAGCATGTGGTTGATGCGCAAGGCCTCCTTGAACTCCGAGCGGTGAACGCCAAACCGCTCCAGAGGCGCCTCCTCATCCAGAGGGGCACGCTCAAATCCGATGCCCGCGGCCTCCAGGTCCCCCTGAAACTCATCCGCCAGCGCCGCACTCCGAAATTCGAAGACATAGTAGCGGTTGTCGCCCGGGTGCTCGTACCAGTTCATCCAGCGCATCACCGGCTCATTCTGTGATCCAATCCGCGACGTACTCCAGCGGTTTGCGGTGTCCCTTGCTCGGCCAATCTCCGTCCGGGTATCCCATGTAGAACAGGCCCATGCCCGTCACCCCTTCCGCATGACCCAGTGCCGCTTTGGCGTCGGGGTGGGCCAAAAATTTCGGCGTGGACCAGAACCCGCCGATGCCGTGGGCGGTGCACATCAGGTACATGTTCTGCACCGCTGCCGCCAAGGCAGCCTCGTCCTCCCACAGCGGGAACCGCCCGTCCGCATCATGCTCGAGCCCCAAGGCTACGATGGCATTGCACCGGGTGCCACGCTGTCGGATTTTGTCCGCCTTGCTCTCCATGGCCGCCTCACCCGCGTGCGCACGGTAGGCATCGGACAGCTGCGACATCAAGCGCTCAGCCGCATCGTCCATGAAGACGCGAAAGCGCCACGGCTGCGTCAAACCGTGGTTGGGCGCCCAAGTGCCGTGCTGCAGCACCTGTTCGACAATCTCGCGGTGGACGCGCCGCCCCGAATATTTCTCGGGAGAAATGCTCCGCCGGTCCAGGAGCAACGTACTGGTGTCACTGATGCTGTGGCGCATGTCAATCTGTGGATGAATCGAGTGAATCGTAATCGAGCTGGTCGAGGAGGTACACCATGGACGTCAATGCCGCTGCACCCAATTTGAGCTCGCGGGGGTGCACGTTTTCGAAGACGTCCCGCTCACTGTGGTGGTAATCGAAATACCGCTGAGAATTGGGGCGCAGGCCCACCATCAGCGGCCGCTTCCCAGCCGGGGCTTCCGTCTTCAACGGTCCAATGTCCACGCCTGCACCACCGCGTCGCAGGTCGCCGATGCCATAGTCGATGAGCGACTCCCGCCACGCCCGCACCGCGGAGGTGGCGTCATCCGTGGCGTCAATGGACCAACCCCGCGGTGCATCACCACCGGCATCGCTTTCCACAGCCGCCACGTGCCATTCTCCCCGCTCCCGCGCAATGCGCGCGTAGGTCTTGCCACCATTGTTTCCGTTTTCTTCGTTGATGAACAGGACCACCCGGATCGTGTGGCGCGGTGCGTAACCCAATGCCACCAACGTCCGCATGACTTCAATGCTGTGGACGATGCCCGCCCCATCATCGTGTGCGCCTTCTCCAATGTCCCAGCTGTCGAGGTGCCCGCCCACCACAATGTACCGGTCTGGATGCTCCGTCCCCGTCCATTCCGCAATGACGTTGGCCTGCGCCTTGTCTTCGTGTAACACACAGCCCATGTCCAATCCAACCCGCACGTCATGGCCGGCCTCCACCAAACGCGCAATGCGCCGGGAGTCCACCGTGCTGATGGCGGCAGCTGGCACCTTGGGCACCGTGTCCAAATACCGCATCGCCCCTGTGTGGGGGAAGGTGTCCATGGCATGGGTCAATGAGCGGACGATCGCCGCCACACCGCCGTGCTCAGCGGATTCAACCGCACCCCGTGACCGCTGCTGGTACGCGCCACCATAGGCTCCCCCCGCACTGATCATGAGGGGGTCCATGGGGCGATTGAAGAACGCGATTCTGCCATCCAATCCGCCCGGGCCCAAACTGTCGAGCTCCTCAAATTCGCGGACGACCACAACCTCCGCTTCGAGGGCGCCCTCCGTGCCCACACTGCCGCCAAGCGCCCGAATGGGCAGGGGCTCCGCCTCGCCGCCATCGACCCGCATCCACCCCATTTCGGTGGCACTGCGTTCCCAATGCGGCACCATCACCGTCTGCATCCGCACTTCTGGAGCACCGGCTTCACGCAGGGTCTTCGCCCCCCACAGAATGGCATCGTCCGCTTCAGGCGATCCGCTCAAGCGCGCCCCAATGTCTTTGCACAACGCGCGCAAATCCTCGACGCACTGGCCCTCTCCGAGGATGTGCCGGTGAATGTCGGACACCATGGTGCTGTCCTCCGCTGTCCATCGGGTCTCCTGGGCTTGGAAGGCACAGGCCCATCCCATGAAGACACACCACACTGCATATTTCATTTCGTTCCTCATGACATCCAGCTTCCATTGTTGACGTCGAGGCCCTGTCCGGTCATGCCCCGCTGCTCAGGAGACAACATCCAAAACACCGTGTCCGCCATCTCTTCTGGTGTGCTCATGCGCCCGGTCGGCAACACTGCACATTGTTGCGCGTGACAGGCCTCGTAAGTGATTCCTTGGGCATCCGCCATGCGCTGGATGCTGTCCCGCGCCATGTCCGTTTCGACCCAGCCTGGGCAAATGGCGTTGACCAAGATGCCCTCGCCTCCCCATTCCACTGCCAAGCTCCGGACCAATCCAAGCACCGCGGTTTTGGATGTGACATACGCACTTTGCTGCGGAACACCGAAACGCGCCAAGACACTGCTTGTCGCCACCGCATGGGCCACTTCACCCGTCCGCTCCACATGCTCCTTCAAGTAAGGCCGCGCCACATGGACGGTGACATACACCCCGGTCACATTGACCCTGAGGATGTCGTCCCAACGGTCTTCGCTCGGGTCAGTCGCATACGCGTTGGCACCTCCAATGCCCGCATTGGCGAACACTCCGCAGAGGGTGAGTCCCGGTTTGGACATGGCCTTGGCCAAAGCCGCCTCAAACCGAATCCGATCCGACACGTCCAATGCCAAAATCTCGTGTCCATCCCCGGCCATTTGGCCCAGGGTTTCCTCCAAGGCAGCCTGTCGTCTTCCCACGAGGAACACCACATGCCCTTCCCTTGCGAATCGGATGGCGGTGGCCCGGCCAATGCCGGAACCCGCACCCGTGATCAAGACGGCTTTGCGCATGGTGCGAAGATGGGGAAAAGAGAAAGGCCCGACTTGCGTCGGGCCTTTCCTGTTTCGTTGGAACGTTGACGTTCCGAATTCGAGATTACTCCTCGCAGTCGGTACCGAAGGCACCGAGGAAGATCAAGAGGTCGGAGGTCGTCGTCTGTCCGTCGCCGTTGAGGTCGGTCGGGCAGGGGTTCGCCACGTTGAAGATGCAGGAACCATCGTCGTTCGTAGCGAGCTCGTCGTAGTTCTCAGCGTCCACGTAGGTACAACCCATCACGTAGTTGGTGAAGTCGCAGAGGTCGTTGTTGACCACATCCACGCTGTCCGGATCGACGTAGTTCGGAGCGAACGGCAGGCCGCAGCCCTCCGTGCACGCCGTGCCGATACCGACCTGGTACGTACCAGGACCACCGCTCGTGTTGTTGAACGCATCACCGGAAATCGTCCAGGACACCTCGCTCGGGAAGGATCCGTCGGTCACGATCAAGGTGTAGCAACCGGCTTCATCGAAGCAGATGTCATCGGTATCGAATTCACCGTCGTTCTCGTCGTTGGCCAGGTCACCCGTGGCCACGAGGTCGCCAGCTCCGTTGTAGAAGCTGTAAGTGGCTCCGTTCCATCCGTCACCGAAGCTGTCAAACATGTTGAAGCTGATGAACGCACCGAAGCAGCAGGAACCATCGTCCACAGAAGCGAACGGATTGTAGTTCACAGCGTCAGAGTTGGTACAACCGAGGCAGCTGTAATCACAGAGCGTGTTGTCTGCGAAGTCCACTGGACCGTTGTAGTTACAAGCCGTGCTGTCGGCACAACCGGTCGTCGGTGCCGGAGCACACGTGATGGCCATGCTGATGTAGTACGGGGTGGTGCTGGACACGCAGCTCACGGAACCATCAGAGGTGAAGGACACCGTCACAGAGTCCATACCGATCACAATGCCGTCATCAGCATCCACGTCACTGTTGTACAGGTTGGCACCCGTGGCAGCATCGTCGATCACGAGCTCGTCCCAGCCTTGCTCGATGAGCGTACCAGCGAGGTCGATCACAATCGTGCCGTCACCGCTGTTCCCGTTGAGCGTGAAGCTCCAGCTCTCGTTGCTGTCGTAGCAGTACTCCCAGGTCTCGGTGTCGCAATCCAAGCAGGAGGTGAACTCACAAGGATCGTTCACGTCGTCCACGTTGGCGTCTGCGTTGTAGTTACAAGCAGCTGCATCCTGACAACCGTACACAACAGGCTCGCAAGACACGCTCATGTCAAACGGACCACCGACAGAACCGCTTCCAGCAGAAACCAGGATGGCGTAGGTGTTCGCGTTGGCGTCGGAGATGAACTGGAGCGTCTCACCGTTGTCACAGCTCTCGTTGCTGATCACGGTGTTGTTGCCCTCGTCCAAGCAGAGGATGCTAGAGCACGTGCCCGTACCACCGAAGATGGTGAAGGACTGCTCGACCGTCGCACCAGCCGGGAAGTTGAATGGGCTGGCCTCGAGGGTGAAGTCGAAGCTGGTACCGGAACCGGCCACATCACCAGCCACCACGAGCTGGGTGCCGTCCGCAGCCGTCACGTTCACGTTGTCCGTGCCGCTGATGCCGTCGCCGAAGCTGTCGCTCACGTTGAGGGTGTAGCTACCAGCCGGCAAGCAAATCGTCTCGGTGTTCGGACCGTTGGCGAAGACAGGCGCACCGCTGGCCACTTCAGAGCCGTTGGCGTTGGTCACCGTCCAGCTGGTCTCAGCCGGGTAGAAGTCAGCGTTGATCGTGATGTCCACGCAGACTTGCGGATCGGTCGTGCAACCACCGCTGCAGAGCAGGTCTTGTGCTGTTCCGTCGGAAGCAATGACCTGGGCAGCGATGCCGTCCAGTTCAGTTCCGTTGTTGGTGAAGAACACGGTATAGTCACCCCCCATGAGGGTGAGGTAGTAGTCGTTGAACAGCGTCGGGAACAGGTCGCCAGCAGCGACTTCGATGGTGTCACCATTCGGCGGCACAATCACAGCGCTGATGTTCTGGTAGTTGTCCGGGTTCAGGCTGTTCACCTCCAAGGTGGCGTCCGGCATGTCAACCTCTTGGAAGATGTCGAACTCCGTGTTCACCGTGGAACCACAAGTCGTGATGGTCACGAGCTGCTCCACACCACCGTTGTCGAGGGTGTACCACACACCGTTGCCGTCACCGCCACAAGGATCGGTTCCGCCCACGGAGGTCGCACCACCGGTGTTGCCACTGATGGTCTCACCACAAGCCACAGCAATGGCGTTGTCACAGCTGTCGTTCGGCTGGGTCACACCAATGTAGAGGCAACCGCTGTTGACGGTGGCGTCAGCATTGTAGTTGGAGGCCGTCGGGTCGGTACAACCCTGAACCTCTGCAGACACGCTCACGTTGAACGGACCGCACTCGTCGGTCTGAGTCGTCCACATGAAGACGTAGTAGTTCAGGTCAGCGTCAGGCTGAGCGATGGACACCGTGACTGGTCCTTCCTGCTCGGTGCCGAAGAACTGGTTCATCTCTTCCTGAACAGCACCCTGGACGACACCGCTCTGCAGGTCGTTGAGGTCCGTGCAGTCCGTACCGCTGTAGACACCGTAACCCACAGCACCGTCGCCCGTGGCAGCCACGGTCAGGTTGTACAGGTTGTAGTTGGTGTCCAGTTCGAGCTGGTACCACACACCGTAGGCAGTGGCGAAGGTGCTCAATCCACCGAGACCGAAGTCCTCATCCGGAGCGGAGCAGCAGGTGCTTCCGTCGTAGGAACCGCCGTCCACCAATGGGAGAACCACGTCACAGATGTCGTCGTTGACCGGGAAGCCGAGGTCACAAGCGGCACAGGTGGCCTCGATCACGATGCCAGTCTGCGTCGTCGTGCTGCTGTAGGTACCCACACGCACGAGGTAGTTGTTGCCCTGCTCGGCGTTGATGCTCACGATGGAGTTGAAGGTGCCGGTCGTGCCGAAACCACAACCTGCCACACCGGAGTCGTCGTTGGTGGCAATCGGAGTGATGGTGCCATCACCGTTGTCCACGAAGACAATCACGTCCGTGTCGGTCACACCGTTGTCCGCGTCGGCAGAGGCACACAGGTTGAACGTGACCTGGTAGTCCTGGTCAGCGTTGAACTCGTACCAAATGGCGCCGTTGTTGGAGATGGCGTTTCCGAGGACGGTCGTGCCGTTGTACTCGTCACCATTGGAGTTCTCGAGAGAACCGGTCAGGATCAGATCACAAGCAATGGCTTGAGCGTTCTGCCAGTCGTCGTTGGCCGGCGGGAACTCACACGTGCCATCGTCCACAGAAGCGGAGATGTTGTAGTTGTTGGCAGCGGGGTCCGTACATCCGGGGAATGCACAATCCGTGACGTCCGTTCCACCGAATGCAATCGGGTAGCCGTCGGTCGGGCCGTAGGTGAGCGGAGCGTACTCGTTGCCGAGGTTGTCCGCAATGGCCCAGCCTTCCGTCGTGAAGATGGCGCCAGTGCTGAACGTGTAGCAACCGATGTCGAGGCAGTTGATGGCCGTGGCGGTCGTCGGACCGGGTGCCAACGTACCCGTGAGGACAGTGTCGCCCGTCTCTTCGCTGACCACGTAGTAGTCGTTGCCAGGAGACCAACCGGTACCGAAGTCGTCCTGAAGCGTCAGGTACAGGCCGAGCTGACCGTTGTCACACACCACACAGGAACCGTCGTCCACCGTAGCGTCTGCATCGTAGTTGATGGCTGCGGGGAGGGTGCAACCGCTGAGGCAGGAACCGGCAGAAGCGCCGAAGCCGATGTCGTACACACCGAGGCCACCAGCGTGGAGCTCGTTTCCAGCGAAGTCGAGGATGGACCACAACGGGAGACCGCTCGGGGAACCACCACCACCAGAGAAGGCGAGGCAAGCGTCATTCGGGACACAGAACTCATAGTAACCGTCCACCGGGCTCGTCTCGTAGTCCGGGGTGTACAGGTTGTTCACGTAACCGGCAGCGAGGATGGTATCACCCGTGGCTGCGTCATAAATGATGGCAGAGTTGTTGCCCCAGTTCAAGAAGATGTCGTGGGTCAGGTTGAGGATGTAGCTCGTGCTGTCCGCATTGCCGAGGCAGCTGGGGAGGAAGCAGGAACCGTCGTCCGCCGTAGCGTCCGCGTCGTAGTTGTAAGCGTCGCTGTTGGTGCAACCGCAAGCCACACCAGGTCCAGCCACACCGAAGACGCCGAAGCCGTCACCGTTGGTCTGGTCGTAGAGAATCTCACCGGTGTTGTAATCGATGATCTGCCACTCCTTTTCACCAGGGAAGGAACCGCCGGCAAGCTCGAGGGTATAGCAGTCCGAGTTGGACAAGCAGAAGATGTCGTATCCCTGCTCACCGTCAATCAACGGGAATTGGGCGTTGTCCAAGCTACCGGAGCTGACCACTTCACCTGCACCGTTCTGCAGCGTGTAGGTCGTTCCGTCCCAGCCGTCACCGAAGGTGTCGAACATCATGAACTGAACGAGCGTCTCGCCGTCTTCACAGCTCGGGAAAACACAGGACCCGTCGTCCACGGTCGCAGCACCGTCATAGTTCAGGGCCGTGTTGTCCGTGCAACCACAGACTTCAGCCGTCGGACCGAAGTAGAAGGGAGCCGTGCCGCCGTCTTGGCTGAACACGATCGTCTCATCGGTGTAGACATTCACGAGGGAGATGCTGATCTCCGTGACGAAAGAACCACCGCCAGACACCAACTCGTAGCAACCGGGGGTCAAGCAGATGGTGTCTTGGCCTGCGTTCGGGCCACCGGCATTACCACCGTTACCGATGACAGAAGCGTCGAGGTTGCCGCTGGCAACAAGTTCACCGTTGTTGTAGAGCTCATAGGTGTTGCCATTCCAGCCGTCACCCCAAGTGTCGAACATGTTGACGAACACCATGGTTTCCGTGCTGTCCGGGCAAACGTCAAAGAGGCAGGAGCCATCGTCAAGGGTGGCATCCATGTCGTAGTTGAGCGCGGTCTCATCCGTGCAACCTGGCACGTCGGACGTGAGGGAGAACGCCCACGTTTCGAGACAGTAGTTGCCAAAGCCACCACAGTTGGCGACAGAAGCAGAGCAAGTGCCCGTGCAGTTAAAGGTTCCTCCGTCTACGGAGAATCCAGAACCACCATCACCGTAGTCGTCGCTCATGGTCACGGTGTAGTCACCGGCCCCGTACGTCGCGATGCTGAAGTCGGACGTGCTGTTGGCACCATCCGGCCAAAGCACGGTGTTGTCGGATACGTTGAAGATCGTGTCCCCATTGAAGGTCACGATGCACACATCAAGCTCGCCCGGATAGAAATCCGATTCGAACGTAATCGTCTGCGCTTGCACAGACGCAAAAAGGGCCAAAGCGAAAACGCCAAGGGCACCTCGGAGAATGGTAGTTCTCAGGTTCATGATTAAGGTTTTTTCCAATTGCTCCGCCAATATAGAGGAATCGTTGGCGAATCGTGAAGCCTGAGACAAGAGAATTCTACGGGCGGATGCCGAAACAGGAACGATGAACTTCGCCATTTGCCTGATAATCACACACGCACAGCAAAAAAGCCCCGAATGTTTCCATCCGGGGCTAGTGATAACGAGACGGGTCTCGCAAAAGAAATTTGTAGACGTCGGCGCTGCCGCCCCTGTGATCATTCGTTACAAGGGTCGCCGAAGCTGATGAGGAACTCCAGCAGGTCCGCCGTGGTCGTCGCGCCGTCCTGGTTGAGGTCGGTCGGACACGGACTTTGGAGGATGAATTCGCAAGAACCATCGTCCTGAAGGGCATTCAAGTCGTAGTTCTCTGCAATGTCATAGGTACACCCACCACAACCGTCGAAGACGCAGTCCTCCAGGACCGTGATGTTGGCGTCGGGATTGTAGTTGCAGGCCACTGGAACGGTACAACCTGAGATGCAATCGGTCTCTCCCACCTCGAAGTACACCGCCGCGCTCGGAGCGCCGCCGGACGTGATGCCACTCGACGCACCCAACAAGGTCCACCCCACCTCCACGGGAATCACACCCGCAGAGACTTCCAGGTAGTAGCAGCCGTCGGCCAGGCAGAACTCGTCCGTCCCGCTGGTGCCCTCAGGCGTCACCGTGAAGCCGATGCTCGGCAAGCCACCCTGCGCCAACAACAAGCCATCCACGGAGTAGAGGCTGTATTGGGCACCGTTCCAACCATCGCCGAAGTCGTCGGTCATCAGCAAGCGGATGCACTGCTCGAAGCAACACGTGCCATTGTCGATGATGGCCTCATCGTCATAATTGCACGCCGCCTCATCGGTACAGCCGGCACAGGACGCGTAGTCACAGGTGCCATTGTCAGCCGTGGCATCCGGATTGAAGTTGCAGGCGCCGGGGTCGGCACAACCGCACACCACACCTCCCAGGGAGAAGTTGGTCTCACCAATGGTGCCACTGGCCACTTCACCGTCCACACCGGACAGGGTCCAGCTGATCTCTTCATCGAAGTCACCACCGCCCACGGAGAGGCGGTAACACCCCTCCACAAGGCAGAAGGTGTCAAATCCTTCATCGCCACCGAGGAAATTGTCGACGTCCAAGATGAAGAGGGCGCTGTCCAAGGTTCCAGACAAAAGCGTGTCGCCAGCATTGTCCGTGAGGAAGTACTCCGCGCCATTCCATCCGTCGCCGAAGCTGTCGAACATCTCGAGCATCAGCGGAATGCCATCCGCGAATCCGTCCGGACAGGCACAGCTCAGGAAATCACAGGAGCCGTCCTCAATGTTGGCGTCCGGATTGAAGTTGCAGGCGACACTGTTGGTGCACCCCTCCACAGCGGCAGCGCACGTCAGGGAAATCTCCACGGTGCCATTGTCGTCCGTCACGGGGTCCCCATCGGCATCCTCTGCCGACACGTAGGCATAATAATGACGTCCCGGCTCGGAGATGAACTGCACCCAAGCGTCGTCTTGATCGAAGAAGCCACAATTGATGAAGTCACTTTCTTCAGAAGCGTACACCCCATCCTCCACAGTGAGGACACATTCGAAGAGGGCAGGAATGCCACCGGCACACACCGCGTCGCTCACATACAGGTTGAGCTTGGAGTCGATGTTGGAACCACAGAGGCTCAGCGTATGCAAGTCGCCCGTTCCTTCGAAGGTGTACCAGATGCCAGGTCCGGGCACCGGGTCACAGCCATTGATCAAGTTGGGCGCACCCAGATTGGTCGCACCACCGGTGGATCCCGTTTCCGGCACACCACAGGTGAGCTCAATGGCCGCACCACACGTGTTGTTGGCTGGCACCACACTCATGTAGTCACAGCTTCCATCGTCCATGGTCGCGGTCGGGTCGTAGTTCGGCGCCACAGGGTCCATGCACCCGAGGTACACGCCCGTGGTCACGAACTGGTATTGTCCGCAATCATCCGGGTCGGTGGTGAACACATAGAAGAGGTAGTCGGTGTTGGGCTGCAGAACGGTGAATTGGCTGATCTCACCGGCACACTGCTCGGAGACCAGGCAACCAACCTGCGCTTCGAGGTCACCGCATTCGCCCACGTCGAAGATGGCCAAGCCGATGTTCGCCGCGTTGAGGTTGAGCAGGTCAAAGAAGAAGGTCTCGTAATCGAGGCTGTTGAACTGGTACCAAACACCGTAGCTCGTCTGGAAGCCTGCGAGGAAGCTGACATTGACGTTGTCCGGGCTGGTGCAACACACCGAGCCCACTTGCGGAACGCCGTTCTGGAGTTCCAGCGCACTGACGCAATCGTCGTTGATGGGCGCCCCACTGCTGCAGTCCACACACTCCACCGACAAGAGGAACTCATCACCGCTGGTATACTCACTGAAGCGGGTCACGTGGATGTAGTAGTCCTCACCTTGCTCGACGTTGAACGCCACCTCACTCATGAATCCGTCCTCACAGCCATCGTCGTTTCCGCCGAGACATTCGAGGTTGTCGAGGTCGCCGTCCACCGCACGGAAGACGAACACCTGTGAGTCAAAGAGGGGGTTGCCGGCCGGGTTGAAGGCATCCGTGCCACAGGTGCTGACCACCATTTGCTGGTCGGCCTGGGCATTGAACACGTACCACACGCCTGCCGCATTGATGTCTTGACCTGAGCAGGTCGTTCCGACGAGGTCCTCCCCATCAACAGCATACGTCAGCGTTCCTGACACTTGGGCGCCGCACTGAACGGCCTGCGCGCTGTAGGCATAGTTGTTGGCCGGCGGACACTCACAGGAACCATCGTCCTGGTTGGCGCTCGGGTTGTAGTTCAAGCAGAAGGGATCCGTGCACCCAATGATGTCACAGCTTCCCGTCTCACCGATGTCCAGACCATAGCTCGACACCTCGTCCACACCCGTGCCATAGAAATTGCCTGCCACGTCTTCGAGGTACCACCCGATGTCATCGGAATCGTCACCCGGGGTAATGTCAAACAAGTAGCAACCCGGGGCCAGGCAGACGAGATCCGTGCCGCTGGTCAACAGGTCGCCTTGATCGGCTTGGTCCAGCGTGCCGGTGGCCGCGATGTTTCCGTTCCCATCCGAGATGTAGTACACACCGCCATTCCAGCCGTCGCCAAAGGCGTCCGTCATCCGCACCTCCAGAATCAGCTCGCCCGCATCACAGTAGATGCAGCTGCCGTCGTCAATGGAGGCGGTCGGCGTGAAGTTCGTCGCGTTGAAGTCGGTACATCCGTAGCAGGAGAAGTTGCAGAAGCCGCTGTCATACACCGCGTTGGGGCTGAAGTTGCACGCGGTCGGATCGGTACATCCCACCGGGCAGCTCACGTCGCCCAAGGTGATGCGGTCGGCACCGCTGATCTGTTGGTCTCCGAATTCCGCCTCATCGAGCGAGCCCGTGTACTCGACGATGCCGTCGAATGTGGTGAACGTGTAAATGCCGTTGTTCCATCCGTCCTGGAAGCTGTCGAACATCTCGAAGTTGTAGCAACCCTCGGGCAGACACACCGCATGGATGCCCGCACCACCGAAGTCCACCACCGTATTGGTGGCCATGTCCCGGATGTTCCAGCTGATTTCACCATCCCAGCTTCCACCACCGACTTCCAAGAAGTAGAAGTACTCCTCATAGCAGCAGGTGCCATCGTCATAAATGGCGTCCGCGTCATAGTTCACAGCATCGCTGGCGGTACATCCATAACAGGAGTAATCGCAATCCCCGCTGGAAATCGTCGCCGTCTGGTCGTAGTTGCAGGCCGTCGGGTCGGTACACCCCTGGCAGGAGAAGTACTCGCAGCTTCCGTCGTTGAAGTTGGCCGTCGGGTCATAGTTGCACGCGCCCTCCGTCGTACAACCCTGGTTCAAACAGGCCGGGTCTCCCACAAAGAAGAACTCCTCGATGGTGCCGCCGGGCTCACCGGGGCCGCCCTCGAGGATCACCTGTCCGTCGCGGATGACTTCCCAAGAAGCCTCCACAGCGAGGTTGTCAAAGTCGAGTTGCAACACGTAGCAGTCATCGGCCAAACACAGGTCGAGGTCGATGGACGCCCCTTCGGCGAATTCCACAGACCCCATTTCCATACCGCTGAGGTTGCCCACCGTGGCGCTGCCCACGTTGCCCTGCGCATCCACCCAGCCGTTGGCAAAGGCGTCGTACAGGCGGACCGTCACACACGTGTTGTAGCAGCAACTCCCATCGTCAAATCCCGCTTCAGCATCGTAGTTGCAGGCCGTCTCGTCCATACATCCGGGGATGCCATCCAATTCCGTCAAGGAGAAGTTGAAGGCACCGGCCGGACCCGCGGACAATTCGCCACTGCACGTCCCTCCACAGATGAAGGGGAGGTTGGTGGTGTTGACCTCGAAACTCAATCCTCCATCGGCACCTGCATCGAGCAAGATGATGGTGTAGGTGTCCTCACCGTACTCGGACAGGTCGATCTCGTAAGTCTGGTTGAATCCATTGGTCGGCCAGATCTCCCCCTCACTGAGGTTGACGATTTGCCCTTGGGTCAAGCTCGTCACAGCCACACCGTACTGCGTGGCATAGAAATCAGAGTACAGGGTAATGGACTGGGCGCGGACCTGAAGGGAGGCCATCAGCGCAGAGGTCAGGAAGCCGACGGCCAGAATGGCGCGGCAAGTGTTGCGGAGCATCATGAATGCAGCGGTTGCTAATTCGGTCAGGCGTCAGGCAGTGCCGTTGGTCGTCACGTTACACCTTTCGCCAGGAGGAAAGATACGACGAATCTTGCTCCGAAACAAGCCCCCGACACCCCTCTAAACATCGCCGAAGACAAAGAATTGAGGCATCAATCCTGATTTTCCACCCCCGAAATCATTTCAGAGGGCCGCTCAACCTGCTCAGGACCACATCTCTGCATGCCAGCTTTCGTCGAAGTTCTTGACGAGCCACCCCCGCTCCGAGCGCGCCGCGTCCACCGTCGCCGCCAACGGGTCGACGACTTCCGTCTCACCGGTCACCACCCCCGCCTTGCGCATCGCCCAGAATTCCGCGGTCCGCGCGGCCGACCAAGCGCCCCCCGGCTGCCGCCAAACGACTTGATGGCGGTCAAACCAATCGACGCCGGCCTCCGCCCCGTGGGCGCGCACGAGCCCCACCAACTTGTCGATGCTGCACCCGGTCGCCCCGGCCTGCTGCTCATCGAGGCCCACCACCAACACGCGGTCGTACAACACTTCGGCCGCCGCGTGCAGCGCCGCCCCATGGGCCGACCAACCCGCCAGGAACTCGCCCAGCCGGGCCCGCAGCTCCTGCTGCTCCTCGGCCGTCAAATCCCGGTCCGCCGTGTGCACCCACAACCGGGCGTGCCCCGGCAACTCCTGAAATGTCATGTCGTGAAATTAGCGCGTGTCAGCAGGCTGCCGCACCTCTCGGCGCACCTCGATTCGGCATCCCTCTTGTTCGGCTTGCCTCATGCCTTGCCCGCCAAGGCCCGCTCGCGAAGCCAAGGCAGCAATACCAACATCAAAGATGGCATCGGCGACTGCAGAAAACCCAACACCTCCCGGGCCACATTGTAGCCCGCTTCCTCCGCACCAGCCTGCCCGTCCACCCACCAAAAGGTGGCGGTCACCAACCCTGCAGCGCCATAGATGAGCAACAGCAACTTCCAACGGTCGGCCACACCCGCAGCCCGCAAAAACAAGGCGTCCAGCGCAAAAAAGCACAGCACAATGGCGGCCATCAGCCCCCACTTCGCGCGAACCATCTCGGCCCTGCCCCACCGGTGAAATACCTCGTATGTATCGCGGGTGTATGCCACATTGGTGCGACAGAGCGGTGCATAGCCATCCCACCACGACTTCCGCTTCTCGATCATGCAAGCGCGGTCCCATTCGCACTCCTCATGACCAAAATCGTAGAAGTCCGCATACCGGTCCCCCACCGCCATGTAGTGGTTGAGCTTGATTTTGGTGTCCTCCTGGACATAGCCAAAACCAATCATGGCTGCGAGCACCAACGCCCACCACGGGCGCTTCCAAGGCAACAGCGGCCTGCTCGCTCCAGCTCCTCCAGCACGACCAGCTCCTCCCCCACTCATGCGGCAACGGTTTTGGCAGGCTGGCTGAACCGCGTCGCCCACAGGTACCACAACCAGAAGATGAACCCGTACACCAGCACCGTCCACGTGTAGTCGTGATTGAATTTCAGCGACTGCGGCCGGTTGTACTGGATGATGACGAGACTGACCACCCTCAGCAAATTGGTCAAGTGGATCAATACAATCCCCGCCGGAATGAACCACAGCTTGCGCTTGGCAGGCCCGGGAAACGCGAGGATGAAGACGGTGAAGAGGGCAAAGAGCACAAGCCCGTCACATGGTGCCCCGATTTGCAACAGCCCCACACTGTCAGCGATGCCAATCTGCCACCGCAGCTCTGGCGTACTCACCTCGTAGAGCGCGTACCCGAGGTGGCGCAACACCCACTCGGAATGAATGACCATGCTGTGGATGAGATATTCGTCGAGGAGCGTCTGATCCTTCAGAAAATATTGATAGGCCACATACCACGCGAGGTACCCCACAAAGCCCAGCCCCAGAAATCGAACGAGATCGCGGTCCACTGCTCAGGCGCTCAAGCGCGCTCCAACTCCAGCCCTTCCTTGCGCCGGCGAATGCCAATCACGCCGATGCCGAGCCCGCCAGCAATCAAAAAGCCAAGTCCTCCGTCAATGGGGATGCAGCCATTT
>CALBSW010000088.1 GCA_937967465.1 uncultured Flavobacteriales bacterium
CTACGTGAGCTTCAGCGACAATGTTGAGCTGGCCTCCACCGAGGCGGCCATCACGTTGGACGGCACGCCGTGCGAAGGGGCCTATGACATTGTCTACACGGCCACCGACAGCTGTGGCAACATGACGACGGCCACCCAGCGCATCCTGCTGGAGGACACGGTGGATCCGATCCTCACGATCGAGACGCCGGAGGCTGTGACGTTGTACACCGATGCCGATTGCTTCGCAGACTACGTGGATGGTGTGCCGTATCCGGATGCCAGCGCCACGGACAACTGCGATGCCGATGTGGAGATCACATCCTCGCACTTCGACGGCACCAAGCAGTACACCTGTCTGCCGGGAACCGGCTCCTTCACGGTGATGCGCACCTACGTCTTCACGGCGACGGACAACTGCGGCAACACGGTGACGCAGCAAGCGACCCGCATGGTGACGGTGGTGGACAACACGGCGCCGACCTTCACTGCGACCGCGCCCAATGACCTTGTCGTGAACATCAATGCCTTCTGCGGTGCCAATACCAGCACGACCATTGGTGGCATGCCGACGGTGACGGACGTGGCCGACAACTGCGACAGCAGCGTGGACATCGTCATCACGCACGAAGACAGCGCTCCGGTGTACACCTGCGATGGCAGCGACGGTGCGGCTGAAGGATCCTACACGTTCACCCGGACGTTCACCATCACGGGAACGGACGACTGTGGAAATGAGACGGTCCAGACGGTGACCCAAGCGATCAACGCATACGACATCACCTCGCCGACCATCACGGCCTTGCAGCCGATGGCCACCGAGAACTACACGCTCGATGGCGATTGCATGGCCGACCTGACGCCGACGGCCAATCCAGTGGCCACGGCCATGGATGCCTGCGACAGTGATGTGGCGCTGACCTACACGTACCTCGACGGAGCGCCGACTTACACCTGCAGCGATGCAGACGGTGAGACGGAAGGCAGCTTCACCTTTGTCCGTACCTGGACGGTGGCTGCGACCGACGACTGCGGCAACACCACCTCTCAGGAGACCACGCAGACGGTGGTGGTGACCGACAACAGTGGTCCGATGCTGAGCCCGACGTGGCCTGCGGACTACACGACGGACCTCGACGCGGACTGCAATGCCGACCTGACGCCAGCAGTTGCAGGCGCAGCTTCCGCCACGGCGGAGGATGCCTGCGACAGTGATGTGAGCATCGACATCTCTTCTGCAGACGGAGCGATCACCTACATGGCGGTCAACGTGGACGATGCAGCTGAAGGTGGCTACTTCTTCACGCGCACCTGGACGGTGACGGCCACGGACGACTGCGGCAATGCCACGACGATGACCCACGATCAACTGATCACGGCCAACGACGTGACGGCACCGACGCAGACGCTGGAGACCTTGCCGACCTACTCGGTGGAAGGATGTTACGGAGACGTGGACCTCGATCCGTCCGTGACCGGAACGCCGTCCGTCACAGCCGAGGACGGTTGCGACAGCCAGGTGGACATTGACGTGACGTATAGCGCAGATGACATGGTCTTCAACGAGGTTGTGGGCAACTACAGCTTGGTGATCGACACCATCAGCGGTCCGGAGGACGGCCTGATGGGCATGACCACGGTCCGCATGTACATCGAGACTGAGAATGCCGATGACTTTGTGAGTGCTGTGGCGGGAGATGAAATCAACCCGACGGCCATCCGCACGACAACGGACTTCTACCAGAACGCCCTCGGCGGTCCGACGGCCAACAACTTCAACCCGCTGTTGGCGGCAGCCGACCCGGATGTGGCTTACGACAGCTTTGTCACGATCGGCATCGATGCCCAGCCGGATGGAGCAGCTGGTGAAGTGGAGACCACTGTGGTGGGAGATTGGGCGAACGGCTTCGAAGCAGGCGGTGATGTGCTCATCAACGACTTCTTCGGTGGAAGCTGGTTCACCACGAACCCGAACAGCGCCGCTGTGGCGGGTGACGACCACCGCGTCTTGCTTGGCCAGTTCACGACGGACGGACAGATGAGCGGACAGATGTTCGTGCAGGTGTTCCCGAACGGAGTGGGTGCCGATGAGATGCGCCTGAGCTTCACCTTCGGTGAGTGTGCTGAGGACGACGACACGCCGGAAGGCAGCTACTCCTTCACGCGCCGTTGGGAAAGCATTGTCACGGACGATGCCAACAACCAAGACACCGCCGTGACGTACCAGCACATCCAAGTGCTCGACACGGAAGCGCCGCAGCTGACCAACACCTGTGGTTTGGAGAATGGTGAGGTCGTCGCGTACGACTGTCCTGGAATCGGCGTCCTCGACTTCGATCCGGTGCCGGTGGCTTGCGATGTCACGGCCATCGACAATTGCGACAGCGAGGTCAATGTGAATGTCTTCACGGAGTCCGAGGGCTACATTCCGACCGACGCCATCCGCAACTACTGCGCTCCGACCACGCCGGAGGCCCTCAACGGTGCCCAGACGTGTGACGACCGTGCACCGGAGGTGTTGCGCCTGTTCAACTTCCCGGGATCCGATGACAGCTTCGTCATGGCCGATGCCGAGAACCTGATCCAGGTGATGTCCGATGGCAGCATGCACATCGAACTCGAGGTGGAGAACGCCGACGGAACGGGAGGCTTTGTCTTCATGGCCGATTACAGCGCCGGACAAGACTGGGCCGCATGGTCTGCCGGTGGCAGCAACTACAAGAAGGACTGCTCGGAGATTTACCCAGGTCAAGCGATTTGGGAGGACTGGGTGTACTTCCTGATGACGGCGGGTAGCCTCGAGGGTACTGGCATGTATGCCGGATCGAGCTTCACCCTCAGCCACCAGCCGGCCAACGGTTACTACGGCATGCAGATGGGTCTGGGCGCCAACAACAAGAACACCAACTACGGTGGAAGCGCTTGGTTCTTCTGGCAGGGTGACCTGGTCGTCAACGGCACCGACATGGGTCCGATGGCCAGCTCCGGTGATGTGTACATGGACCTCGACTGCTGCCTCGACTGGAGTGTGGATTACCACTACACCGCACTGGATGACTGTGGCAACCCCACCGGTTTCCACTACACGGAAGCCATGTCGGGTGAGCTCGGTCAGGATGATCCAACCGTGTCCGGTGGCCACACCGTGGGACCTGTGGACATCACGAGTGTGGGTGGCATCAAGGAGCCGATCCGCATCACGGGATTGGCACCGAACCCGACCAACAACCAGAGCCAGCTCTCCTTCCTCGTGAACGAGAACATGCGCTTGCGCGTGGACCTGTACACCATGGAAGGATCCTTGGTGCAGGAGCTCTATGAAGGCAATGCGGTGACGGGTGTTCAGTACATCATGGACATCGATGCGGATGCGCTGTCTGCAGGCATGTACCAGGTGCGCATCAGCAGCAACTCGTACCTCGCAGTCAAGAAGCTGTTGGTCTCGAACTGATCGGATTCAACCTCTGAAATCTGGAAGCGGGCTGCCCATGGGGTGGCCCGCTTCTTTTTTACCCCAACAGATATAAGTCGATTTGGTCGACAGAAGAGGGGGTTTCATGCGTGGTGTAAACGCGTGGTTTCGACGAATTCGCGCAGAGTTCATATTCGTCGAAGATTATGGTACTGATAATCAGCAACTTGCGCGGAAGCAAATTATACGCACTCATAGACGAATTGTAATGTTAGACTAAAACTATTCTGGGAAATTACATGTGACCAAACCATGTCACGATGATCCCATTTCGCAGCCCTTTCTGTGCGACGGCCACTTTGGCCTTGATCGCTTTGGTGATGCTTCCCTTGTCGACGCTCCATGCCAGTTCAGGCTGGGGACAATGCGACTCCGTCTGCTACGTCACATCCTATGCCCCCGTCAATGACACGGTGGCCTGCCTTGATGAGCTCGACGCATATGCCTGTGCGGCGCTGACGGTAGTGGACACGTGCACCATGTCGCAGTACCTGTCTGCACAGGTGTTGGCCAATGGAGCTGACAGCGTCACCTCCTGCGTGGCCACAACGGCCCAAGGCATTGGCGCTGATGGCGCCATTCGCATGTACGGCATTGCGTTGACCGGTTTGGTGGCCAGCGACTATTTCGTGGAGACAGAAGTGGGCCTGACGTTGACCCAATACAAGAATGACATCGCCATTCTCGAAGGCGAAGTGGCAGCTGAAGGGGCACCGGACCAACGGTTTGAAGTCTTCATTGTCTACGAAAACCGAGTGGACGGAACCGATTGGGCGGGCGGTTTCAAGCACATCATGGGATGCACTCCACCGACAGATACCTGGGACATCTACACCATGAAGCCCGATCAGAGCCACTTGCTGGGCAAGGGCAGTTTGGAGGGCAGCCTCATCCGAGTGAGCCACGCCCCCAGCAGCCAGTACTTCGGTTTCCAAGTGGGAGAGGGGGCCAACGACCACAACTGCGACTACGGTGCGGGAGGATGGTTCAGCTGGGAAGGCAGCATCTGTGGTACCGAATTGGCGGGCGCCATGGGCGATGTCATCGTGGACTTGGATTGCGCGACGGAGTTCGATCCCTGCGAGGCCCGGTCCAAAGCCTATTTCAGCGCTTATGTGGAGGAATGCGGCGTGTGGCAGCATGAATTTGACATTGTCCGTCACGACGATACGGCCCCAGTCATCTCAGGTGTTCCGGGAGATGTCATTCAGGATTGCGCGTTGCCCATCGAGGTGCCGACCGGCGTGACCGTTGCGGATGACTGTCCCGAGCCGGGGTTCCCGACCCTCGTGTTTGAAGGGACGGTGGAAGTGGAGCCACAGGATGGACACTGCCGAACCTTCCGCCAGCGCTGGACATCTCAGGACGCCTGCGGCAATGCCACCGAAGCGGTTCGGTTCATCCACACCAACGATGCCATCGCACCCCAAATGGTGGGCGAGGAGATTGTGGAGCTGGAGTGTGATCAATGGCCCGGTGGAATCGAACCTCCCTTCCAGGCTTTGGTGGATGCCGGCATCATTGCGGTGGACGAGAATTGTCTGATGGATACCGTCCTGATTGACTACGGTGTCATGTCAGGGGGGTGTTACTACGACCATGTGTTGACCTACACGCCCGTGGACCATTGCGGCAACGTGGGCGACAGCTTTTATCAGATTGTGGTGATCCACGACACGACGCCGCCGACCTTGGTGGACGTCCCTGCAGACACCACCGTGTCATGCGCTGCGGATCCCTCGTCAGTGAATGCCTTGCCGACCGCCACAGACAACTGTGACGTGGACGTCGATCTGACCTATGCGGAATCAATCCTGGATGACGGTGACGGGTGTGACGAGACCTTCATCATCCAACGCATTTTCACTGCAGTGGACTGCGGGTACAATCACACCCAGGACACCCAGTTGGTCCATGTGGTGGACACCGCTGCGCCGGTCATCACCCTCGACATCCCTGAGGCGATGCTCATCGATGGATGCTTCGAAGAGGTGGACTTGAGCCCAGACGCTTTGGGCGCCGCCGCAGCCTCGGCCACGGATGACTGTGGGGAGGTCGCGCTGAATTTGGAGGCCTTGGATGTTGTGCTCGACGTCTGCACAGACGGCTTGGGTGCGGAAGGCGGCGGCATTGTGCTGCAACGGACCTGGACGGCTACGGCCACGGACTGCGTGGGCAATGTGTCCACCGCCTCCGGGATTCAAATGATCGAAGTGCAGGATGCAGAGGCGCCGACCTTGACAGCGGCTCCTGTGGTACAATACCCTTGTGCTGCTTGGCATGACGGATTGGATGGTGACGAAGCGCTGGCGGCCGGATTGCTGACGGCCCTGGACAACTGTTTGCTTGACAGCGTGGCGGTGGAGGTGCTCGGTCCCTTGAGCGGCGGTTGCGCTGGCACCCACGAAGTGCTGTATACGGCTGTGGATGCGTGCGGCAATCAGGCCACGGCCACCCAGATCGTAGAACTCTATGACGATGTTCCGCCCGTATTTACGGTGATCCCAGAAGATGGCACGCTCGCTTGTGACGGGGACCCTGCACCCTATGCGGAGGGCGAGGCTGTCGCAGAGGATGCCTGCGGGTCAGTGAGCATCTTGGTGTCGGACGAACTCCTCATCGAGGATGGATGTGCAGCCACCGGACTCTGGCAGCGGACCATTCTCGCCACGGATGATTGCGGCAACACAGCCGAGCACATCCAAAGCTTCCAACGTGAAGACAATCAACCTCCGGTCGTCACCTCCCATCCAGCGGACACGACCGTGAGTTGTGGCTTGCCGGCCTTCGAACCGGCTTCAGCCACAGCGACGGATGATTGCGACATGGCGCCGGTCATCAGTTACCTCGATGACACCGTGTCCCAATCGTGTGAGAACACCTTCACCGTGGAACGCCACATTCTGGCAACGGACTGTGCGGGCAACATTGGAGAAGCCATTCAGGTGATTGTGGTACAAGACACGGCTGCGCCCACCCTCATGACCTCGGAGGTTCTGGTGACCTGGCCCTGCAGCGAATGGGCCTGCGACATCGATGCTTTGGTGGAGGCTGGGTTTGTTTCAGCGGAGGACGACTGCGGCGAAGTCGACTTGTCCGTCCAATGCCTCGCCATGTCCGGGGGGTGCATTGAGCCCCACGGAACATACACCCTCCACTACACGGCTGCAGATGCCTGCGGCAATGAGACCCACGCAGAACAAATCCTGACGCTGGTGGACGAAGCGGCCCCGGAAGTGACCCTCAATTGTCCGGCGGATGTTCAACTGGAGCTGGATGCGCAATGCGGCTACACCTTGGGAGCTCCTGATGCGGATGCGCCATGGGGAGCCCCCACGGGCAGCGCCACCGACAACTGCGATGCGATGCCCGAGCTGGAGTTCACCTACGAGGACGCTCCCCTGACGCAAACTTGCGGGGATGGAGGCTCCATCGTCATCGTGCGCACGCACATTCTGACCGCCACGGATGGCTGCGGCAATGTGGGCACAGCGACCTGCACGCAGCAGATCACGTTTGAGGATGTCACAGGCCCAGAGCTGGATGTCCAAGCCCCGAATCCGGCCAACCTGTTCCAGTGCCTGGCCGATACGGACACCACCACGGCCGCCCTCGGGCTTCCTGAAGTGACGGCTGTGGATGCCTGCGGCGGCGCAGTGGACGTCCTCATCAGCCATGAGGATGCCATCACGACCACCTGTCCTGGGGACGACGATGCTCCTGAAGGCAGCGCGACACTGGATCGGACGTTCACCGTGACGGCCACCGACTGCATGGGCAACATGACCAGCACTACGGTGACCCAAACGGTCAACTTCTTTGACATCGCGGCGCCTGCGCTCGATTTGACCTGCCCAGCGGACACGGTGGTGAATGCCGATGCGGATTGCTTGGTCGACCTGGATGCCGCCTTGCTCGGCATGCCGGCAGTGAGTGCCACGGACAATTGTGACACGGACGTGGCTGTGGTGGTGTCCCATGTGGATGCGGAGACTCCAGGCGAATGTGCGGGTGCCCGCACCATCCTGAGAACCTTCACGGTGGTGGCGACAGACGATTGTGGCATGGAGACCACGGCGAGCTGCACCCAGTCCATCTCGGTGCAGGATCTGACAGCACCGACCCTGACCTTGACTTGTCCGGAAGATGCCACGGTAGAGCTCGACGAAGCGTGCGGGTGGGATGGCAATACCGGCGCCCCGGCCGTGACCGCTGCGGACGGTTGTGATGCCGATCCGTTGGTGGAGGTGTCCTTCCTCGACCACGATACCCTGTCGCTGTGCGGCGAGGACGATGCGCTTCCAGAAGGCAGCTTCTCCTTTGTCCGGACCTGGACCGTGGTCGTCACCGATGACTGCGGCAATGCCACTTCGGCCTCTTGCGATCAGTCCGTGGAGGTGTTGGACGTGACGGCGCCTGTGAACCACATGCTTTCCACCCTTCCGACCGACACGCTCATTCTGGATGCGGACTGCATGGTGGATGTGAATCCGACATCCGAACCGGTGGCCTCCGCTGACGATGGGTGTGACAGCGAGGTGGACATCGCACTCAGTTACAGCGATGATCCCGCCATCTACGAGGCCCTCTCAGATGGGGTGAGCCTCGAAGTGGATACCCTGTCGATCTCGGGTGTCCCCGGCGTCACCACCTACCGCCTGTACGTGCACCTCAACAACGAGGACGACCGTCTCAGTGCTGTGGTGGGAGAGGGCTTTGATGCGTCTTGGATCACCTCGACCGCACCATTCTTCCAGCACCCCCTGGGCGGTGCCGTTCCGACGTCCATCGACCCCATGTTGTTCACCTTGTATCCCGACCTCGAGCAGGACTCTTGGTTGACCATTGGTGTTGACGGTCCTCCCGATGCCGCAGCCAATGAGGCGGGCATTCAGCTTGTGGAGTCTTCTCCTTGGGCAAGCCGGTTCGAAATGGGCGAATCCGTTGCGTTGAACAGCGCTTATGGCGATGGTTGGTTCGCATTGCCGACATCCTCCAATGGCGCGCCCGGACCGGATGGACGGGTCCTGATCGCACAGCTGACCACGGCGGGTCACATCAGTGGCCAGATGTACGTGCAGGTGCTGGACGGCGGTGTGGGCGGTTCGGACAACCGATACACGCTCACGTTTGGCAATGCTTGCACGGACGAGGATGGGGCACAAGAGGGGAGTTACACCTTTGTTCGCACGTGGTTGAGCACTGCGACGGACGACTGTGGCAATGCCTCCGAGACGAGCAGCTTCCAAAACATCGCCGTTCTGGATACGACTGCGCCTCAATGGACCGAGACTTGCGGCCTGACCAATGGGGAGGTCCTGACTTTCCCATGTGCAGGAGAAGGGGTGCTCGACTTCGATCCGCTGATGGACCCCTGCTTGGTGGAAGCCTTGGACAACTGCGACAGCGAGGTGGGCATTGCCCGATTTGACGACGTCGATGCGGATGCCCCGACTGGTTCGGCTTGCAACGTCTGCGCACCCACCGACCCTGCCCCGCTGGACGGCGGGTCCACGACATGCGACGGCGAAGGCCCTGAATCCATGCGCCTGTTCAACTTCAATGGGTTGGCCGACGCCTCCTTCATTCTGGATTCAGTGGAGACTTCCCGTTTCCATGTGGGCTGTGACAGCACCTTGTCGGTCACGCTCCATCTGACCGACGGAGAAGGTGGCGGATTCCAGTTCGAAGCGCACTACGAAGGCGGATGGAACTGGGATGCATGGAGCGGAGACGGTCACCCGGGTGCGCCGTTGGTCTCCGGCACGTACAAGAAGGACTGTGCTGAAGTGTATCCTGGTGAGCCGATTTGGCTCGATTGGCACTACTTCGTGATGACGGGTGGCACATTGAGTGGAACGGGCGCCTTCGCTGGAACGGAGTTGTCATTGGCCCACCAACCGGCCAACCAGTACTTCGGATTCCAGGTTGGATTGGGTGCCAACAACAAGAATGGCGCCTACGGAGCCAGCGGTTGGTTCTTCTGGGAGGGTGACCTTGTGGTGGACGGCGTCTCTCAGGGTGCCATGGCGTCCAGCGGCGACATCTTTGTCGACCTGGATTGCTGTTTGCCGTGGGAGGCTGAGCATGACTACGTGGCCCAAGACGACTGTGGCAATGGCATTGCCTTTGAGTATACCGTGGTCAACACGGGAGAGACCGCCCAAGACGGAGCTGGATTGTCCGGCGGATCCCAACACCAAGGTGGTCCGGCCGTCATCGGAGGTGGTCCAGCCGACAAGCAGCCCTTCAGCATTCTGGGGTTGATGCCCAACCCCACCTCCGATTTGGCCCAACTTCAATTCGAGGTGTCCGAGGCCCAGCGGCTGACCATCCGGTTGCACACGATGGAGGGGGCGTTCCTCAATGAGGTCTACGATGGAACGGTGCAACCCGGCGCCATTTATCAGGTGGACATTCAGGCAGGAAGCTTGTCTTCCGGCCTCTATCAATTGCGCATTTCCGGGGGAGTACACAGCGAAGTGCGGAAGTTGCTCGTGACGGAGTGAAGATGGTGTAACCCGACGAAATCGACATATAATAAAGTGGAGGCGAGCCCCCTGAGACAGTCATTTGTCTCGGAGGGCTTGTCTTTTATGGCGGTTTTGGAGGGGTCTCCCGTTTTGTGTGCGGTGATGTAATTCGACGGGGCTCGTAGGATGATACTGACATTCATTGCGACCAAAACTGTCTTGTCATGCTCAGCACCCGCTGCCGTCTTTCCGTGCCGTTCATCGCGGCCTTGTTCGTTTCATTCACCGCTCTGGCTCAGGCCCCCGGATCATCCGCTGACGATGCCTTTTTCGTGCACCACAAGCATGCCAGCATCAACCAGGGAGAAGACCACCATTTCGGTTCAACCGTGGCCATGCACGAAGACGTCCTCGTGGCCGCCGATGACCTCGAAAACGTGGAGGTCCTCCGCCGCAATGGAGATGGAACCTGGGGATTCGAAGCGTTGATCGCGCCGCCGGAATCCGGCATCGCCTTCGGCGCCCGTCATGCCATTGCCACCAACGGGGAATGGCTGGCCATCGGTGCTTCCGGAGATGACACCTTTGGAACCAATGCCGGTGCCGTGCACATGTACAAGTACGACGGCATGGACTGGAATTACCAGGGCGCGTTGAGTCACATGGCCCCCAATGGAAACATCGGTTATGACGGATTCGGAAAGGCCGTCTCGATGGAAGACGGTCGCATGGTAGTCGGGTCCAATGCTGAGAATGCAGACGGCGGCAAAGGCGCCATCCACTACTTCGAATACAACACCTGGCTCGACATGTGGCTGGAGACCGGATTCATTGCTTCTGAGGGCACAGCCAATGGCAACGTGACCCGCTTTGCATCGAGCTTGGACATTTCCGGTGACTGGATGATCGTGGGTGAATACGGTGACGCCACCCAGGGCAACCTCGCAGGAGCGGCCTACATCTACCACTTCGTGAACCAATGCTGGCACTTGGATGTGACCTTCTATGGACACGAGGCGGGCGATCGCCTGGGAACGGATGTCTCCATCAGCGGCCTGCGCGCCGTGGCTGGATCTCCGCACGCCGGACTCAACGACCTGTCGCAATCCGGTGCCGTCACGCTGTATGAGTACACCGAGTTCAGCGGCGGCGAATTTTTCTGGAGTGAGACGTTCCACTTCATTCCCGACGCGGTCCAAAGCTGGGATCGGTTCGGAACGGCGGTGGACTTGGACGGCGAGTTGCTCGCTGTGGGCGCTCCGACGGACGACAACAACGGGTCCAATGCGGGCTTGGGTTACTTCCTTTTTGATTGCAGCACCGCGAGCCTGGAATGCGTGGCGGAGGGCAGCGCTTGTGACGCCGAGCCCAACGATCGCTTTGGCTACGACGTGGCTGTGAGCAACGGCTTGGCCGCCATCGGTGCTGAGCGTGACGACAACATTTTTGAGGAGGCCGGTTCCGTCTATGTGCTGGGCTCGGACGATCTCGGATTCGCCTGCGATTTTACCGCCCCGGCAGCGCCGAGGGTGGACCTAGGGGACGA
>CALBSW010000089.1 GCA_937967465.1 uncultured Flavobacteriales bacterium
CGGACCTCGTAAAACAGGTTGGGGCGGTTGAAGCTCGCCTTGTACACGTCGGCGTCGAGGATGCCGAGGTTTTTCTGGATGTCGTGCTGCACCTTCGGCGTCGCCGTGGCGGTCAACGCGATGATCGGAAACGTGCCGATGCTGTCGATGATGTCGCGCAGGCGGCGGTACTCCGGGCGGAAATCATGGCCCCACTCCGAAATGCAGTGGGCCTCGTCGATGGCGAAGAAACTCAACCGCACCGAGCGGAGGAAATCCGCGTTTTCCGCCTTGTTCAGGGATTCCGGTGCGACGTAGAGGAGCTTGGTCTTTCCAGTGGCCACGGCCTCCTTGACCCGCAACATCTCCGCCTTGCTCAGTGAGCTGTTGAGGTAATGGGCGATGTCGGGATCGTCAGAATGGCTGCGAATGGCGTCCACCTGGTTCTTCATCAAGGCGATGAGGGGACTCACCACGATGGCGCAGCCCTCCTGGACCAGCGCCGGCAATTGATAGCAGAGGGACTTGCCTCCACCGGTCGGCATGATGACGAACACATGGCGGCCTTCCATGAGGCTGTTGACCACCTGCTGCTGCTCCCCTTTGAACTGGTCAAAACCGAAGAATTTGTCCAATCCCTCCTGCACGGACGAGCCGACAAGAGAACTGGCATTGACAAGGGGGCGAACAGGCGTCTCCATTTAACTTTGGCATAACAATATAGAGTGCCCGGACCGTTCGGGCACTGAGAATCTCCCCGCGTTTTGCCCACATCGCCCGCGAATTCGTCAGCGTCGATACCGAAGGACTCCATTCGGGATTCCGCCCTTCGCACCCTCCGCATGGAGGCCGAGGCCATCGTGGCTTTGACCGACCGGATCGGACCCGACTTCCAAAGCGTGGTGGACGCCGTTCTGGAACGGGGCAAAGCCGGCGGGCGCCTCGTGTTCACGGGCATCGGCAAGAGTGCGGACGTCGCGCGCAAGACGGTGGCTACGCTCAACAGCACCGGAACGCCTTCCGCCTTCCTTCATGCTGCAGACGCCTTGCACGGCGACCTCGGACTGGTCAGCGACAGCGACATCGTGGTGGCCGTTTCCAAAAGCGGTGCCACGGCCGAGCTCGTCCAGCTCATGCCACTGCTGCAAGCACGCGGGGTCTTCCTCGTGGCCATGGTCGGACAGGTCGACAGCCCTGTCGCCCGGGGAGCCCAATGTGTGCTCGACGTCTCGGTTGGGCAAGAGGCATGTCCCCACAACTTGGCGCCCACAACGTCTTCTGCCACCCAACTCGCCATGGGCGACGCGTTGGCCATGGCACTCATGACGGCCCGGGGATTCGGACCGGAAGACTTCGCCCGCTTTCACCCGGGCGGAAGCTTGGGCCGCCGCCTCCTGTTGCGGCTTGGCGACCTCCTCGATGAACATCAACACGCCTACCTCGGACCGGACACCGCGCTCCAAGATGTGCTGCCCGCACTGTCCGCCGGACGGGTCGGTGCCGTGGCTGTCCTCCAAGGTGGCCAACCGGATGGCGCCTTGCTCGGCATCATCACCGACGGCGACCTCCGCCGCGCCTTGGACCGGCCTGCCGCCGAATGGGCGGATTTGACGGCCGCAGCCCTGCTCAACGACACCCCTGAGCATCTTCCCCCGGACGCCTCGGCAGCCACCGCGCTCGACTTGCTCGAGTCGAAGCGGATGTCCCAGATCGTCATCCGTCATGAAGACGGCCGTTTCATGGGGTTCGTTCACCTGCATCAATTGATGGACGCAGGCTTGCGTTGAACCACAGAGCATGGCGGATCCGGGCGCACAGACAGAGGAGATGGGGTTCATGGACCACCTCGAAGAATTGCGGCGGAGGCTGTTCTACGCCCTGCTGGGCATCCTGTCCGCCGCCATCGTGCTGTTTGTCCTGAAGGATTGGGTGTTCAACCGGCTCATTTTTGCACCGCGCAATCCCGATTTCATCACCTTTCGCGCCTGGTGTGCACTGGGACATTGGACGGGTGCTGGAGACCGACTCTGTGTGACCGACATCAGCTACGAGCTGATCAATACGACCATGCTGGGCAATTTCTCCGCCCACATCCTCGTGTCGGCCATTGGCGGTTTCATCGTCGCGTTTCCCTTGACCTTCGGGCAAGTCTGGCGCTTCATCCGACCGGGTTTGCATGGCAATGAGGCCCAAGCCGTGCGCGGGGTGACCTGGGCCGCCAGCTTCCTGTTCTTCCTCGGCGTTTGCTTCGGCTACTTCGTCATTGCACCACTGAGTCTGCAATTCCTCGGGCACTACGAAATCGGCGATGTCCAAGCGAGAATCGCCCTGATGAGCTACCTCAAAACGGTCGCGAGCATCACCCTGGCCGCAGGCCTGATTTTCCAAGTGCCCGTTGTCATCCACTTCCTGGCCAAAATGGGGCTGGTGACGCCGGCCGGACTCCGGAAATTCCGCAAGCACACCCTCGTGGTGACCCTCATCGTGGCCGCCATCATCACCCCACCCGACCTGACGTCGCAAGTGCTGGTGGCCCTGCCCGTCTTGGGTCTGTATGAAATCGGCATCCTGCAGGCGCGCCGGATCCACCGCCGTCAGGAAGCCGAATTCCAACGCGACGCCAACCCCGATTCCTCCGAATGAAGCTCACCGCCCACGACATCGTGAAACAGTACGGCCGCCGAAAGGTGGTCGACCAAGTGGGATTTGAAGTCCAGACAGGTGAGGTCGTCGGACTGCTGGGGCCGAATGGCGCCGGCAAAACGACCTCCTTTTACATGGTGACCGGCCTCGTTCAACCCGACGGAGGCCGGGTGACCCTGGAGGACGAGGCGGGAACGGAGCACGACATCACCCGCGAGCCGATGTACCGCCGCGCCCAACGCGGCATCGGTTACCTGCCCCAAGAACCCTCTGTTTTCCGGAAACTCAGTGTCGAGGACAACATCCTCGCGGTCCTGGAAATGCACGTCAAGGATGCCACTGCGCGCAAAGCCCGGTTGGAAGAGCTGCTGGAGGAATTCGGCCTTACCCATGTGCGCCAGAACCGGGGAGACGTGCTCAGCGGTGGAGAGAAGCGCCGGACGGAAATCGCCCGGGCCCTGGCGGCCAACCCTCGCTTCATCCTGCTCGACGAGCCATTCGCAGGCGTGGACCCCATCGCCGTGGAGGACATCCAGACCATCGTCTCCCAGCTTCGGACCAAGGGCATCGGCATCCTCATCACCGACCACAACGTGCAAGAGACCTTGCACATCACCGACCGCGCCTACTTGCTGTTTGAAGGGCACATCCTCAAAGCCGGAACGGCCGAGGAACTCGCTGCCGATCCGCAGGTGCGCAAGGTGTACCTCGGCCAGAACTTCGTGCTCCGCAGCCAACAGGAAGGGGCGGACAGCTGATTCGGGCGTTTCAGCCCCGGCGGGCCATCATTTCGGCCACGTACTTCCCGACGACATCGAATTCGAGGTTGACCCGGTCTCCGACGGCCATCTTGTGGAATCCGGTGTGTGTCCACGTGTAGGGAATGACCGTCACGGAAAAGCCTTCGGGATTGGACTCCACGACCGTGAGGGACACGCCATTGACGGTGATGGACCCCTTGCTGACCGTGAGGTGGTGGTCGGCCACCGGATGGGCGAAGTGGACATTCCACGACCCGTCGCGGGCCTCGATGGCGGTCACTGTGGCGGTGGTGTCCACGTGGCCTTGGACGATGTGCCCGTCCAGCCGGTCACCCACCTTGGTGCACCGCTCGAGGTTCAGGACATCGCCGACCACCCGGTCGCCGAGCTGCGTGCGCTGCAGCGTCTCCTCCACCGCCGTCACGGTGTATTGGTCCCCATCGATCGCCACCACGGTCAAACACACCCCGTCGTGGGCCACACTCTGGTCGACCTTGAGTTCCGACGCGATGTCGGAGGACAAAGTGAAATGGCGGTTGGTGCCTTCATCCCGCAAGGCGGTCAGGGTCCCGAGGGTTTCGATGATTCCGGTAAACATGGGGGTCATTCTTGGCCTTCATCCAAACCGCCGAGCAACTGGAAGGTTCCCGAGAACCGCTCCGGGACAATGCCGACCAGGCGACGGGTGTAGGCCGTGCAGGTGTAATGGTAGGTGCCATCGGCGCAGATGGCCCCGGTCGTGGCGTGGGTGCCGTTCCAGTCAAGCTGGGGGTCGGTGGATTGCCAGACCTGTTCGCCCCACCGGTTGAAGACCCTGAAGTCCACGCTGTCCACGAATTTCCACGGGAATGGCTGATAGCGGTCGTTCAGACCGTCCAGATTCGGAGTGAAAATGTTGGGCAGGAAGTAGAAGGGACAATTGTCCGTGCACACGGTGTCGCCCAAGGCGCTCTCGTTGCGGCGCAGGGCCCCATCGGGTCCCGGCAGCAGGCTGTCCAACGCCGTCATGCTCCAGCACCCGGCGATGGACCCGCCCAACTCCGCCGCGGTCCACACCCTGACCGTGTCGGCGCTGGACGTCCATTCGTCCAACAAGGTCAAGGCCGCGTCCAAGCTGTCGCTTCGATACAGGCGGAAGCCCGTGACATCGTCCGCGCAGTCCGGATCCGACCAGCGCACGGTGACCGTCTCCGCCGCGCAATCCGCTTCCACCGTGAAGGGCGGTGGACAAGGCGGTTCCGTGTCGTACGGCGTCGTACAGCGGACGGCACTCCAATTCTCGATGGGATCGAGGATGCCGGGAGATCCATACGTACCCAACGTCCGGACGCGGTAGCAAACGGGCACACCATTGACCAACCCGGTGTCGACAAAGGCTGGCTCCGCCACGGTGTCCAGCAGGGACAGCCCGCCATCGGCCAACACGCGGTGAAAGACGTACGCGGTGTCGAACCAAGGCCGGCCTGGCGGCACATTCAGCAAGACGCTGTTGTCCGCCGGGGTGAGGCTCAATTCCGGAACAGGTGCCGGGGTGGACGTGCCAATGGCGTCCTCACCGCTCCAGCACGTGACCCGATAGCGCCAGATCGGGGTCTCGGTGTCGATGCCCGTGTGGAAGTGGGCCGTGTCGAGCGCCCCCACCAATGCGGCCGTCGGGCCTTCCCACACCGTGCTCCACGCCTGTCCCGTCGCCGGCTGTCCTTCGAGGACATAACGATAGGGTCCGGGGAACGCCACGGTGGTGTCCGCATCGGTCGGAGGGGACCAACGCACCCACACTTCGCCGGCTTCGGGGTCGGACACTTCCACCGACGCTGTGGTCATGACCGGCACGCCTTTGTCAATGCGGGCGCACGCTTCGGGTCCCACCTTGCTGCGCGCCCCATCCGGCATCACGGCCACGATGCGATAACAGTAAGTCGCCCCGTAGCTCAGGGTGGCCACATCGAGGTGGGCATTGTTGCCCAACCCCGCCACGGTCGTGAGCAGCTGGTAGCCGGCGCCCGCGGGCATGCCGACTTCACAATCGCCGGATTCCACATCCTCGGTCCCGATTCGGCGGTACACCTCGTAGCCCCCCAAACCCTGAAGGGCTTCGGAATATTGGCTGGCGCACGGGTGGACCGGCCAGTCGACTTCCACGGCATTGCCGATGGGATTGGCCGCGGTGGCCGTCACAGGACGGGCCAACACGGTCACGTTGACGGTCTCCACGTCACTCAGCGGAACCGCGTCCTGGTCCGTCGCCTTGAACACCACTTGATAGGGTGCTTGGCGGACGGCGTCACAACCGGGTGTCCAGCTGAACGTGCCCACATCCTGCGCCGGATTCCACGCAAAATCCGCCTCGGGATCCAGCGCTTCAAACGGCCCGCCGATGGCGGTCACCGTCACGTTGTCGCCATTGGGATCGGAGGCCGACACTGTGAATGTCAGGGTCTCTCCTTGAAGAATGCACGTGTCGGGGGGCACCTCCACGACAGGCGGTTCGTTGGGACAGGTCTCCACATTGATCTGCATGTCCCGAATGACCTCACCGACCAGACGCCATTGACCGGCCACCCATCGCCATTCGCGAATCCGCAGGGCCATGTTGTATTCGCCGGCTTGTTGCGGTGCGTCCCACACCACCGTGCCGGTCAGGGGTTCTACGTAAAACTCTCCGCCGGCCCCGTCCACTTCATTGGGCTGGACAAACCCTTCGATGGGGAGGCAATCAAAGCCGGCGCAGGCGACCAGGTCGTAACTCAGCGAATCGCCGTCGGGGTCATACGCGGCGGGGTTGTGCTCCCACCTTTGGTTGATGCAGGCATTCTCAATGGCCGGCGCCAACAGCAAGGGGCTGTCGTTTTGTCCCGCCTCCGGGTCGATGATGAGCTGGGAGGTGATGCAGAATGGGACGTCCACCGAACCGGGGATGTTGAGGACACCGCCATTCCGGTTGGGGTCTTCGACCACCAAAGTGTAGATGCCCGGCCCGGAATAGGTGTGCAAACCTTGGTAGAGGTTCAACCGAACATCTCCATCCAACAGTTCTCCGGTGGGATTTCCGGCCCCGTCCAGCGGACCATTGATGCGCGGCAAGCTGTCCTGCCCCGCAGTGTTGCCCTCATCGCCCCACAACAGGGCAAGCCAAGGCCGGTCGGCCACCACGGACGCCTTGGTGTACGTGGTGATGGTCACCTCGTACGTCGTGCCCTCCACATGCCGATAGGTGATCTCCCCGGCACGGTTGTGCGTGGCATTCGCCTGCAGGCTGGCCAGCATGGCGAAGAGGAGGAAAAGGGGCGCGAACCGCATGGGCATCGAAAGGTAAACGCCCGCTCGCCGAGGAAGTTGACCTCCGGTGCAAAAATTCCCCCTGCAGGTGGGCGTGACAGCCACGGCTCGGCGCCCGCCTCCGAACTACCTTCGCGGCATGGCGAAACGCAAGCCCGTGCGCATTGGACTGACCTGGGGTGACCCACATGGGGTCGGGTCGGAATGCATCCTGAAGGCCTTTGAGGACGAGCGGATGTTGGAAGACCTCACGCCGGTGGTCTATGGACATGCCGAGTCCCTCCGACAGCAAGCGGCCCATTTCGGAATCCGAATGGACATCCGCGATGTCGAAGATGCCGCCGATGCCAAGCCGGGCATCCTCTCCTGTGTGGACATTGCACCGGGGCTGTTGGAACCGGATTGGGGCCAGCCGCATCCCGATGCAGGCGAATTCGCCCGACTCAGCCTCGAATCGGCGGTCAAGGACCTGGCCTCGACCAAGGTCGATGTGCTGGTCACGGCCCCCATCAACAAGGACACCATCCAAAGCGGCCAATTCAAGTTCCCTGGCCACACCGAATACCTCGCGGACAAGGCGGGGGTCAAGGATGTGCTGATGATCCTGGCTTCCGACGCCCTTCGCGTGGGCGTGGTGACGGGACACCTTCCCTTGAAAGACGTCTCCGCCAACCTCACCAAGGACAACATCATCCACCGTGGCACCATGCTCCACGACAGCCTGTGCAAGGACTTCGGCATCGCCACCCCCCGCATCGCCGTATTGGGCCTCAACCCACACGCCGGGGACAACGGGCTGATCGGAGACGAAGAAAAAACCACCATCCTCCCCGCCGTCCGCGCCCTGCAGGAAGCTGGCATTCAAGCACAGGGTCCGTTTGGCGCAGACGGCTTCTTCGGAAGCGGCGATCACCGGCACTTCGATGGTGTCCTCGCGATGTACCACGACCAGGGGCTGATTCCCTTCAAGAGCCTCAGCTTTGGTCAAGGCGTCAACTTCACTGCCGGACTGCCCATCGTGCGCACCAGCCCTGATCACGGGACGGCATTCGACATCGCCGGCAAAGGACAAGCGGACGGCAGCAGCCTCCGGGCCGCATGCTGGATGGCCGCAGACATTCGCCATCGGCGCATGGAGTACCGGGAAATGACCGCCAACCCCCTTCCAGTGTCCCGCAAAAAGGACCACGATCGGGAGCGCTTCTGAGGCGCCCGTGGGAAGCGTCGAAGTTTTCAACGAAAACCGTACCTTTGCCCCCCTCTCAAACCGGGGGGAGCCATGCGTCCGAAAGCAGAGTTCGAAATTCCCTACACGGGATTGGGTCTCGGCCAGCACGCATTCGATTTCCGGTTGGATGAGGCGTTCTTTCAAACGTTCGACCCCCAAGGCCTCGTCGATGCTGACATTCAAGCGGAGACGGTGCTCGACAGGTTCGACGAGATGATGCACTTCGACGTCCGGGTCACCGGAACCGTCCAAGCCGCCTGCGACCGGTGCAACGCACCGATGACCGTGGACATCGAATGCCGGACACGCTATGTGATCCAATTCGGCAGCGACACCCACAAAACCGATGACGACATCCTCGTTCTCGGTCCGCAGGAGCACCTGTTGGACGTGCGCGAATTCCTCTACGAAAGCACCATGCTGGGCATGCCCCTGCGCCGCGCTCACGAGGACATGGCGGACTGCGACCCTCAGGTCGTCCAATGGTTGGCCGGGTCGACGGACCACGCTCCAGATGAAGAAGTGCAAGAGGAGAAGACAGAGAACGACATCGACCCGAGATGGGCAGCCTTGAAAGGGCTCCAATCGGACGAGGAGAAGGACGGAGGAGAATCCAAATAAGCAACCCCACCAACGCGCTTCGGCGCGGCGGAAACACAATACGACATGGCACATCCCAAGAGACGCCAAAGCAAGACGCGCTCCCGCAAGCGCCGGACACACTACAAGGCCGAAACGCCCAACGTGTCCACGTGCAGCAGCACGGGCCAGGCCCACATGTTCCACCGCGCCCACTGGTATGAGGGCAAGCTCTACTACAAGGGCCGCGTGGTGATGGAGAAGGAGTCGGCCGAGGCCTGATTCCCACCCCACATTCTTTTCGGTGAAGACCCGCTTCGGACCTGTCCGTTGCGGGTTTTTCCACATCCAATGGTGACGGCTTCGCGCACAACGGCGAACTCCGCGCCTTGGCCGGACCTAATTTCGGCGATTCACCTTCCGGAAAGCACCGAACCCGAACCTGATGAGTTCTCCTCAAACTGCCGCCATCACTGCTGTTCATGGCTGGCTCCCCCCCGACATCCTCAGCAATGCCGACCTCGAAAAGATGGTCGACACCAACGACGAGTGGATCCGCACCCGAACGGGCATCAGCGAGCGCCGCATCCTCAAAGACCCTGAAAAGGCCACATCCGACATGGTCGCCAAGGTCATCGAGGGCCTGTGCGAACAGCGCGGCATGAAAGCCACCGACATTGACCTCGTCATCGTCGCCACGGTCACCCCGGACATGTTCTTCCCCTCCACGGCACAGCTCGCTTGCCACAAGGCCGGCGCATCCAACGCCTGGGGCTTCGATTTGAGCGCGGCGTGCAGCGGATTCCTCTATGCCTTGCGCACCGGAGGACAATTCATTTCCAACGGCACCCACAAGAAGGTGGTGGTCGTCGGCTCGGACAAGATGAGCAGCATCGTGGACTACACGGACCGCACGACCTGCGTCCTCTTTGGTGACGGCGCCGCCGGGGTGCTCCTCGAGGCCGACCCCACTGGGGAGACCGGCATCCAAGATGCCATCTTGCGCAGCGACGGTGCCGGAGGCGAATACCTCCGCATGCAGGGCGGTGGCTCGCTGAATCCCGCGAGTGCGGCTTCCATCGAGGCCAAGATGCACTACATCGAACAGGATGGCCGCCCGGTGTTCAAGGCGGCGGTCACGTCCATGGCCGACGTGAGCTACGAAATCATGGAGCGCAATGGCCTCACCGGCGATGACATCTCCTGGCTCGTTCCCCACCAAGCCAACCTGCGCATCATCGATGCCACGGCCAATCGGATGGGCGTCACCCGAGACAAGGTGATGATCAACATCGAGAAGTACGGAAACACCACGGCAGCGACCAT
This sequence comes from uncultured Flavobacteriales bacterium, assembly GCA_937967465.1. GTDB lineage: Bacteria > Bacteroidota > Bacteroidia > Flavobacteriales_D > Sanyastnellaceae > UBA8752. The sequence goes on from CALBSW010000089.1 coordinate 9,796, forward strand.
TCCCCTGTGTTTGTGGGAGTGGCAAAACCGCCTCACGCCGGGCGAAAACCTCATCCTGAGCGCCTTCGGTGGTGGCTTCACCTGGGGCAGCATCTGGCTGAAGTGGGCCATGTCACCCAAAGCCTGAGGCCTAGAAAACCGGCCAACTCATCCGAAGGGCCTACCTTGGCCCGCTGGAAACCTCGGATCAAAACCAATCCATTGACCATGACCCAGGACGAAATCCAAGACCTGATCAAGTTTGTCGCCAAATCCGGCGTCAACGAAGTCGAGATTGAAAACAAAGACTTCAAGATCACCATCAAGAGCTCCGGTGTGGTGCCCAAGCGCGGCAAAGCCGCTGCCGCCGCCGCCGCTGCCCTTGAGCAACAAGCGGTTCACGTGGCCATGCCGAGCATGCCCATGCCAATGCAGATGCAGCCCGCCATGGCTGCGCCCGCTCCGGCACCTGCTCCAGCAGCGCCCGCCCCGGCGCCCGCTGCGCCAGCCGCTGAACCCGCGCCCGCCGCAGACGCCAACCTCATCGAGATCAAGAGCCCGATGATCGGCACCTTCTACCGCAAGCCGTCTCCCGACAAGGACACGTTTGTCGAAGTGGGCTCCACCGTGAAGCCTGGCGACACGGTGTGCGTCATCGAGGCGATGAAATTGTTCAACGAAATCGAGAGCGAAGTCTCCGGCCGCATCGTGAAGATCCTGGTGGACGACAACAGCCCGGTCGAATACGACCAGCCGCTCTTCCTCGTGGAACCGGCCTGAGCCCGAGGGCCCAGCCAAACCTGTTCACGACATGTTCAAGAAAATCCTGATCGCCAACCGCGGTGAGATTGCCCTCCGGGTCATCCGCACCTGCAAGGAGATGGGCATCAAGACGGTCGCGGTGTATTCCACAGCGGACGCGGAGAGCCTTCACGTGCGCTTCGCCGATGAGGCGGTGTGCATTGGACCCGCTCAAAGTGCCAAGAGCTACCTCAACATCCCGAACATCATCGCAGCGGCGGAGATCACCAACGCCGACGCGATTCACCCGGGATATGGCTTCCTGTCCGAGAATGCCCAGTTCTCCCGTGTGTGCGGCGAGAACGACATCAAGTTCATCGGTGCCTCCCCGGAGATGATCGAAGCCATGGGTGACAAGGCGTCCGCCAAGGCCACGATGGCCGCTGCGGGCGTGCCGACCATCCCGGGCAGCGAAGGCGTCCTCGACAGCCTCGAAGATGCCCTGGCCTGCGCCAAGGAGATTGGCTACCCCGTCATGCTGAAGGCCACCGCCGGTGGTGGAGGCCGGGGCATGCGCGTCTGCCACAACGACGACGACACCGCTGACGCCTGGGACACCACCCGCCGCGAGGCCGGAGCTGCCTTCGGCAACGACGGCATGTACATGGAGAAGTTCGTGACGGAGCCCCGCCACATCGAAATCCAGATTGCCGGCGACCAGAACGGCAAGTGCTGCCACCTGTCCGAGCGGGACTGCTCGATCCAGCGTCGCCACCAGAAGCTGGTGGAGGAGACCCCGTCGCCGTTCATGACCGACGACCTCCGGGAGAAGATGGGACAAGCCGCCATCGCCGCGGGTGAGGCCGTGAAGTACGAAGGTGTCGGCACGGTGGAATTCCTCGTCGATGCCGACCGGAACTTCTACTTCATGGAGATGAACACCCGGATCCAGGTGGAGCACACCATCACCGA
>CALBSW010000090.1 GCA_937967465.1 uncultured Flavobacteriales bacterium
CTCGTCTCCACCGGGTTGGGCGTCACAGTCCACGCCCATCCGGTTCTAGATTCCGCGATTCCGACGTAAACGAGCGAGTCGGAAACGGCACCGGGACAATCGGCAAAGTCCGTCACCCACACCGCGTAGACCCCCTCCTCTGCGCCAGACAGGACCAGCCCGGTTTCTCCATCGAGCGCTTCGCCATCCAGCCACCATTGGACCGACGCGAAATCCCCCTCGATGACCAGGTCTCCCGCCGCGTCCTGGATGACCTCGGGCGCCTCGACGGGCCAGCACACCAGAAGGGAATCGCTGGCCAATGGGCAGCCCAAACTGGACACCGATTCGACGCCGTACCAACCGCTCTCTACCGGAAACCAGACGTGCCCGCCTGCAAACAGGGTGTCGGCCAGCATCCCATTGAAAGACCAAGCCCACCAAGGATGGTCCACACTGGTCTCAAGTCCCATGGGGATGCCGTTGGCAGCGTTGAGCGTCAACGGCATGGTGGCGTCGGGCAGGCAGAAGAGGATGGAATCGGATGTCGCGGAGCACCCGTTGGAATCGAGTGCCAGCACGGTGTGCCAGCCGCTTGTCAAAGGTTGAATCGCCGGCTCCGGCCCGCTGGCCACGGTCGCCCCTGACCAGAACCAGGTGTACTGGAGCAAGCTGTCATTGGGGCAAGCCAAACCGTCCTCCCCGTCGAGGACGATGTCCACTTCAGGCAAGGGGTGCACCACCAACTCCGCAGCATCCTCCACAGTCACCACTGGATCCAGGCCGATTGTCAATTGCGCGTTGCTCGGGTTGGCGTCCACGGAAATCGTGCCGGGGCCATTCGGCGTGAAGGGCGCCCAACCAAGCCAATCGTCTCCGTCGAGCAGGTCCTCATCGTAGAAGTCGAGGGCGTAAGGCGGATTGTTGAGGACCACGTTCAGTCCGGTCCACGTCGCCGAGCCCGCATCGTCCACTGTACTGGAAGTGTAGACCACGTTGTCATTCCCGTCTTTCAAGGTGAAGTACGGATCCGGGTTGCCGAAGAAATCGTCCCAACCGCCCCCGCCGGTGCTGAAAAGCTGGACCTGCTGCAGGACCTGGTCGAGGATGGTCGTCTGCAAGGTGATGTCCTGCATTCCGGCGGCGCTGAAGAGGATGCTGTCCAAGACGGGACCTTCCGCCACGCCATTGCCCCCCAACGTCCACTGGTGGTCCGTGAACTGGTTGCCCTCGCCGAACACGGTGGCCTCGAAATGGGCCCACACTTCCCCGCATCCAGCCGCTGGCTCAAAGGTGAAGGAGGACGTCCCGCCCGCCCCAGGGTCGATGACGAGCGTCAGGCTGAAGGTCTCTGTGACCTCCTGTTCGAATCCCAACGCCGTCACCACGGCGAGGATGCTCAACTGAATGTCGAACACCCCAGGAAACGGCGGATTTCCGCACAAGGTGGCACATCCCGCCGTCTGGCCTGCGGCCGGCTCGTAAACACCGTCTTCGTCATCGAAGGTCAGGTCCATCCCGGGTGGCAGTCCGGTGACGCTGGTGATGGTCACCGAATTGAGCGACGCCACCAAGCCCGAACCGGGGTCCGTGATCTCTGCGGGAATCGACACACTGACCCCCGTTTCATAGGGTTCCCCTGCAGTCCCGGCAGGCAAGGTCTCCGGACACAGCGTGGGGAAGCCATCGGCCGAGCCGCAATTGGGGTCGATCTCACAATCCGGACACTGGGCGAAGACGGAAAGGACGCTCCACGACAACATCGCAGCGAGGGACAAGCACGGGCGCAGTTTCATGCCTTCAAGATGCGCATTCCTGAGGACCCGGTCCCCTTCGCCTCTCCTCGGACTGTAATTTTCGGCCATGCCTGTGATTCGGTTCTGCCTCACCCTATTCGCCATGACCTTGCTCCAGAGCCTCGCTGCTCAGCAACCACAACTCCCCATGGTGGCGCGACAAGCGGTGAACGAGCTCGAAGCCCTGACCATCCTGAATTCAGATACCAAGGCTTTTCTGGACGCGGCTTCGGGTCAATACCCGGTGGCCTGGGTGGACGAACGCCCCACCGTCGGGTTCATCGGCCGACTGGATGACCTGATCACGGCAGAAGAATGGGTCGAATGGGCCGTGGCCGAGCCCGCCATCACGCCGGGCACCTGCCGGTATGGCATCGCGTCCTTCCGAATCGACGCCTTCCACCTCGAGCTCCTTGACGGGCTGCCGATGGACCGGATCGAGCTGGCCTCGAAAGCGGTGCCCGACCTGGAGCGGGCGCGGGTCGGAACGCGGGTCGACAGCGTCCATGCCGGGCTTGGATTGCCCCAGGCCTTTCACGGGGAGGGCGTTTTGATCGGCGTGCTCGACTGGGGATTCGACTACACCCACCCCAACTTCTACGACACCACCCTCACGTCCACGCGGATCCGGGGCGCGTGGGACCAATACCGCCAATCCGGTCCCGCCCCGGCCGGCTTTGAGTACGGCACAGTGGCCGAGACGCCAGCGGACTTGATGGCGATGGGCAGCGACACCGCCAACGTCTACTCCTATTCCACCCACGGCACCCACGTGGCCGGCATCGCCGGCGGATCGGGGTGCGGCATCGGGCTGCACGGCATGGCCCCGGCCGCGGAGCTCCTCTTTGCCACCCTCATGGT
>CALBSW010000091.1 GCA_937967465.1 uncultured Flavobacteriales bacterium
GAGCTGTGGGACCTCTACAACGGCAAGCACCAGCCCGGCGAGCATTTCCGGGTCTTCCCGCTCAACAACTGGACGGAGTTGGACATCTGGAACTACATCCTGCGGGAGAACATCGACATCCCCAGCCTCTACTTCGCCCACGAACGCGAGGTGGTCCGCCGCAACGGCCAGATTTTGGCCCACAGTGAGTACCTGAATCTCCGCCCAGACGAGAAGCCGGAGAAGCTGCAAGTCCGCTTCCGGACCCTCGGCGACCTGACCATCACGGGGGCCGTGGAGAGCGATGCTGACACGCTCGAGAAGATCATCGGCGAGGTGGCCGCAGCCCGAAAGACGGAGCGCGGTGGCCGCATGGACGACAAGCGCAGCCAGTCGGCCATGGAGGACCGCAAGAAGGAGGGGTACTTCTGAGCGCAAACGATCCGAGACACATGGAACAAGGACTTCTCCGCTTCATCACGGCAGGCAGCGTCGACGACGGCAAGAGCACGTTGATTGGCCGCCTGTTGTACGACAGCAAGACCATCTTTGAGGACCAGCTCGAATCCATCGAGCAGGCATCGACGCAGCGCGGCACGGACGGGGCCGACCTCTCGCTCCTCACGGACGGCCTCCGCGCTGAGCGCGAGCAGGGCATCACCATCGATGTGGCCTACCGCTACTTCGCCACGCCCCGCCGCAAATTCATCATCGCCGACGCACCGGGCCACATCCAATACACCCGCAACATGGTGACGGGCGCCTCCACGGCCGACCTCGCCATCATCCTGGTCGATGCGCGCGCCGGGTTGTTGGAGCAGACGCACCGCCACAGTTTCATCACGCACCTCCTCGGCATCAAGCACATGGTGGTCTGCGTCAACAAGATGGACCTCGTGGATTGGAGCCAGGAGCGCTACGACGAGATCGTCGACGCCTTCCGCAGCTTCTCCAGCCGGCTCGACATTCCCGACATCAAGTTCATCCCGATCAGCGCCCTGCAAGGGGACAATGTGGTGGACCGATCAGAGCACATGCCGTGGTATGATGGACCGACCCTGCTGCACCACTTGGAGCACGTGCACGTCGCGGCCGACCGCAATCTGCAGGATTGCCGATTCCCGGTCCAATACGTGATCCGGCCCCAGACCGATGCCGACCGTGACTTCCGCGGCTATGCCGGCCGCGTGGCCGGCGGCGTCTTCAAGGTGGGCGACGAGGTGGTGGCCCTGCCGAGTGGCTTGAGCAGCACGGTGACCTCCATCGCCATCGGCGACAAGAAGGTGGAGAAGGCTTTCCCGCCACAGAGCGTGGTGATGACCCTCGCCAATGACATCGATCTGAGTCGCGGCGACATGCTCGTTCGCGAGAACAACCAGCCGGACAGCATTCAGGACCTGGACGCCCGCATTTGCTGGTTGTCCGAACAGCCCATGCGGCCGGGCACCCGCTTCGAAGTGCGCCACACTTCAAGGGAAGCCAAGGCCGTGGTCAAGGAGGTCGTCTACAAGCTCGACATCAACACGCTCCACCGCATCGAAGACGATGTGGAAATCGGCATGAACGACATCGCTCGGGTGCGCATCCGCACAGCGGCTCCCTTGCTGGTGGACGATTACCGCCGCAACCGCACGACGGGCTCCTTCATCTTGGTCGATCCGGGAACCCGCCTGACGGTCGCAGCCGGCGTCGTGTACCTCTGACGGTATTGCTTCAGGGGACGAGCTTCAGGTCGTACCAGCAGAATCCGTCCCACTGGCGCCACGCTTTCTCGGTGTCGTCATACCGGTAGGCGATCATCTCTTCGCAGTCTTCGCTGCATCCAGGGTAGAGTCGCTCCACATCGCCGCTCTTGTCGAGCAGGTAGGGGGAGTCGAACACCTGTCCGTCGATGTCCCACGTCATGGTGGAATCTGCACGGAAGGTCATGCGGCCTTCGCCGTGGCATCCAGTCCAGGTGTAGGGGGTGTCCATGCGCAGATCGGGCAGGGCGTCGGATGTGGCGTCGCTGCTGGTGAATCCGGCCGGACCGTCGGTGGCGTCCGGTTTGACCTGTACTGCGTCTGGCCCGCCGGGAATCGGATCGAGGTAGGTCTCGGGGGTGCAGGAAAACAGCCCGATCGTGATCAGGGCGAACGTGAGGGGTTTCATCAAGTGCATGGTGCCCTTACGAAGCAGGGGCCGCCAGGGATACGTCAGCACATTCTGATAGGGCCAAAAAAGAAGGCCGTCCCTCATCCGAGGAACGGCCTTGAAGTACCCAGAACTGGACTCGAACCAGCACGCCCGAAGGCACAGCCGCCTGAAGACTGCGCGTCTACCAATTTCGCCACC
>CALBSW010000092.1 GCA_937967465.1 uncultured Flavobacteriales bacterium
TGAGGCCATCCGGGAGCGCATGGAGGCCATGGCTGTCGGCTTCTTGACCGAGGAGTTGGAATTGGATGCAGCGTCTGCCCAGGTGTTTTGGCCGATATACAATGCGCACATGGAGCAATTGCGCACGTTGACGGACGCCCAACGAGAGGCGCAGATCGCATTGACGTCCATCGGGGAAGGCGCTGCGGATGAATTCGAGACTCGGTTGCGCGAACTCGAAGAGGCTGAAGTTCAGCAGGCACGATTGTCGGCTAGTTTTGTGCGGGATATCGCCGCTGCATTTGACCCGGCCTTTGCGGTGCGGTGTGTGGAGGCTCGAAAGAAATTCCAAAGCCAATTCCGGAAACGAATGCAGCAACGCATGTCCAACCAACAGGTGGGAGGCCGGAATTCCCCGGGGCGCAAAACTCAGCGCAAGCGTCGCTAAGCCCTCGTTATTCCTCCGGACGGAAGGTCAGGCAGACGCCGTTGACGCAATGGCGGGTTCCCGTCTCGGTCGGTCCGTCAGGGAACACATGGCCGAGGTGCGAGTCGCATTCCGCGCAGCGAATTTCAACGCGGATCATGCCGTGTGATGTGTCCCGGATGCGGGTCACCCTGGCTCCCTCGATTTCTTGGTCGAAGCTGGGCCAGCCACATCCGGCGTCGAATTTGGCGCTGTGCGCAAAGAGGGCGGTGTCGCAGACTTTGCAGTGGTAATTCCCTTTCCGGGTTTCCTGGTTGAGCCCGCTGGTGAAAGGCCGTTCGGTGCCGTTGCGGCGCAGAACGCGGAACTCTTCTGGACTCAGCCTGCCAACGAGGTCGGTGTCATCATACTCGGCCATGGTCAACCTTGGGATTGGCCTCCACCCTGCTGACTGCCTTGTTGGCCGCCTCCTCCGCCGCCGCGGCGCTTGCCGCTGCGATTCTTGCGACGCTTCTTGTTGCCGCCTTCGCCATGGCCACCCTGGCCGCCTTGATTCTGGCCTTGCGGTCGATCTCCGCCACCGCCTTGACCACCTCGGCCCCGGCGACGGTCCCCGCCACGGCCACGGCCGCGTCCACGACCTCCGCCTCCACCGCGGCGATCGCCGCCACGGCCACGGCCACCTCCGCCACCACGTCCGCCACGACCACCGCGGTCGGATGGGGCATTCGGATCGTATGCAGGGCCTTCTCCCAACTCTTCCGGCAGGGGTTCCTTCCGGACCTCCATGTCGATGAGCTTTTCAATTTTGGCGAAGTTGCGCATCTCGCCTGGCGTGATGAGCGTGATGCCCACACCACCGCGACCCGCGCGGGCCGTTCGGCCAATGCGGTGCACGTAGTCCTCTTCATTCGGCGGCACATCGTAATTGATGACCATCTCGATGTTGTCGATGTCAATGCCGCGGCTCACGACGTCGGTGGCGACGAGGACGTTGACCTTCCGGTTGCGGAACCGGCGCATGACGTCTTCGCGGTCCTTCTGCTCGAGGTCCGAGCTGATGGAGCCCACATTGAGTCCGGCCTTGGACAGCGAGCGGGCGATGATGCCAATGCTGCGCTTCCGGCTGGAGAAGACGATGACGGATTCGAGACCGCGGTCTTTGAGGAGGCTGACGAGGAGCTTGGGCTTCTGGTCGTCGTGGACCGGATAGGCCACCTGCATGACCTTTTCCGCTGGGCGGGACAGGGCGATCTGGACCGTCACAGGATCCTTGAGCATCGACTTGGCGAGCTTGCCGATGCGGTCGGGCATCGTGGCGCTGAAGAGCAGGGTCTGGCGCTCGGGGTTGCAGTGCTCGGCAATGCGGTTGATGTCGCCGAGGAAGCCCATGTCGAGCATGCGGTCCGCCTCATCGAGGATGAGGACGTCGAGTTTGCTCAGGTCCACGTAGCCCAGGTTCATGTGGCTGATCATCCGGCCGGGGGTGACGATGGCGATGTCGACACCTGTGGTGAGGGCATTCTTCTCGCGGTCGAAATCGCTTCCACTGCCACCACCGTAGATGGCCACACTGGATGTGCCGGAGAAATATCCGAAGCCCTCACAGGCCTGGTCAATCTGCAGGGCGAGTTCCCGGGTCGGCGTGATGATGAGACATTTGATGTGGTCTCCGCCGCCGGCCTCGTGGATGTTGTGCATCGTCGGAAGCAGGAAGGCGGCGGTCTTGCCGGTTCCCGTTTGGGCGATGCCGATCAGGTCTCGCCCCTCGGTGATGGGCGGGATGGCCATGGTCTGGATGGGAGTGGCGACTTCGAAACCCATGGCGTCGAGGCCTTCCTGCACCGCGTCGCAGAGGGGCAATTCCTTGAAGGGGAGTTTGGGGGGTTCGTCGGGTGCCGCTTCGGCGTCGGAGGATTCGTCTTGGGCGTCCCGGGTCGGCGCGTCCTGCGCCTCGGCTTCTTTGTGGCCCTGATCGGGCTGGGACGCATCGGAGGGGGCCAACGGTTGGTCGGCGTCGTGCGTGTCAATCATGAAATGGCATCCGCGGTTGTAGCGAATGCTTCAAAGTTCGCACATGTGAGCCCCGGCTCGACACACGGCAAGAAGTTTGTGAGTCCGCGCAACTTGAAAGCCCAGAGGCGGTTACTTTGTCGAACTGTAGTCCTGTCCATGCGCCAACGCTTTCTCAAATCCTGCATCTGCCTGCTTCTGAGCTTTTTGGGGAGCTCCGCATGGGCGACGCACATCGTCGGCGGTGAAATCAGTTATGAAGACTTGGGCAATGGATCCTATCGCATCCGGTTGGTGGTGTACCGCGATTGTGGCCCGACCAACCAAAATGGAACCGGTTTTGACGACGCTGCTGCGGTCGGCATTTTCAATGCTAACGGACAGTTGGTCAATTCGGTCAGCATCCCCCTCTCCTTTCAGAACGTCAATGAAGTGCCCGTGGTTCTGGAGAACCCGTGTGGCACGCCTCCACCCTCGGTGTGTGTGGAGCAGGCGGTGTACCAGCAGGTGGTGGACATTGGGGAGTCTCCCAACGGCTTCACCTTGAGCTACCAACGGTGTTGTCGGAATCCGTCGATCATCAACCTCAATGCGCCGGACGATGCCGGGGCCACCTTCACAACGCAAATTCCCGGCACCAACCAGACGGAGGCCCCGAACAGCAGTCCGGTATTCAACAGCTTACCACCGGTGGCCCTCTGTGCCGGGTTCGACTTCTTTTTCGACCACAGCGCCACGGATGCGGATGGCGACAGCTTGGCGTACACGTTCTGTTCGCCCATGTTTGGTGGCACGCCCAACCAACCTGCGCCCAACCCGCCCAACGGACCGCCTTACACAGATGTGAACTGGGCAGCGGGTTACAGTGCGACCTATCCGATTGACAGTGACCCCGCCCTGTCCATTGACCCTGTGACGGGCTTCATCACGGGTCAGCCGACCACTGCGGGGCAGTATGTGATTGGCATTTGCGTAGAGGAATGGCGGGATGGCGTGCTGTTGAGCACGTCCAATCGTGACTTCCAGTTCAATGTCACATTGTGCGACCCCAACATCAGTTCCAATGTCGCCATCCAGACGGGCAGTCAGTTGTGCATTGGAGAGACCATCGATTTTCAGCAATTCTCGGTGAACGCCACCTTTTTCCATTGGGACTTCGGTGTGCCTGGCATCGAATCGGATACGTCGAACCTCGCCTACCCGAGCTACACCTTTCCGGAGCCGGGAACCTACACGGTGACGTTGGTGGCCAATCCAGGTTGGCCCTGCGCAGACACGAGCACGTCGGTCTATGATGTCTTCGCTCCGGTCAATCCAGAGCTCGAGGTGACGGGTTTCGATTGCTCCTCTGGGACACCGGTGTTTGACTTCGGAACGGCGGAGACCTACAACGGAGCGGACTTCTCGTGGGAATTTGGCAACCTCGCCTCGAGCAGTGCCAGCAACCTCGCCACTCCGGGAGGCATCGGTTTTCCGGAAATTGAGGATGTCGAGGCGGAGTTGACCATTGTCCAAAATGGATGCGTGGGCAGCGGTGTGCTGGATTGGACCCCACCGCCCCCACCGACTTCTGGAATTGTTCCGCAAGTCGATTTCTGCACGGGATTCACCCTCAACTTCGAGAACAGCAGCGTGGGCGGTTCTGGCTATGTGTGGGATTTCGGGGAACCTGGAAATCTGGATGTCAGTTATGACGCCTTCCCCACTTGGACCTATGATGGCCCAGGGACGTACACGGTGCAATTGGTGACGCTCGCGGATTTCCAATGTCCGGACACGACCACGGAAGTGTTCGAGGTGGCGTGGTTGCTTGAACCCTTTTTCGAGACACCGGACCCCGAGTGCTTTGAAGAACACAGCTTCACCCTGGAGGCCATTGGTGTTACGGACCCCAACGCGACGTTCCAATGGGACTACGCACCTGGATCCGCGGCCGTGGATGCGGGCAGTGTCCTCCAAGGGTTGACTTTCCCGCAGCCGGGCACATACAGCGTAGAGGTGACAGTCACGGCTGAGGGTTGTGAGCGGGATTTCGAGTCGGAAGTCGAGGTGCTGGTGGACC
>CALBSW010000093.1 GCA_937967465.1 uncultured Flavobacteriales bacterium
GGGCTGAGCCAGGTGAGCGCGCCTTCCTTGAGGACGAAGTTCTCGAGGAGGTAGTTGATCGGGACGGTGATGCCGAGGACGAAGATCACGGCGAATCCGAGGCCGACGGCCGTCTTCACCGTCTTGGAGACGGCGAGGTACGAGCACATGCCCAGGAAGTACGCGAAGATCATGTTCTCCACGAAGATGCCCTTGACGAAAATGCTGAGGTATTCCATGTCAGTTCAGGTCTGGGGTTCAGTTCTCCTCGATGAGGCTGCGGTTGCGGGCACGTTGGATCCAGATGATCACCCCCACGGTGATGAGCGCCATGGGCGGCAGGATCATCAGGTTGTTGTTCTCATAGAAGCCGCCGTTGGCGTAGAACCAGCCCTCGGGCAGGAACTTCACCTGGCCGACACCCGGGAAGCTGATGGCGCCGCTGCCGAACACCTCGCGGACGAGGGCCACGGCCAGCAGAATCCAGGCGTATCCCATGGCGTTGCCGACCGCGTCGAGCATGGACGGTCCTGGCTTGTTGCCCAGGGCGAAGGCCTCGAGGCGGCCCATGATGATGCAGTTGGTGATGATCAGGCCGACGAAGACGGACAGCTTCTCGGAGATGTCCGGGCTGTAGGCCTTGAGGACCTCGTCCACGATGATCACCAGCGAGGCGATCACCACGAGCTGGACGATGATGCGGATGCGGTCCGGGATGATGTTGCGCATCAGCGACACGATGACGTTGCCGCCGATCATCACGAAGAGCACGGCGAGGGACATGATGACGGCCTGCTGCACCTGCACCGTGATGGCGAGGGCGGAACAGATGCCGAGCACCTGCACCGTGATGGGGTTGCTGTCGTCGAGCGGATCGGTCAGGAGCTTGCGGTTCTTCTTCGAGAACAGCGACTCCTTCTTCTCGACTGCGGGGGTCGTTTCGGTGCTCATCACTTCTGTGCTTTCGGAGCGGATTGGAAATACTTGAGGTAGATGCCCATGGTCCGGTCGACCATCTCACCCACCCCCTTCGAGGTGATCGTGCCGCCGGTGATGCCGTCCACGCTGTAGTCCGTGGTCGGCGCACCGCCCTTCACCACGGCGAAGTGGGGAGCGACCTTGTTGATTTTCTTGCCCTTGAACGGCGCCTGGAAGAAGCCCTCCTTGATTTCGGCACCGAGGCCCGGGGTCTCCGTCTTGTGGTCGAACACGGCGCCGTAGATGGTCTCCATGTCGGACTCGAGGGCGACGTAGCCCCAGATCGGACCCCAGAGGCCCTTGCCGACGACCGGCACCACGTAGAGGTCCTGCCCGTCCTTCTGGCACGCGAAGAGCGGGAACGACAGCTCGCTGGCCGGCGCCTTGCTGCGGTAGTCCTTCTTCACGTCGATGTTGAAGGGATCCTCCGCGTTGGTGGGGTCCACAGATCCGCCCATGGTGTTGACCTGGCGGCCTTCGCTGTCGATGGAGATGCGCTCGGTCACGTACTCGGCGAAGACCGGCTCGACTGCACCGCGCTCGCTCGGCACGCCGATGGCGCCGAGGATGTTCATCATCTTCTTCTCGGCCTGGTTGGCCTTCTGCATCGGCTTGAGCGAGAGGCTCAGCGACGCGAGGATGGCCCCCACCATCACCACCATCACGATGGCGAAGATGAAGGTGTACCCGTTGGAGTTCTTGTTGAATGCCATGTGGTCTTAATTCAGGGTCAGGCGACGGCAGCGGTGGCGGCGAGGCGCTTTTCGCGGCGGCGGATGTTGGCTTCGATCACGTAGTGGTCAATGGTCGGTGCCATCACGTTCATGAAGAGGATGGCCATCATGACGCCCTCGGGGTAAGCTGGGTTGAAGACGCGGATCATGATGGAAAAGAATCCACCGAGGAATCCGTAGATCCACTTGCCTGTGTTGGTCTGCGCGGCGCTCACAGGGTCGGTGGCCATGAAGACCGCACCGAACATGAATCCGCCCATCACAATTTGGTGAACCGGTCCAATGGTCATGTAAGCGTTGAGGCCGAGCTGGTTGAAGATGACGCCCATGACGAGTCCACCGACGATGAAGCTCGAGATGATGCGCCAGCTGCCGATGCCCGTCCAAATGAGGAGTGCAGCACCGATGAGGGCTGCGAGGGCACTGGTTTCCGCCACAGATCCGGGAATCGTGCCAATGAAGCAGTTCATGAAGGAGAACATGCCCCCGTCCGCAAACATGGCCATGACGCCATTGGATACTTCACCGTTGACCGGTTGGCCCACCGTATTGGCCAATTGACCCAATGCCGTGGCGCCGGTGTATCCATCGGCCAGCACACCGCCGGCCTTGGAGGCCATGACGTCGTGGATCCAGATTTCACCGGACATCTGCTTCGGGTAAGCGAAGAAGAGGAAGGCGCGGGCCGTGAGGGCCACGTTGAGGATGTTCATGCCCGTGCCACCGAAGACCTCTTTGGCGATGAGCACCGCGAAAGCCGTGGCGACGGCGACCATCCACAATGGAACGTCGACCGGCATGATGAGCGGGATGAGCATGCCGCTGACGAGGAAGCCCTCGTTGATGGCATGACCGTTCATGCCCGCGATGACGAACTCGATGCCGAGGCCGGTCGCGTAGCTGACGACAATGAGAGGGACCACCTTGATGGCGCCCACAATCAGCTTGTCGAGCAGCATGGCGTTCCACGGATCGGCCGTGGTGATCTCGCCGAGGCTGAGGAAGTACTGGTATCCGATGTTACAGGTGCCGAACAACAGCGCCGGAACCATGGCCACGATGACGAGGAACATGGTCCGCTTCAGGTCGATGCCATCCCGGACGTGCACCCCCTTGGAGGTGGTGTGACCCGGAGTGAAGAGGAAGGTCTCCAGGGCGTCAAAGACGACCCAGAAGCGCTTGAGTTTGCCCTCTCCGGTGAAGTTGGGCTTGACGCGCTCTTCGATGAGTTTGTGCAGTGCCTTCATGATGATGTGCTTCTACTGGGTTGCGGTCAGGCGAATTCGGCGATCATTTGATCCAAGCCTTTCCGAACCATGTCCTGGACAGCAAGCTTGGACGTACAGACGTATTCGCACAGGGCGAAGTCCTCAGGGGCCACTTCGTAGATCCCAAGCTTCTCCATCCGGTCGATGTCACCGACCATGATGGACTTGATGAGCTGGACTGGGTAAATGTCAAAGGGGAACACGGCGTCGTACTGGCCGCTGACCACGAAGGCCCGCTCCTCTCCATTGTTGTTGGTGTTGAGGTCGAATTCCTTGGACTTCGGCATCAGCCACGTCGGGAAGGCGCGGGAGGCACTGAACTTGTCCAGGCCAGGACCGAGCCAGCCCTTGGTCAAGAAAAACAACGGCTCGTGGCCTTCGGGGATGCAGGTGACCTGTTGATCGAAGAAGCCGAGTGCGCCCTCCTCTCCACGCTGGGTACCGGTGAGCACGTTGCCTGAAATGACACGGGTGTCTTCCATCATCACGCGGTCTTTGACAAGGTCGGCCATCGGAGTGCCGATGGTGGTGGACAAGAGTGCAGGCTGGCTGCGGCTTCCCGTCAGTGCCACCACCCGACGTCCGACGTAGCGGCCAGCGGACAGGCCCTCGCCGATGTTGGCGACGTCCTGGATGCTGAGCGTCCACACTTCTTCGCCCTTGTTCATGGGGGCCACGCTGTGGATTTGCACGCCCACGTTGCCAGCCGGGTGAGGTCCGGCGAATGCGGTGATGTCCGCCTCGGACATGCCGTCGAACGTGTTGTCGCCAGAGCGGACACCGAGTTGAACCTTCTTGCCGTCTCCCAGCAGGGTATTCAAGAAGGCGAGTCCTTGGCGCACCTGATCCAAACGGTCACCGACCACTTGCTCTGCTGTGGGGGCGAGCGGCGCAGAATCGAAGGTGCTGACGAAAATGTCGCGCGGCTGGCTGTCTGGTCCCGGCATCACGTCGAAGGGACGCTGGCGGAGCATCGGCCAGAAACCGTGGGCGAGCATGGCACTTCGCACGTCTTCGGCGGAAGCACTGCCCGCCGAGAGGCCCTGGAAGGTGACTTCCCCTTCTCCTCCAGCCACCACGTCCACGCGCAGGATGCGGCGCTTTTCGCCGCGTACCGGCTCTTGCACCGTGCCGGAGATGGCGCTGACGAATTGGATGGATGGATTCTTCTTGTCCGTGAACAGGACATCCCCGGCCTGGACGGAGGTGCCTGCCTTCACGGCCATTTTGGGAATGAGACCGTGGAAATCGGTGGGGTGCAGCGAGAATCGGTCTGCAGTGGAGAGGGCATGGAGGTCGCCGTGGGCGCCGCCTTTCAGGCGAATGTCCAGGCCTTTCCGGATCTTGACGGGTGCAGGCATGTGCAGGATACGTGCGGGATTTGCGCCGCAAATGTACAGCCTGAAAGCCCATCTGACCCGGTCGAGGGGCACAGCCTGCTCCCCCTTGTCCACATTCGGTGCGGAAGTGCGGACAACCGGTAATTTCGCACGGTGCGTCCCTTCCCATTTTCTCCCTTCAGACGGCAGGTGATCCATGCCTTTTGCCTGGCCCAGCTGGGCGTATTCGGCCTGTTCGCCGCAATCTCTGCTCAGGTGCCCGTGGCGTTCACCGCCCCGCACATCAAATCGGTTCGCCTGCACCCTCCCGGTGCGCCGCTGGGTGGTCCGTTCATGGAATTGGGTGGCGATGCCGGTTTGGTGCTTCGCTATGATGACCTCAGTGGCAACTGGCCCGACCACGAATGGACCTTGGTGCATTGCCTCTCAGACTGGTCGGGCTTCACGGATTTGACCGATTGGGATTTTCTCGAAGGCTGGGCACCGGACGACCTTGATCAAGTCGAAAACAGCTTTGGCGGCGCCATTCCATTCGCTCACGTCTCCTCTCCCATTCCCTCCCGGGATTTGCGCCCCACCCGAAGCGGACACTACCTGCTCATCGTCCACGAGGCCGGAGACCCGGATGCCGTGATCATCCTGCGCCGACTCGTGGTGTACGAGCGTCTGTCCAATGTCCAACCCAACCTGCGTCGCCCCATGGAAGCCGACAAGGTGCCCACGCACCAACGCGTCGAAGCCGAGGTCGAGCTGCTGCCCGGACACCGCTGGTTCAACCCGATGCAAGAGGTGCGCCTGAGTGTGATGCAAAACGGCGATTGGCTGCACTCCGTTCACGACATCCCAGCCAACCAGCTGCGCGGTGAGTTTCTGACCTTTTCAATGGATCCAGCGCTGACCTTTGATGGCGGAGACCGTTGGCGTTCGGCGGACCTCAAGTCGCTCGCCTACCTGGCGCCGGGCATCGAGAAGATGACCGAACCCGATGCAGGCAGCGGGTTGCCCTGGCAGTTCCAGCTTGGACGCGACGCTTCACGCCGATTCAAGCTGCAGACCTCCCGGCCCGACCTCAAAGGGGCCTTCACGGTCCACAACGACCGCTTCGATGATGTCGAGCTGACTTCGGAGTACCTGGACGTCACCTTTCGATTGGACCACAAGAACTTCGGCGAGGTGCCGGAAGTCTACGTGTTTGGCGCGCTGTCCGGTTGGACACTGGATCCCGCCTTTCGCATGGAGTACGACGCGGAACGGCTGGAGTATCGCCTGACCACCCGACTGAAACAAGGCTGGGTCGACTACAAGGATGTGTGCGTGGCCGAGACAGGG
>CALBSW010000094.1 GCA_937967465.1 uncultured Flavobacteriales bacterium
GGGATTCAACTGGAACTGTCCCCCGGTAAACGCTTCTGGCTTCACCCTCACCCAGAACGACTGACCCGGCTCGATGCACTGTTCTGCAGTTGTAAAGTTGGTGTTGGTGCTACTGAATCGCACGAACTCCTTCAATTGAGAATCGTATACAGCGTACTGGTCCTCAATGAGAGCGGCATTTCCCGTGTGGGCCATGACAGAGTCCCAATCCAGTCTGGCTTGGTACGGATTGTAAACCAAATTCCATCCCTTGTATTCGGTGGCTGATCCAACACGAGTCAAATTGAACGTCTTGGACGTGTTCTCCACATGGCTATTCAATGCACCCGAAGTCACCATGGTGGGGGTCTGGAAACCTGCAATCAAAATCCATGCGCCTCCATACTGGGAAAGAGACTGACTATTGCTGGTCGGCTCCAAGAAGGTGCTGTTCGCTTCGTCCCAGAACAAGATCGTAGAAATGGTCGTCGGGTAATCGGTGTCATCCCATCCCGCGAGATAAAAACCATCAATGTTGTCGAGATCACCAACCAATGCACCGTCAATAGGCGAGGCAAACAGCGTATAACCCCCGAAGGTTTGACCATCTGAGTCGGACGCGATGTAGCGCTCGACCTGCACTTTGGCGGCGGCATTGGCACTGGACGCCATGCGGCCTCCAGAAGTGGCACCGGTCAAGGAGGCCGACGCTGGAATCATGTCGAGCACAGCCGTCTTCTCTTCTTCCCCTTCACCCGACGCCGGATTCGAGGCGAAGACCAGCCAATTGCTGCCCATGTCCAATGTGGTGCTCTCGTCCAACGTCAGTCGGCCTTGAATCTCCAGCGAATCCGACACGGTCACACCTGCCGTATTGGAAATCTGCAGCTCATCCAGCGTCGCACCATCTCCGGAAATCGTCTGGGCTACCGTACCTCCGAGCTTCACCAAGCCCGACACAGCATTGGGATCCACGCTTCCGAAGGCGAGGTCTCCCTTGACGAGCAGCGTCTTGCCATCGGGGACATTGAGAACACTGTTGGCATCCGGTAGCATGAAGTCAAACACGGTCACCACATCCGGAGCACCTTCCCCTGTTGGGAAAGTCAACTCTCCATCGATGCAAAGTGAACCCGCACCAGAGACTCCGTTGCCATCGAAATCTGTGAATGTGCCCATCACGCGCAGACGCTTGCCTGCGGGAATGACCAAAGCTCCGCCCGCTTCCACTGTCAGGTTCCGCACAAACAAATCCTGTGTGGTCGGATCATCCGTTGATGTCGTGGTCCCGTTGACCGTCACCGTCGTCCCGGAAGAGATCACATAGTTGAATGACGTACTGCTTCCTTGCGCATTGGCAGCAACCGCTTTTGCGTCGAAGAAGGGCGCCGATCCACAATCGCCACCACACGCAGTGCCCGCCCAAATCTTGTCTTCAAAATTCCCGTCGTACCGACTGTAGGCCGTGGCGTATTCATAAGTGCAACCGCCATCGTCCACTTGCGCAGAAGCAGCATAGTTGCTCGCATTGGAATCCGTGCACCCTTCCTTGCCCCAGAGGGACACTACCACATCGTCAAACGTGTGGTATTCGCCGGCAGCATTGTTTAAGGCCTCCACGCGAACTTGGACGTTGCTCGCACTCGTGCCTTGTGTGACATCCACTGTGGTGTACGCCGGGAAAGGCGTGGCGCTGTCGTCCACAATCTCGCCCAATGTGCTTGTGGCTGCAACATCATCCTCGATCAAGCGAACCTTGATGTAATCCGTCGACTCCAACGTGCCATCCTCGGTGATTTCAGCTTGGACACGGACGTGATCGTAGCCCGTGGCGGAAATCAGTCGTGTGGTCCACGTGTACTCTGCGAAGAGATACAATCCGTCGAACACGGTATCTGTACTTGCACCATTTCCGTCCACCACATTGACCGTTGTCCAGTAGTCGGCTTCAGTGCCGTTTAGCGTGCCATCCCCCACATTGGC
>CALBSW010000095.1 GCA_937967465.1 uncultured Flavobacteriales bacterium
AGTAGTCACAGGAACCGTCGTTGATGCTGGCCGAAGCGTCGTAGTTGCAAGCCGTGGCGACCGTACAACCTGCGCGGCTCGTGGGGTCGCCGGAGCCATCTTCGATGGTGGCGACGTCCACGTAGTTGCAGGCGCTCTCATCCGTGCAGCCGCAACCGGGGTTGCCGATCGGGAAGGTCATGACGAGGTCGTTC
This sequence comes from uncultured Flavobacteriales bacterium, assembly GCA_937967465.1. Taxonomy (GTDB): domain Bacteria; phylum Bacteroidota; class Bacteroidia; order Flavobacteriales_D; family Sanyastnellaceae; genus UBA8752. The sequence goes on from CALBSW010000095.1 coordinate 195, forward strand.
TCACCGTCACCCTCCGGGAAGACCTGCAGGCTGATTTGGCCGCTGAGCGTTCCGCTGGTGGTGAATTGACCGAGCAGGACCTTGAGGTCGTCTCCGGCCACCGCATTCGACGCGCCGTTCAGCGTAAACCAAGCACCACCGAATGCACCGCCGATGTTGATGTTGCCGCCGTCTTCAAACGGACCAACCCAGTTGGCTCCGTCACTCTCCACAGCCGTCACCTCAATCTCACCTGCTGCGGGGTCCGCACCTTGCGTCAGGCCGATGGTCACGTAGCTGTCGTACTCCAGCGCAGGCTGGATGGAGAACAGGATCGGGTTGACCACCTGACCGAGGGCACCTCCGAACGGATCCTGGTAGAAGGTCGTGCTCGTGTTGATGTTGGTCTCGAAGCCAGCCTCACCCACCACGCTGGACAGAACGTCCGTCGGGTTGACCATGGTGGCATAGAGGCGATAGGTCGTCGTGCCTGGCACGCCGTTCTCTGCCACGGTCTCGAGTTCGATGCTGTAGCCGTCGATGACCGGCGCATTCACACAGCTGCAGTAATCACAAGAACCGTCGTCCACGTTGGCTGCCTCGAAGTAGTTGCAGGCACTGGGGTCCATGCAACCTTCGATGTCGGCCACGAGACAAGAACCGTCGTCCACATCCGCGAGCGGGTTGAAGTTGAGCGCCTCGGGATTGGTACATCCTGCATACTGACAGGATCCATCTCCGGCGAGGGCCGTCGGGTCGTAATTCACCGCGGTCGGGTCGTCACAACCCGTGGCAAACGTGACACTGATGTTCTGCGCCACTTCTGTGAAATTGCCGCAATCATCGGTGATGGTGAACGTGCGAACGGCATCGAAGCCGCCAATGGCCATGTCCGTGCACAAGTCTGCGAAGGTGATGTCCACCTGGCCACAAGCATCTTCAGCGGTGGGGAATTCCACCGGGATGGCCTCTCCGGCCACCACCTGGTACGCCGTGTCCGCAGGGAACGTCAGGACCACAGGGGCGGTCGTGTCGTTGAAGACGATGTTCTGCACATGGCTGCTGCTGTTGCCACAGCCGTCAACAGCCGTGAACGTGCGCACCACGGTGTAGTGTCCCGTGCAATCGCCTTCCACCGTCTCATCGGAATATGTCACGGTCACACTGCCACAGTCGTCGGCAGCTTCAGCCACCGTCACCGGAAGCTCCTCGCTGCACTCGAGCAGGAGATCCTCTGGCACAACCGTAAAGGCCGGAGCCGTGGTGTCGAGGTAAGAGATGGTCTGAATGTGCACGCTGCTGTTGCCACAGCCATCGGTGGCGGTGAAGGTCCGCTCGATGACGCGACTGCCCTCACAAGGGAAGCTTTCGCTGTCGGCGTAGGACACCGTGACACCCGAGCAAGCATCGGTGGCCGTGGCCATCTCCCGCGTGTAGCTCTCGGTGCAGTCCAAGGTGACATCGGCCGGCGTGAAGTCAAAGACCGGAGCCGTCATGTCCTCGAGGGTGATGACCTGATCCATGGAAGCACTGTTGCCGCAGGCATCGGTGGCCGTCCACGTCCGGGTGATCACATTCTGAGAAATGCAGTTGGCTGCTCCAAGGGCGGTTGCAGCTGCCGTGCCCCCATCGTTGATGGCGAGCATGCTGCCTGGCAATTCCGTCCAGCTCATGACAATCTCATCGCCGGAGAAGGACAAGTCGAATGCCGCAGAGGCCGGGTCGACAAGGATGGCGTCGAACACCATTTCAGCGCCCACTACACCAGCACCATTCAGGTTGCTGATACGCACTTCCACATAGTCGTAGCTCTCCGAGGTGATCACATCCTGGACCACGAGGTTCACCATGTCGCCGGAGAGGTCCACACCCAAGGCACCGCGCAGGTTCAAGGGGTTGGACACCTCATCGTCCACAGTCAACTCCATGCCATCGCCGATGGTCACTTGCGTGGCCTCGAGGACGCGCGGGAATGCAGCCAGGTTATTGAGTCGGAGTTCAACGCGGATGTCTGCCGTCAGGCCATCCAAAGAGAAGCTGCCATCGGTCACCACATCGCTGTAGCTCACCGTTACGTCTCCGCATGCATCTCCTGCATCCAAGACATCCCCCGTGGAAGCCGGCGCCGTATCTGCAGCGCAATCCACAGTCACATCAGCCGGAACCGTGAAGGTCGGTGCCGTGGTGTCTTCAATGGTGAAGGTGGCCGTCGTGCTGGTGCTGTTGCCACAAGCATCGGTGGCGGTGAAGGTCACCGTCGTGCTGCCGCTGGCGCCGCAGCCATCGCTCAAGGACACATGGTCATTGGTCCACGTCACATCACCACACAAGTCCGTGGCCACAGCTCCGCCTTGATCGGCAAGCCAGGCACTGAGTGCGGCGGCGTTGCCAATCCCGTCGCATTCGACGGTGAGGTTGGACGCCGGTGTATCCATGGTCGGAGCGTCTTGGTCAATGATGGTCACCACCTGAGTGGCTTCACTGCTGTTGCCGCAAGCATCCGTCGCGGTGAAGATGCGGGTCATGACCAAGGCATTGGCGCAATCTCCTGCCACGGTGCTCATGTCCTCGGAGAGGTTCACATCACCGCAGGCGTCCGTCACCGTCGGCATCGGGAAGCCAAAGTCATCGGAACAGCTGATGGTCACGTCTGAAGGCACGTCCACAAACACCGGGGCGATGTTGTCCACGATGGTGTAGACCGTAGAGTCCATGCGGACGTTGCCACAAGCATCGGTGGCCATCCAGTGGCGGACGATCGTGCCCGTTGCACCACAGCCGATCTCGGTCATCTCATCCGTGTAGGTCACGGTCACCCCGTTGCAGTTGTCGACTGCGACCGCCTGGGCCGTCGGGAGATCGTCACCACAAGCCAAGGTGGCATCCGCCGGAACATTCGTGAAAATGGGAGCCTGCTCGTCCACCACGTGGATGATGTGGCTTGTGGTATCCGAGTAACCGAAGACGTCGGTGACCACATAGGTCCGGATGATGTCATACGTCTCGCCACAGGGGCCTTCGACGATTTCATCAGAGTAGCTGTAGCTGAGGTCTGCAGGGCAGTTGTCGCTGGCCGCTGGGAAGACCACGTCAATGCTGGCCGTACAACTGACCGTCACGTCCTCCGGTGTTTCGGTGAACTCCGGGGCTTCGCTGTCGAGGAGGCAAATGTCGCCGCACTCGTAGCCAAACTGCGGGTAGTAGCAGCTTTCATCATCGATGATCGCCGTCGAAGAGTAGTTGCAGGCCGTGGCATCGGTACAGCCGCACTGGCTGCAACCGAAGGTGATGGTCACGCGCTCCTGATTGAGGTTGTTGCCTTCAGGGAACACTTGAACATAGAACTGGCCACTGAGCTCGCCATTGGTGGTGAGCTGGGCGAGCAACACGCGTTGGTCGTCTCCGGCAATGCCGTTGGTGGCATCGGGGTTGACGAACCAACCGGAACCGATCACATCGTCAATGGTGAATCCGCTGCCGCTCTCGAACGGGGCGCTCCACGGCTCAGGCTCAGGAAGGCCTTGGATGCTGGTCTGTCCAAGCGCGGTGTTGGGCACAGCGTCAATGCCGATCGTGAACCAGCTGTCATATTGAATCTCCGGGACGAAGTCTAACAGAATCGGGTTGATGCCGTTCGGGAACACGCCGCCATTCGGGTGCTGGTAGAAGTCGCCCGTCGAGGACACGATCATGGGGTTCTCCCCTTGGCCGGTCACTGCGCTCACCTGGTCGGTCGCATTCGGCGTGGTGATGTAAATGCGGTAGGTATTGTAGCCCGGAATTCCGTTCACGGCCACCTCTTCCACATCCACAGCGTAGCCCTCCACATCCGTGGTGTATCCGGAGCAGCTGCAGAAGTCGCAGGAGCCATCGTCGTTGTCGGCCAGCGGCTCATAGTTGCACGCCAGCGGATCCATGCAGCCGTCGAAGTTGCCGTCGAACGCATCGCAAATGCCGTCTCCATCACTGTCCACAAGGCATTCGCCTTCACAGTCGTACTCCGGCTCCGGGTAAACGCAGGTGCCATCATTCTGGGTCGCATCGGCATCGTAGTTGCACGCTGTGACGTCGTCGCAGCCCAAGCAGCTGGTGAAGTCACAAGTGCCATCATTCAGCGTGGCAGAAGCATCGTAATTGCAGGCGGTCGAAATCGTACAACCAGCGCAGCTCGCGCTCTCACAGCTGCCATCGTCAAAGGTGGCGGAAGCGTTGAAGTTGCAGGCATTCAAGTCCGTGCAACCGAGGACTTCCTGCTCGTCGCAAATGCCGTTGGCATTGGCGTCATTGATGCAATTGCCGTCGCAATCCACAATGGCAGAGGCCGGGAAGGCACATCCCCCATCGTCATTGGTGGCTGTGGCGTCGTAGTTGCAAGCCGTGTCATCCGTGCAGCCAAAGCAGCTGACGTAGTCACAGGAATCATCGTTGATGCTCGCTGCAGCGTCGTAGTTGCAAGCCGCTTCGTCGGTACAACCGGCACAGCTCAAGCTCTCGCAGCTGCCATCGTCCAGCGTGGCGCCATCGGTGTAGTTGCAGGCCAGCGGATCGGTACAACCGGACACTTCCGTTTCGTCACACAAGCCGTTGGCGTTGGTGTCGTTGAGACAGTTGCCGTCGCAATCCACGTAGTCCACGGCTGGGTAGACACAGGTCAAAGGAATGGTGGCATCCGCATCGTAGTTGCACGCTCCCACCTGGTCACAACCGGCACAAGAGCTGAATTCGCAAGGGTTCTCCGTGTCGCCGAAGTTGCAGGCAAACGGGAGTTCGCACCCCGTCATCTGAACCATGGGCGGCGTACCGCCATAGATGCAGCCGTAGGTCAGGAAATCTGCCACGCCCACCTCGTAGTTGTCCGCGGCAGGATCGCCACAGCAGCTTGTGAAGTCACAGGCGGCGTCATCCTGGATGGTGGCCTCCGCATCGTAGTTGCAAGCAAAGGTGACCATGCAACCCGCGCAGCTCGTGAAGTCACAAGAGCCGTCGTCGAGGTTGGCTCCAGCATCGAAGTTGCAGGCTCCAGCATCCGTACATCCACCATACTGGCAAGTGCCATTGTTGAAGTCGGCATCCGCATCATAGTTGGCGGCCGTGGCATCCGTGCATCCACCATAGATGCAGGAACCGTCGTCCACCGTGGCGGTGTTGTCGTAATTGAAGGCGTTCGAGTCGATGCAACCGCGGCAGCTGAAGAACTCGCAGGAGCCATCGTTCAACACCGCATTCTCATCGTAGTTGCAGGCAATCGGGTTGGTACAACCTCCGCAGCTGGTGGTGTCACAAGAGCCGTCATCCACATTGGCACCCGGCACATAGTTGCAGGCAATCGGGTTGGTACAACCGAGGTATTCACAGCTGCCGTCGTTGAAGTCGGCCGAAGCGCTGTAGTTGTTGGCACCGGAATCGGTACATCCACCGAACACACAGCTGCCGTCGTCGAGCGTGGCTTCTGCCTCATAGTTCGCCGCTGCCTGGTCGATACAACCGTAGCAATCGAAGACACAGGAGCCGTCGTTTTCCGTGACCGCGGGGTCATAGTTACAGGCGTTGGCCAAATTGCAGCCCGCGAGCTCGTTGAGGTCGCAAATGCCGTCAAAGTCGGTGTCGCTGATGCACGTGCCATCGCAGTTGTAGCCATAATCGGCATACGTGCAGCTGCCGTCGTCCGCCGTGGCGAGATCGTCGTAGTTGCAGGCCGTGTCGTCCATGCAACCGAGGGCCTCCAGCACCGTGATGGTTTGCGTGGCCGAAATGGCATTTCCGCATGCGAGGGTGGCCGTGAAAGTCCGGGTCACCGTCTGGAAGTCGTTGGCGCTGTCGTCGGTCAGGTCGTCAAACGCCATGGACACGCTGCTGCAGTTGTCGCTGGCTTCCGCCAACGTGCTGGGCAATGCATCGTAAATGCCCACGGTGACATCCGCAGGAACCGACGTGAAGGCCGGAGCCACCGTGTCGATGATTTGAATCGTCTGAACGTGCTCGACGCTGTTCCCGCACGGATCCACAGCGGTGTATGTCCGCAGAATCGTGGAGGTGCCGTCACAATCTCCCGGAACCACCTCATCTGAGGAGGAGACGGTCACATTGCCACAATCGTCTTGGGCAGTGGCGCTGGCGTTCGGAAGGGTGGCATCACAAGCAAGGGTGGTATCGGCTGGAACTTGGGTGAACGAAGGGGCGGCAGCATCGACAATGGTGATGATTTGGGTGTCGGTCGATGCATTTCCGCACGCGTCGGTGGCGGTCCAAGTCCGCTCGCGCTTCTCCAGGACACAAGGGTCCTCATTGGCAAGGAGGGCGTCCTCCCAAGTCACGGTGTAACTGTTGCAATCGCTGACCGCAGTCACGTCTCCGGTCGCGGTCGGTGTGACGTCGTCTCCGCAGTTCACGGAGATGTCAGCTGGCGCTTCGAAGACGGGAGCGACATTGTCCACGACCGAGATGGTCCACGTCGCCATGGCACTGTTGCCGGCGGCATCGGTGGCGGTGTACGTGCGGGAAATCGTCGTCAAGCAACCGTCTCCAGAGGTCACTTCCTCCATGGAAACGGACAATTCGGAACACAAGTCCGTGGCCTGGACGTCCGCCGTGGGCAGCGTGTCGTCACACCCCACAGTCACATCGGCGGGAAAGTCCACGAAGGAAGGGGCCTCCGTGTCGACGTGTGGGCCAAACGTCAAAGTGACCAAGTCTCCGAGGCCCACGGCGTTGCCGTTGGGGAACACCTGGACATAGAACTGACCGCTGACCTCACCGTCCGTGGTGAGCTGAGCCAGCAAGACACGTTGGTCATCCCCAGAAACGCCGTTGTTGTAATCCGAGGTCGTATACCATGCACCGCCGAAGAATCCGTCGATGGCAAAGCTTTGTCCATTTTCAAATTCAGTCACCCAGCTTTCAGCCTCGGCAAACCCGATGGCGGACTCCCCGCCAGCGAGGTCAGGTGCTTGGTCAATGCCAATGGTCACCCAGCTGTCATACTGCAGGGAAGGGAAACTCTCGTAGAGGTCTGGCTGAATTCCATTCGGGAAGGCACCGCCCAGATCGTCCTGATAGAATGACCCCGTGGTGTTCACCACCGTCGGGTTGACCTCGTCTCCACTCACCGCAGACACCACATCGTCGGTGTTCGGAGTGGTGATGTAATAGCGGTAGGTGCGCATGCCCGGAATGCCATCGAATGCGACAATCTCCTGCTCCAATCCATAGGCTGCCATGTTGCTCGACGTCTGGCCGCAGCAGAAATAGCAGCTGCCATCATCGTCTGTGGCGAGATCCGTGTAGTTGCACGCCGTCTGGTCGGTACATCCGGCGACCTCCTGGCCATCACAGATGCCATCTGCATCCACATCGGAGAGGCAATTGC
>CALBSW010000096.1 GCA_937967465.1 uncultured Flavobacteriales bacterium
GCCCGCGCCGGCATCGGGCGGTGGAGGCGGCGTCATCGCCACCATGGCGCGCGCAGCCGTGGCGGCCGGCGTCGACGGTGTGTTCATCGAGACGCATCCCGATCCGGCCAACGCGCTCAGCGACGGGGCCAACATGTTGCCCCTCGACCAGCTCGAGGATCTGCTCACCACCCTGGCCAGCCTCCACGAGTGGCGCCAAATCCACGCTTGACATGACACCCTTCTTCCGCACTGCCTTCCTGACCACGGCCGCTTGTCTTGCAGCTTCTTCTTCCTTGGCGCAATCTGAAGCCGAGTCAGATTCCATGCCTGCGGACAGCTCCAAGGTCTACGACATTGTGGAGCAGGTGCCCATTTGGGGAAGTTGCAGCGAGCTCACCGGAAAAGAGGCGGAAACGTGCACTTACGAGCAGTTGGCCAATCATGTGGTTGCGGAAACCAAGTACCCCAAGAAGGCGCGAAAAATGGGCTTGGCCGGCAAGGTGTTCGTGGAGTTCGTCATCGACACCGACGGTTCTGTGATTGACGTATCCATCCTTCGCGGCGTCCACCCGCTGTTGGACGACGAGGCCATTCGCGTGGTGAAATCCTTTCCAGAATTCATCCCTGGCCAGCAGCGCGGCAAGCCCGTCAAGGTCCGCTACCGCCTCCCGATGAACTTCGCGTTGGATTGAGGAAATTCCTGTGGGTTGGGTCTTGGAAGGATGCAATCAAACCACCTATCTTTGCCGTCCGTTTCAGCAACGGCTGATGACACGCGGAACACTCAATGGGGGTATAGCTCAGCTGGCTAGAGCGCTTGCATGGCATGCAAGAGGTCCGGGGTTCGAATCCCCGTACCTCCACAACAACCGGACGGTGCGCTCCCCGCGCACCGTTTTTTCTTCGGCTCCGTAGTTCAATGGATAGAATGAGGGTTTCCGGTACCCTAGATACAGGTTCGATTCCTGTCGGAGCTACCACCGGACACATTCCGATTCACACAAAAAGGCCCGCATCTCTGTGGGCCTTTTTCGTGGTCTAAATTCATCACATGAGGTTGTGCTGGCTTTCCCTGTTCTCCTTGTGCCTGATTCACACCAATGCTGTGGCTCAGGATGGAACCGATGAGGTGACGCTCGTGGTGTTGGGCAATGCGCAGGATGGGGGGTACCCGCACATCGGGTGCACCCGAGAGGACTGCCGCAATCTTTTCTTGAGGCCGGCTTCAAGCCACCACGTGGTGGCGCTGGGCCTGGTCGATTCGGAGTCCGGCGAGCAGTTCCTGTTTGAGGCCACGCCCGACTTGCCTCGCCAGACGTTTCTGCTCGCCGAGGAGGCAGGCGCCCACGGAGGCATGCCCGACGGCATTTTCCTGACCCACGCCCACTGGGGGCATTATGCGGGGCTCGGTTCGCTCGGACGCGAATCTCTCGGGGCGGATGGCGTGCCGGTGTACGCCATGCCGCAAATGGCTGAATTTCTGAGGACCAATGGGCCGTGGAGCCAGCTCGTGGATCTGAACAACATCGACATTCAAATCCTCGAGGAGGACCGCAGGGTGCAGGCGGGCCAACAGGTAGCGGTGACTCCAATCCGGGTGCCGCACCGCGATGAGTTTTCCGAGACGGTCGGCTATCGCATCCAAGGCCCGAACCGAACTGCGCTGTTCATCCCCGACATCGACAAATGGTCCAAGTGGGAGCGGAGCCTCGAGGCGGAGGTGGCTGCGGTGGACATCGCCTTCCTCGACGGCACCTTCTTTGACGGTGCCGAGCTCGGCCATCGGGACATGTCGGAGATCCCGCACCCCTTCATCGTCGAAAGCCTCGCCCTCATGGCTGCGTGGCCCCAAGCAGAGCGGGACAAGGTCCACTTCATCCACCTCAACCACACCAACCGCTTGCTCGATCCTGCTTCGGACGCCACCCAGCGTGTTCTGGATGCCGGATGCCACGTGGCGCGGTTCGGAGACCGACACGGATTGTAAAATCACCTGACAAATGCGCTTCGTTCGACTTTCTTCATCCGGGTTCCTCGCCGTTTTGGCAGCCTTGATCTTGCTGCACACAGGGTGCGATCCCATCGAGGTTCGCATCGTCGGCAAGTTTCAACTGGATGAAGAAGCGGGTTGTGAGACGTGCCCAACATTGGGGCCCATCACCATGATGTTTGAGGGCAGCGAAGCCGCGGGTGGGAGTCCGCGGTATCGGTTTGACCACGCGAATGGCGAAGGGCACGCCGGTACATACGTGTTCGAGGCGGTGGACACCACTCGGTCGAATTTGGTGCTCTATCCCGACAGCAGCGGCCCCTTTCACGCCGACCTGATCGATGAGGCCATCGTCACGGATTACATGGTCAAAGCTGGGCGCATCACGACCTCATGCGGCAGCGGCATTCGGAGATGTTTGTGGCGCAAGCAATGACCCTCGACGTCAAGAAAAAGCCCGGAACCTCCAATGGACGTCCCGGGCTTTTCTGATGGGCGCAGCGTGCTCAGCCTCGGTCAATCGAGCCCATGACGCGTTGCATGAACCCGTTGAGGGCCTCCTTTTCGGGCGTGCCTTGGTCGATGGCTTCCGCCACCTCCAACGCGCCGGACAGGTTGCTCAGCAACTCGCCCAGGACATCGAGGTCCTCTTCGGGCAACGCCTCACACTCCGTCAGGTTCTCCAGCGTCTCCAACGTCTCGTGGAGGAAGTCCACGTCGCGCTCGGCGGCGAACCGGACGAGGTGCTTAATGATGGGCAACTTCATCGACGAGGGCTTTCAGGACATCGAACTTGTTGGTCTGGACTTGACCGTGAAGCGTCCCGTTGTGGAAGGCGGCAAACGTGGGCAGGTTGTCCACGGTGGCCAGCTTCCGGGAATTGGGAAATTTCTCCGCGTCAATGGTCACGAAGGCGATGCCGTCGTGTTCGGCGTCGAGCTTCTTCATCTTCGGCTTCATGATCCGACAGTTGCCGCACCAGCTCGCCGAGAACTGGACCACCACTTTGTCGTGGGATCCGATGAACTCGTGCAGGGTGTCGTCCTTGAGCTCCTCGACCATGGCTCAGTGGGAAGAGAGGTAGGAAATCACGCCCTTGCGGTCTTCAGTCAAGGCGTCCTTGCCGGTCTCCCAGTTGGCTGGGCAGACTTCACCTTTCTCCTGCACGTGGGTGAAGGCGTCGATGAGGCGGAGGAACTCCTGGACGTTGCGGCCGAGCGGCATGTGGTTGACGCCCTCGTGGAACACAGTGCCTTCCTCGTCGATGAGGTAGGTGGCGCGGTAGGTGACGTTGTCGCCTTCCATGAGCGGAATGCCGTCTTCACCGATGTCGTCGGTCATGGTGCCGTCGAGGATGCCGAGGATGGAGGAGAGGTTGCGGTTGCTGTCCGCAATGAGATCGTACGTGACACCTTCGATGCCGCCATCGTCCTTGGCCGTGTTCAGCCAGGCGAAGTGCACCTCGGGGGTGTCGCAGGAGGCGCCGATGACCACAGTATTGCGCTTCTCGAACTCGGGCAGCGCCTCCTGGAAGGCGTGGAGCTCGGTCGGGCAGACAAAGGTGAAGTCTTTGGGGTACCAGAACAGGAGGACTTTCTTCTTCTGGGAGACTGCGATGTCGCGAACGTTGATGGACTTGGTGTCGCCCATGTCGTTCATGGCGTTGACAGTGATGTCGGGGAAGGTTTGACCGGTAAAGGACATGTGGATTGGATTGGTGTTGCGGATATCGTGTGGCTGGGATTCAACGTCTCTCGAAGTGAAGTTCGAGGTGCGGTGAACCGGTATGTTGGCTCAACCTCGGTTCCTCCACATTGTTCAATCTCAACAGCGCCGCAAATCTACATCGGAGCCCCATCAGAAGGGAAGGGAGAATCGTGGAATCTCTGTGGATTTCAGCCTTGTTTACAAACGTGAACGGTGCGGAGGCCTCCTGACTGTCGTCGTAATTTTGAAGCATGGTTGATCAGTACCTCGCCCTCGATGGCGCCATGGGCGCCGAAATGCAGCAATCCCTTTCACCGGCTGATGCCGTGGCCCTCCTCAAGGACGGTGTCCGCCGTTCCACTTCAGGCGACGCTTCCAAGCGCAATCGGGCGGCCCTGCTCGAGGACGCTGCTGGCGGTCAGTTTCCTTATGCCGCTGTGCTGTCTTGCATCGACAGCCGGGCGCCGGTGGAGCACATCTTCGATGCGGCTTCCGGCGATTTGTTCGTGGCACGCGTGGCCGGCAACGTCGCGTCTCCCGACTTGATCGCCAGCCTCGAGTACGCGACCAAGTATGCAGGAAGCAAGGCCATCCTTGTCCTCGGACACACCCGCTGTGGTGCCGTCAAGGGCGCTTGGGCTGGATTGGAGGACGGTCACCTGACCGGACTGCTCGGCCGCATTCAACCGGCTGTGGCCGCCACGAAAGCCGAAGTGGGAGAGGAGGACAGCTTGGCCAACCTGGATCGCTGCTCCACCGTCAATGTCAAGGAGACCATCGCTGCGCTGCGCAAGGAGAGTGCGATTCTCTCCGGATTGGAGTCCGAGGGCACAATCGCCATCGTGGGGGGCGTCTACGACGTGGCCACCGGCGACGTGGCCTGGGTCGACTGATCGGGATTCGGTCATCCGGACTGCGGCATTGCATAGGAATGCCGTAATTGTCGGTATGAACCGAAACACCTTCCGCTGGGCCGCCTTGATGGGGGCCCTGATTTTCCTGTCTTCTGCACATGCCCAAATCTTGTCCTGCGCTGAAGTGCAGGGGCAAACAGACGTGAGCCCGTACGAAGGGCAAGTCGTCACGATATCCGGCAAGGTCACCGAGTACTTCGGCGACACGTGGTACATCCAGGATGACTTCGGTGCCTGGAACGGCATTTACTGTGTGGGGCCAGATGTCGTGGTGGAGGCCAACCCACCGTGGTGGAATGCCGATCGGCAGCCCGAAGTCGGGGACGTCTTTGAATTGACGGGCACCGTGGTGGAGCAAGATGGCAACACCCAGCTCGTCGACATCACGGCGTACGAATTCATCGACTACTGGAACGCGACGCCTGCCGGCGTCTGGTTGGACATCGCCGACATCGCCGACGAAAGTCTGGAGGGCACCCGTGTGCGGCTCGAAGCCGTGACGGTGGAAACCGAGCCCGATGCGGACGGCGTCTGGACGGTGTCGGATGCCACTGGGACAGCCACCCTGATCGGAGTCGATACGTACGATCCTTCCATGAACGAGGACCCGGACGGCCCCACGGTGGGCGATGTGTACCACGTGTACGGAGCGCTTCGCCAGATGGGAGAGGGCTACATCCTCGATTGCGGCGACATCGACACCATCGCCTTGGTGGTGGGCCTGGAGGAGCGCCTCGCTTCTCAGCTTCAAGTGTTCCCGATTCCCGCCTCCGACGGCGTGACCGTGGATGGCGTGAACGGCGCCTTTGAATGGACGCTGGTCAATGCCTTGGGGCAAACAATCCAGCGCGGCGCCGGACATGGAACGGCCCGCCTGTCCCTGGATGGGCTCAAAGCGGGCCGTTACGTGCTCAGTGTCGAGCAAGACGGACAGCGCATCCGCCGTCCGATTCTGGTGGACTGATCAGTCCTCGAGCGACTCGATGTAGTCGAGGTTCTCGCGAACCCGCTGCATCGGGTTGCTGGAGTTCCGGCCATAGCTCCGCGTGGCCCCGTTGTACAGGTCGATGCGGGTCGGACGGACATTGCGCGGCCAGGCGTTGTTGCTCAGGTCGGTGTCGGCCAATTCGAGGAAGGGGTCCAACACAATGCGGGTGGCCTCCTTCGGCGTCACGAACACCTTGGTGACCTCTTTGCCGCCTTTGCGCCAGATTTCCACAGGAATGCGGCGCACATCCGTCGTGCCGTCGGTGTAGGTGAATTCCACCACAAGCGGCATCACCAATCCACCCAGGTTCTCGAAGGTGAGCTGGTAGAAGTGCTTGCCAGAGGAAAGCAGGGCGCGTTCGTCCTCATCGAGGGCAGCCACGTACTCCTGGTACTCCTTGCGTTCGATTTCCATGACCTCATAGGGGTCCACGGTGGTGTAGTGGTCATGGAGCTCCGGACGGGCTTCAAGGCGGGTCTCCGGGATGTACGTTTCGTCGCGGACGAGGCTGATGTCCGCCGGTTCCGCGTCTTCTTCCGCCTTGGCCAGCGGCTTCTCCACGTCCGGGTCGCCCGTCGAAATCTGGTACCACTGGATGTCGGAGAGGGCGAGGTCCACGTGGTCGTTGGTGTAGAACCAACCGCGCCAGAACCAATCGAGGTCCACACTCGAGGCGTCCTCCATCGTGCGGAACAAGTCCGCAGGCGTCGGACGCTTGAATGCCCAGCGGCGACCGTACTCCTTGAAGGCAAAGTCGAAGAGGTCGCGTCCCATGACGGTTTCGCGCAGGATGTTGAGCGCGGTGGCTGGCTTGCCGTAGGCGTTCGGGCCGAATTGGAAAATGCTCTCCGAGTTGGTCATGATGGGAGAGATGCGCTTCGGGTCGCCGCCCATGTAACCCGTGATGTTCCGGGCCGGTCCGCGGCGGGTGGGGTAATTCCGATCGAACTCCTTCTCCGCCAGGTACTGGACGAAGGTGTTCAGGCCCTCGTCCATCCACGTCCACTGGCGCTCATCGGAGTTGATGATCATCGGGTAGAAGTTGTGGCCCACCTCGTGGATGATCACCGAGATCATGCCGTGCTTCGTGCGGGCGCTGTACGTGCCGTCCGGCTCCGGGCGACCGCCATTGAAGCAGATCATGGGGTACTCCATGCCGATCCACTTGGTGTGGACGCTGATGGCCACGGGGTAAGGGTATTCGCAGGCGAATTCGCTGTAGGTCTCCAGCGTCTGGGCGACGGCCTCGGTGCTGTACTGCTCCCACAGGGGGTTGCCCTCCTTGGGGTAATAGCTCATGGCGAGCGGCGTGTTGTTTTCGAGCGGCACGGCCATGGCGTCCCAGATGAACTTGCGGCTGGAGGCAAAGGCGAAGTCGCGCACATTGTCCGCCTTGAACCGCCAGGTGGCGAGCCCCTTTTCCTTGACCTTCTCGTTTTCGATGGCCTCGTCCTGGGTGACGATGATCACCGGGCGGTCCGCTGTTTTGGCCTGCTCGAGTCGGGCACGCTGCTCCGCCGTCAGGACGTCCTTGGGGTTCTGGAGCACCCCGGTGGAGGCAACGATGTGGTCGCTCGGCACCGTGATGCTGACATCGTAGTCTCCGAATTCCAGGGTGAATTCGCCGCTTCCGAGGAACTGCTTGTTCTGCCATCCCATGCGGTCGTAGTAGGCGCACAGGCGGGGGAAGAACTGGGCAATCGTGTAGAGGTAGTTGTCGTCCTCCTCGAAGTACTCGTAGCCGCTCCGTCCGCCAATGGCGAGGCGGTCGTTGATGTTGTACCACCAGTCGACCTGGAAGGTGAATTTGCCGCCCGGCGCCAAAGGCTTGGGCAGGTCCACGCGCATCATGGTCTGGTTGATGGTGTAGGGAAGGGCCTTTCCGCCGGCGTCCTTCACGGCCATGATTTTGAATCACCCGTCGAAGTCCGGCTCGGGCTG
>CALBSW010000097.1 GCA_937967465.1 uncultured Flavobacteriales bacterium
CCGGGCCCGCTTTGCGTACCTCGCCGTTCTGGTGACGGGAGGCCTGTGCTCCGTTCATGCCCAGCAGCAGCCGGGTCGGGTTCTGATGATCGGCATTGATGGGGTTCGGCCCGATGCCCTGCAGGTCGCGGTCACGCCCAACTTGGATGGGTTGATCGCAGGAGGTCTCTTCTCTCCCGACGCGCTCAACGATGACATCACGATGAGTGGCCCGGGGTGGTCCAACATCCATTGTGGCGTCCGATCGGGCAAGCACAATGTGGTGGACAACAGCTTCGCTGGACAGAATTACCTCCAATATCCGGGCTGGCTCGAACGCGTGGAGACTGCCCACCCGGAGTGGAATACGCTCTCGGCCAGCCAGTGGAGTCCAATCAATGGCCAAATCGTTGGAGGTTCTGCGGATGTCGTCGCGAACCCGAGCTCCGCCGCGCAGGCAACTCAGACAGTGGTGGACGCCCTGCAGAATGGAGACCCCCGCGCTGTCTTTGTTCATCTGGATGACCCCGATTATGCCGGGCATGCCAACGGCTTTTCTCCATTTGTCTTTCCCTACCTCGACGCCATCGAGGCGATGGATGTGCTGATCGGTCAAATGCTCGGCGCCATGGAGGCCCGGCCGAACTATGCCGAGGAGGATTGGCTCGTGCTCGTCACCACGGATCACGGTGGCATTGGGACGACCCATGGGGGGAACAGCATGGAGGAACGCAGGGTGTTCGTCATCGCATCGGGTGAGTCTGTGGCACAGCAAACGGTGGAGCGGGACACCCTCTCCGTCATTGGCGTTGCGGAGAATTGCCTTGGAGATGCGGCCCGGCTTTCCTTCGACGGAAACTCGCGGGCAGTGGTGCCGGCCCACCCGGATTTCCTGCCCGGCACAGGCAACGACTTCACGGTGGAGTGCCGGGTGCGCACCACGCAGGCAGCCGATGTGGCGATGGTGGGCAACAAGGATTGGAACTCAGGTCTGAATCCAGGCTGGGTCTTCTCCTTCGTCTATCCTTCCGGTCCAGGTTGGCGAGTGAATGCCGGCGATGGAAGCACCCGTGTCGACTTGGATGGCCCGCCCATTGCGGATGGAGAATGGCACACCCTCTCCTGCTCTTTCGATCGCGACGGGATGATGCGCATGTACACAGACGGAGAGCTCAGCGATGAGGCGAGCATGACGGCGCTCGGTGACTTGGACGTTGGCGGGCTGTCTTTCGGCGCAGATGTGCTGTCCGGTTATGGCATGGAGGGCACCGTGGCCGAGGTGCGGTATTGGGACGCAGCGCTGGACGCGGCCGCCATTGCCGAGTGGCATTGCACCTCGTTGGGCAGTGCGCACCCTTATTGGACCTCGCTCCGCGGGCATTGGCCGTTGGACGAAGGTGCAGGCGACGTTCTGGAGGACGCATCCGGCAATGGCCATCATGCGGTCAATGAAGGTGGTGCATGGAGCTCGGATGGTGGGACTGTTCTGTGGGATTACAGTCAGACGCCTCGACTCGTTGACGTACCGGTCATGGCCTTGGCGCACCTCTGCATCCCGATCGAGGACGAATGGAACTTGGACGGCCAGCCGTGGCTTGGGACTTGCTTCCCACCAGATCCGGAGACCTGCACCGAGGATCTGGATGGTGATGGGTTGGTGACCGTCGCGGACCTCTTGATGGTGCTCGGCGCCTTCGGTCAAGCCTGCGGCGAGTGAGCTTCCTCCATTGAGCCGTATCTTCAAGGGAGCATCTTGCGTCATGCGGCACCTATTCCCCACCCTGTTTTTCCTGTTGGCTTCCCTTTGGCTGCCTGCCCAGACGTGGACGCTGTCCTGGAGCGATGAGTTCAACGGCCCCACGATTGACAACAGCAAGTGGGACTACGACCTCGGAACTGGGGCCGCGCAGGGGCTCTGGGGCTGGGGCAACGGCGAGTTGCAGTACTACACCGATGACACCGACAATGCGGATGTGGTCAATGGTGAATTGGTCATTACGGCGCGTCAAGAAAACTTCGCCGGCAGCGACTACACCTCGGCGCGGATGGTGACCCGCAACAAATTCAGCCAGACCTACGGCAAGTGGGAGGCGCGGATTGATTTGCCCACTGGGCAAGGCATCTGGCCTGCGTTCTGGATGCTCCGGGAAAACAACCCGTGGCCTGGCGAGATCGACATCATGGAGGTGGTCGGCCACCTGCCCGGCAACTGCCACGGCACCGCCCACTGGGGTGAGGTCGGCAATGTCCAGAGTTCAGGCGGCGTCATCACCGCCCCAGACTGGACCACCGACTTCCACATCTACACCGTCGAATGGTGGCCGGACCACATCCGTTGGTCTGTGGACGGCCAAGTGTACTTCGAATTGGACCGCACTCAGGTCACTCCGGCCAACCCCTGGCTCTTCGCCGAGGACTACCACATGCTTCTCAATGTGGCGGTCGGTGGAAGTTGGCCAGGCTCGCCTGACGCCACCACGGTGTTTCCGCAGGAGATGCGGGTCGATTGGGTCCGGGTCTACGAGCATGTGCCCGAGCCCCAGCCGGTCACCTTCCGGGTCGACCTGTCCCAAGAGTCTCTGAGTTCCGGGGACCAGGTCTATGTCACCGGCTCCTTCGACGATTGGGCCGGCAGTCAACACGCGCTGCAGAGTCAGGGCAACGGAATCTGGTCCACTACATTGGATTTGCCCCAAGGCATCCACGAGTACAAGTTCACGATCAACGGGTGGGGCGGCAGTCAGGAGTGGTTCACGCCAGGCGACGAGGGCACGCTCACGAGCTATGGCGACAACGACACCTACGTCAACCGCTATGTCGACGTTGGCTGGCAAGGCCTTCAGACGGATGCGGACTGCTTTTCTTCCCCCGAGGGCTGTCCGGGTTCCGGCGGCGAAGGGTGCACAGACCCCGACGCGTCGAATTATGCCATCGCGGCGACGGTGGACGATGGCAGCTGCACGTACGACGTCACCTTCCGTGTGGACCTGAGCGAAGAGGACGCTGCAGGCCAGACGGCCTACCTCAATGGCAGCTTCAACGGTTGGTGCGGTGACTGCAATCCCATGTTCGACCCCGAAGGCGACGGCATCTGGGAGCGGACTGTGGCCCTGCCAGCGGGCTCCCATGAATACAAGTTCACCACGGAAGCGTGGAGCGGCTTGGTCGAGGAATTCGCAGTTGGTGCGCCGTGCACGAATTCCACGTACGACGGACCGACCGTGTACACGAACCGGGTGGTCGAGGTCATCTCCTCGCCTGTCGACCTCGATGCCGTCTGCTTCAACAGCTGTGAGGCTTGTGAGCCTGACGTCGTCGAGTACCATGCGGTCACCTTTCGTGTGCAGATGCCGGATCCGTCTCTCGACGCGGTGGTTGAAGTCAATGGGCAGCAGTACGCGATGGCCGAGGCCATGTGGGGCGCGCGGGAAACGACGGTGAGCGTCCCAGGTGGGCAAGCCCTCGCCTACCGTTTCGGAACCCCCGCCGGCGCCTTGGGTGTCGCTTGGGAAACCGTGCCGTCGGGCTGCAACACCAGTGGGATGCGCTCCGCCACAGTCAACGGCGCTGTAAGCATGGGGCTCGTCTGCTTCGGGGAATGCACAGCCTGTCAGGGGTGTGCCGATCCGTTTGCCTCGAACTTCGACCCCCTCGCCGACCCCAACTCGTCGGCAGACCATTGTGATGGCCTGGCAGAAGCCGGTTGCACCTACACCTCGGCGACCAATTACAATCAGACGGCACAGTGGGACAATGGAAGCTGCGTCTTCGCGGGCACCAATCCTGATTGCCCGGACAACAACGGCGACGGCCTCATCGGCGTGGGAGATGTCCTCATC
>CALBSW010000098.1 GCA_937967465.1 uncultured Flavobacteriales bacterium
GGACGGCGTAGCCGATGAAGATGGCGGTGTCAAGCGCCGAGAACGTGCTGGTCATAAAAGCGTAAGGTGTCAGGACACCCTCGGCGTCCACGCACAAACTACGGACGAACGAAAACTCACTCAACCCACAGGGCTACCAAGGGGCACGGGTTGCCAACTTGCGGATTGAACTTCCCTCCAGCCCATGCGTTGTCCCTTCATGACCTGCCGATTCCTGTCTGTACTCGCCGCAAGCATGTTGCTCACCACAGGCGCCCTGGCCCAGCGGCCCGGAGGCGGTGGCCGACCGGGCGGCCGACCCGACGGTGAGCGGCCCAAAATCGGCGTGGTTTTCGGAGAAGTGGAGGACCTCGAATCTGGCGCACCCATCGAGTTTGCCACCATCAGCATCCTCGCCTTGGACGAAGACAAAGTGATCACCGGCGGCGTGACAGACGGCAAAGGGCGTTTCCGCATCACTGAAATTCCGCTCGGTCGGTTCCGCGCCCAAATCGGTTTCATGGGCTACATCTCCACCGAGGTGAACGACATCCGGCTCACTCCGCGCGGCGGCATCGAGCAGGACTTGGGCACCCTGCGCCTCGAACCCAATGTCCAAGCTTTGGAAGCGGCCGAAGTGGTTGAACAGCGCTCCACCCTCGAGATGATGATCGACCGCAAGGTGTTCCGGGTGGGCGACGACCTCAACAGCGCCGGCGCCAATGCCACGGAATTGCTGCGCAATGTGCCCAGTGTGGATGTCGACATTGACGGAAACCTCAGCCTGCGGGGATCCGGCAACGTGACCATCCTGATCGACGGACGGCCCAGCGGATTGGTCGGCAGCGGGACGCAAGCCTTGCTCGAGCAAATTCCCGCCAGCAGCATCGACCGCATCGAAATCATCACCTCCCCCACCGCCAAGTACGATCCGGAAGGGGTGGCCGGCATTCTCAACATCATCCTCAAGAAGGACAAGCTCGAGGGCAAGCACGGCCAGGTCAGCGTCACCTGGGGCACCGACGAGAACCACAGCGGCTCGGTCAACGGCAACCTTCGAGGCCAGAAGCTCAACTTCTCCTTCAATGCCGGCTGGAACCAGCGCATCAACTACCGCAGCGGCATCAGCGAACGGCAGCAGGCCTTCGGTGGAACGCTTGGAGGGGCGTACGACTCCCTGAGCGTCCTGACGTCCAACAGCCTCGCCAACAGCGAAAGCCAAAGCTGGAACGTCCGCGCCGGCCTCGATTGGACCCCGAGCCCGAAGACGACGTGGAACGTGGGCATCCGGACCAACCAGAGCCAGAACGCCAGCACCGAGGACGTCGTCAACCTCGAAACCTGGAGCACCGATGCCCTCGGCGGGTTCACCCGCTACGGCCTCTCCTCCCGCGACAACGCCTCCGTCGACCTCGACGCAGGCTACGAGCACAAATACGGCGAACGCCACACCCTGCAGGCCTTCGCCCGCTGGTCCCAGCGCGAGGGCGTCTCCCACGATTCCCTCTGGCAGTACCTGCCTTCCTCGGCACTGGACACCGCCTACCTCGCCAACGCCAACCTCAACGATGGCGGCAACTGGAACACCACCGTGCAGGTCGACTACGAGAAGCCCCTCGACCACGACGGCAAACTCGAGCTCGGCTACAAGACCATCCTGCGGGAGAGCAACGAGGACCAGCGGTTCTGGCAACGCGACAGCGCGAGAATCCCCTTCGAGCAGGCCTACAACTTCCGGTACCGGGAGGACATCCACGCCGCCTACGCCACGTGGGGCCGGAAGTACGGCGCCTGGGGCGTGCAGGTCGGCGGACGGGGGGAAGTCGTGTACACCACGGCCGAGCTCCAGGGCGACAGCGCGGACATCGCCGCCTCAGCCGAGCAACTTGGCGGGGAGGACGCCCTCTTCGTCAACGATTACGTTAGCTTCTATCCGTCGGCCAACCTCAGTTACACGGTCGACGACCGCAACCAATGGGTGCTGAGCTATAACCGGCGGGTCAATCGTCCCCGCGGCCGGCAAGTCAACCCCTTCGTCGACAATGCAGACCCGAGGAACCTCCGCTATGGCAACCCTTTCCTCCGGCCCGAATACACCGACGGCCTCGAGTTTGGCCACCAATTGACGACCAAGTCATTAACGGTGACCACCTCGCTCTTCTACAAGACCACCCGCGATGTGATCCGCCGCTACATTGAGGTCGATGACACGGGCGTCGCCTACCGGACCTTCGTCAACCTCGCACGCCAAAGCAATTCCGGCTTGGAGGTTGTGGCGATGTGGCGAAAGGGCCGCACCCTCCAAGTCCGCCTCAACGGCAGCGTATACTACCAGAGCACCGAGGGCACCAACCTCGCACCCGACCTCGGCAACAATGGCGTCCAGGGCAACG
>CALBSW010000099.1 GCA_937967465.1 uncultured Flavobacteriales bacterium
CGTGGTGCTCATGTCCTCGAAGTCCAACAGGCTCTTCCTCTTGTAGGTAGAGCCCACGGCATGCGCCGCATCGTAAATCACCTGGAGACCGTGCTTCTTTGCGATGGCCGCGATGGCGTCCACATCACACGGCAAACCGTAGCAATGCGTGGCCACAATGGCCGTCGTCTTCGGCGTGATGGCCGCTTCGATCGCATCAGGGTCGATGCACAGCGTGGTCGGCAAGACGTCCACAAAAACAGGGGTACAACGCTCCCAAACCAAGCTCGAGGTGGTCGCCACATAGCTGATGGGTGTGGTGATGACTTCGCCCCCGATGCCCAATGCCTGGTAGGCCAACTGAAGGGCCACCGTTCCGTTGCCCACAACCTTGAGGTGGTCGACCCCCACCTGCTTGGCCAAGCCCGCTTCGAATTCCTGCAGCACCGGACCGTCATTGGTCAACCAATTCCGATCCCAGATGCCGTGCAACAAATCGAACACCTCTTCACGGGGTGTCGGAAACGGGAGGGTCACGGGAAGGGGACGGTGCGCCGACATGCTGACAAGGTCGGACAAAATCAGCGGGTGCGGCCGGGGTTTTCACGGACGAAGGCCGCCCAACCGCCGCCCTTGCCGCCGAGGGTGGGCGTGCCCATCTCGTAGAGGTGACACAGCGCCACGGCGAGGCCGTCCGTCGCGTCGAGGTCGCGCGGCATGTCGGCGTCCGGGATCTTCAGCGTGCGCTGCACCATGCCGGCCACTTGCTCCTTGGAGGCCGCACCCGATCCGGTGATGGCCTGCTTGACCCGGCGCGGGGCGTATTCCGCCACCGGCACTTCCCGGACCAGCGCGGCGGCCAGCGCCACGCCTTGGGCCCGGCCGAGCTTGAGCATCGACTGCACGTTCTTGCCGAAGAAGGGGGCCTCGACGGCGAAATGGTCCGGCGCATGGGCTTCGATCAAGCCGGCGCACCGCTCGTGGATGCGCTTGAGCTTGGCTGCCGGGTCCTTGACCTTGGACAGGTGAAGGGCGCCCATCTCGAGGAGCTCAACCCGGTTGCGCGACCACGCCCGGATGACGCCATATCCCATGATGGTCGTTCCGGGGTCGATCCCGAGAATGATGGTGGGCTCGCTGGACACAACCGCAAAATGCAGGAGAACGGGCGCGAATTCACAGTGCGGGGTATGAAAATGTCCCCCTTCTTTTCCGGACTGTCCGCCTACCTTGAACCCATGTCGGACACGCCCACAACACGGCCTTCCAACGCGACAGTGGCTCCCTCTGGATGGGGGCTGCGCGTGCTCGGCATCCTCGTGCCCTTGGCCGTGGCCGCCGTCTTGCTCCGCCGCCAACTGGACGCTGTGCCCGCGTCGGCTTGGTCGTGGTCGGTCGAGCCGCTGTACTTCCTGGCGGCGTTGGCATTGGTTCCGGTGAATTGGGGGCTCGAAGGATTCAAGTGGGCGGAACTCATGCCGTGGGGCAAACTCGCGAGCCGGTTCCGACAGGTCTTGTACGGCACCGCCTGGTCGCTCATTGGCCCCCTGCGCTTGGGTGCGGTCGTGGGCCGGGTGGCGGCCGTCCACCCACGGCAACGTGGGCAAGCCGTTCGCGCTTTTGCCACGGCCAGCGTGTCCCAATGGTGGTGCACCATCACGGCCGCCGGACTGGCCCTCCTCGCCACCGATTGGTGGCTCCTGTCGGCACCCGTCCTCGGGCTGTCGGCGGTGGTGCTCGGCCTGTATTTCGGTTGGTCTCCCACCTTCTGGAAGTGGATCCGCAACACCCGCTGGACACGCCAATGGCGGGTGGCCCGGCGCATCGCCACCATTCGCAGGCGACGCGCGCTCAGTCTCAGCATCCTCCGCTATCTGGTGATGCTCGCGCAATTCGTACTGCTTCTGTGGGCCTTTGGTCACCTTGACCATTGGGACATCGCCGACCAATTCATGGCCCAGATGGCAGGCGCAGCGGGCATGTGGGGCCTGACCTCGCTCGCCCCCTTCCCCCTGCTCGGCGACCTCGGCCTTCGCGAAGCCGCAGCCATGCTCACCCTGCCAACGCCACTCCCAGCGGATGTCACAGCCATCGTGGGGGCCACCCTGTCGTTGTGGGTGATCAACCTGCTTCTGCCCGCCATCGTGGGGCTCATCTGGCAATGGTCGGTGTTCCGCCGGCGATAGACAGCGAACTTGCAAGCGTGTTCGTGTGGTTTGTCGTCGCCGGTCTGATCCTGCTCGCCCATGGGGTGCAGGTCGTGCGGTGGCGCAAGGCCATGCAGGCGCCCTTCACCACGTCCGAGCTCTCTCCCGCACCCCACATCGACCTCACGGTGGTGCTGCCCGTTCGGAATGAGGCCGACACCCTGCCCCTTTTGCTCTCCGACCTCGCGCTACAGACCCACCTGCCCAG
Source organism: uncultured Flavobacteriales bacterium (assembly GCA_937967465.1). GTDB lineage: Bacteria > Bacteroidota > Bacteroidia > Flavobacteriales_D > Sanyastnellaceae > UBA8752. The sequence goes on from CALBSW010000099.1 coordinate 2,395, forward strand.
CGAAGTCTTGGTGATCGACGACGCCTCGGACGACGGCACCCCGGACGTGGTCGAGCGCGGGACATTCCCCTTCCCCATCCACGTTTTGGCCAACCCCGGGCAGGGAAAGAAAGCCGGTCTGTCGGCCGGCATCCGGGAAGCCGCCTCCGATTGGGTGGTGCAGGTCGACGCCGACACCCGGGTGGGACCCGACGCCCTCGCCGCCGTGGCATCCGACATCGCGCGGCGCACCGAACGAGGCGACCCAATGGACATGGCCTTGCTGCCCCTCCGCCTCGCGCGGGATGCCCAGGGCCCGCCGAGAAACCGATTCGACCGGCTGCAGGCCTTGGATTTCGCGGCCATGCAAGGCTGGGCCGTCGCCGCAGTGGACCGCAAGCAGGCGGCCATGGCCAGTGGAGGCGGCTGGGTGTGGCGGGCTGCGGGCTTCCCCCACGACCAACTGCGGCCCGAGCTGCCGAGCGGGGACGACGTGTTTTCGCTGGCGGCCCTCATCGAGCGGGGCGACCAAGCGCGCGTGGGCCGCATCGCCCACCGGGCGGCCATGGTCTCCGCCCGTCCGATGGCCACCCTGCCCGAACTCGTGCACCAACGGGTCCGGTGGGGGGCCAAATCCATCCACTACCCCCAAGCCCTGTCCGAAGCCCGGCGCGTGGCATGGACCGTCGCGCTGGTGCACGCCGCAGGGCTGGCCCTGTTGGTCGGATCGCCTTGGGTTGGACTGGGCTTCTGGGCTGTGAAAAGCGCGGTGGACATGGCCTACACGGCGCGGGTGGGACGGGCGTATGGGCTGTTTTCCGGTGGCCTGTGGCGCAGAAGCGTGGACCTGCTTTGGCTGGCGGTGCTGCACCCGGTTTTCATTGCCACCACCCTCCTTTTGATGCCCTTCCGAACGGCGCGGTGGAAGGGCCGGCCCGCCACCTAATTTGCCCCTGTGCAGACGGTCACCGCCTTCTTCCGACGCGAACCTGCCGCCCTCCTCGGCGCAGCTTGGATTGTGCTGTGGACGGCGATCGCCCTGACCAGCGCGATGTGGCGACCGGACCCGAGCCAGTATGCCAACGACCAGCACCTCGAATGGTCGATGCTGCCGCCGGGCGCCACCGTGGACCTCGACAGCGGGGGCATTGCGGAAAACACCTTGCCCACCCGCACCTTCTGGCTGGGCACCGACCGGTTCGGGCGCGACTACCTGTCAAGGCTGGTGGCCGGATCCGGCCTGTCGCTGCTCGTGGGACTCGTGGCGGTCTTCCTGTCGCTGCTCATCGGGGTCCCGCTGGGCGCCTTTGCCGGCTACCTCGGCGGGCGCTTCGACGCCGTGGTGAGCTGGCTGCTGCAAGTCGTCTGGAGCATTCCGACGCTGCTGCTCGTCTTGGCCATCACCTTGGCCTTTGGCAAAGGGTTCGAACAGGTCTTTCTCGCCATCGGCCTGTCCATGTGGGTGGAAGTCGCCCGCGTGGTGCGGGGCCAGACCCTCGCCCTCCGGCACATCGAATGGGTCGAGGCCGGCCGCGTCCTCGGTTTGTCCACCCCACGCATCGTATTGGGCCACATTCTGCCCAACCTCGCCGGCCCCATTGCGGTCATCGCCAGCGCGAATTTTGCCGCCGCCATCCTCATCGAAGCCGGACTCAGCTTCATGGGCGTGGGGGCCCAAATTCCCATGCCCAGTTGGGGCAACCTCATCCGCGACCACTACAGCAGCATCCTGACCGGCCACGCGCACCTCGCCCTGTTGCCAGGAGCGTGCATCGTCGGACTCGTGCTCGCCTTCAACGCCCTGTCCAACGCCCTCGCCCGCGCGTCCTCCCGACGCGGTGCGTCCTAACTTTCCACTGATGAACGCCGATTCCCGCATCTACGTCGCCGGTCACCGCGGCATGGTCGGTCAAGCCCTCTGCCGGGCCCTGGCCCAAGCTGGGCTGCCCGACCCCATCACCTTCACGAGTGCGGACCTCGACCTGCGGGACCAGGCGGCCGTCCGCGCCATGATGGAGAAGGAGCGCCCGACGCACGTCTTCGTCGCGGCGGCCAAGGTGGGCGGCATCCACGCCAACAACGTGATGCGCGCGGAATTCCTGTACGACAACCTCATGATCGAGGCCAACCTCATCCACGCTGCCCATGAAGTGGGCGTGGAGAAGTTGCTTTTCCTCGGGTCAAGCTGCATTTACCCCAAGCTCGCCGCGCAGCCCCTGACCGAATCGGCCCTCCTCACGGGTGCGCTGGAGCCCACCAACGAGCCCTATGCCATCGCCAAAATCGCCGGCATCAAGCTCTGCGAAGCCTACCGCGACCAGTACGGGGCCAACTTCATTTCGGCCATGCCGACCAACCTCTACGGACCCGGCGACAACTACGACCTGCAGAACAGCCACGTGGTCCCCGCCCTCTTGCGCAAATTCCACGAAGCCAAGGCCTCGGGCGCAGCCACCGTCACCTGCTGGGGGTCCGGCTCGCCCCGCCGGGAATTCCTCCACGTCGACGACCTCGCCGCCGCTTGCCTGTTTCTCATGGAGGAATACGATGGGCGCGATTTCGTCAACGTCGGCACCGGGGACGACCTGCCCATCCGGGAGCTCGCAGAGAGGATCGCCCACATTGCCGGGTGTGACGGGGACATCGTCTGGGACACGGACAAACCCGATGGCACCCCGCGCAAACTCATGAATTGCGACCGGATTCACGCCCTTGGGTGGCGTCACCGCATTGCCCTCGAGGACGGACTTCGGACCGTGTATGAGGAATACCGCCAGAACCCGGACGCCGCCCGCGCCAAATGATACTGCGTGCTGCCTTGGCCCTGACGGCCATCCTCTCTGGATGTGCGGCGCAAGCCCAGATCATGGTGCCGGACCGGTTGCCGGATGGCCGCCGCCAGCCTGTCCTGAACACGCCAGCCGAACGGGGCACCTTGCCCTTCGACACTTTGCGCACCCTGCCGGCCGACCACGGCGGCCGCGAGACATGGTGGCACCGGCACGCGCTGTTTGAAGAAGGTCCGATCACGGTGGCCCTCGACCCGGCGCTGGACATCGCCCGCGAATGGCGCTACCGTCCTGGGGTTGACGGGGGCGAGACGCTCCAAACCGGCCACCGCAATGTGCGCGGTGTGCGCTATGCAGGCCAGGTGGACAACGTGGTCCGGTTCGGGGGGACCGTGCTGGAGATGCAGCGCCTGCTCGTGGGGCCGGAAGCCGAATATGTGGCCGCCACCGGACGGTATCCCGGCATGGGGCCAGGCAAAGTCCGCCCGGCGGAAGGCGGCCTGAATTCCATCGACCACAGCCTCGCAGAGGTCTGGTTTGACGCGCATCCAACCGAACGCTTGCGGGTCCAATGGGGCCTGGGAAGCACGGGAATGGGGCCCGGCATCCGCAACCTCCTGTGGAGTGCCGGCCGCGCACCGGCGCCTTACCTCCTCCTCGAAGCGGACTTGGGACGCGGTTGGACCTACCGCTGGGCACAGTCCCGCCAACGCGGCCTCGAACGGTTGCCGGCCAACGGCGCGCGTGAGGGCCGCTACCATCCGCTCGGACTCGGGCTCCGCAGCCTCACCAAATCGTGGACCTTTTCGGACCACAGCCTTCACGTATCGGTGGTCTCTGCCCGATGGACCGACGCCCTGAGCCGCGGAACCGACCGCAGGGGCTGGCAGGATTGGTCGGCGGCCCTCGCTCCCTGGCACGTCCCTTCCGGCGAACGCCCTTGGTTCATCGGGGGCCACGACGGCGTGGACGTGCAATGGCGACGCCCCCACTCCACCTGGTACGGACAATTCAGGATGAACCCCGATCGCTTGACCGGCCTGACGGATGCCCTCGACCTGCAAGCGCCCCGACACGCCTTCATGGTGGGCCACGTGCGCCATGGAGAGCGGTGGACGGTGTGGACCGAATGGGCCCCCACCACCGGGTCCATGATGCAAGACCTGGACCCCAACCTACCGCATGATCTTCTGGGCATCCAGGACGCCTCACCCTGGCGCACGTCCTGGCGACAAGGGGCAGAGTGGCGGCTTGGGGGATGGACCCTCGCTACGGAGTTCGCCCAACTGCACGATGGGACTTGGAGCTGGAAAAACACCCTTTCGGTGCCTTCCGCCAGTGCAGATCCGACCACTCATGACCTTCGGAGCAGGCGGTCGAACAGATGGCCAAACCGGTGGTGGCCTGCCTTGGTGCCCTGGTCCCCGTTTGTCTCCAACACCATATTATACGGAACAAACACCCGATTTTGGAGCGCAGGACTCTCCAGCCCCCTGTTTGCGCGGCGTCAGGTGTTTTGAGAAAGGCGTGTAGGAATGTGCCCGCTCACAAAACATGGGTAACTCAAACAGGACCAAAGGCGTTAAATAGCAGACAGATAGCCCTACATTATGAGCGCCTTAATCATGTCTGCTTCCATCATCGCATTTGCCATTGTGATGCTGGGCATGCCTTCACTGATCCGGCTCGCCGTTCAGAAAAACCTGCTCGACGAGCCCCTCGAGGACCGAAAGGTTCACCAGCGAAGTGTGCCCCGCCTGGGAGGAGTATTGGTGTTCATCGCGACGTTGGTGACCACCACGGCCATGGTGACACCGGAAGGCCCCACCGCCATCGCCTTCCTTCGCTTGGCTGCGGGCACCACGGTCCTCTTCTTCCTCGGCCTCAAGGACGACCTGTCCGACCTCGACCCCCTGAAAAAATTGGCTGCACAACTGATCGTCGGCCTCATTCTCATTCTGGGCGGCGGGTTCGCCATTCAAGATTTCGGCGGACTGTTCGGCCTCGGCACCATTGGGACGGTCCCTTCCGTGCTCTTCTCCCTGTTCGTGTATGTGGTTGTGGTCAACTCGGTCAACCTCATCGACGGCATCGACACCCTCGCCAGCGGTTACGGTCTGCTCGCCACCATCGCGGGTGCCATGTGGTTCGGATTTACGGGTCAACCCGACCTGGCAACACTGTGCTTGGCACTGAGCGGTGCATTGGCAGGCTTCATCGTATTCAACATCAGCCCCGCCCGCATCTTTTTGGGAGACAGTGGCTCCCTCGTGTTGGGCATGATGCTCTACATCATCGCGACCGGCGTCATCTCCACCCCGGCTGAGCTCGTGCCGTCCATGTGGGACCACCGCTCCATGCCGGTGCTGGCCATGACGCTGTTGGCCTACCCCCTTGTGGACACCCTTCGCGCCTTCTCCCTGCGCCTCGCCCAGGGGCGTTCCCCATTCTCACCTGACCGCATCCACATCCACCACCGTTTGCTGGAATTGGGGTTGACCCACCTGCAAGCCGCTTTGACCATCCACCTCTACTCGGCTGGCATGGTGGCCCTCGGATTCTGGATGCCCGCCATGGATGTGACAGCCGCCTTCTTCATTCTGCTTGGCGTGGCCTTCTCGCTGCCCGTGATCGTCTGGACCATCGGCAAGCTTCGTCCGGCCAAGGCTGTGAACACTGCGGCCCGCACCTCCTGAAGCGGCTCACTGCCGGCCGCTAGGTTTGCACCATGTCCCGGCCCCTGCTCTTTTTCTGGTTGACCTGTGCCCACATGGCACTGGCCCAATCCGATTCGGTGTCCGTGCAGGTGACCACCCGGCCCGACACCGCGCAAAATGCCATCGTCCTTGGGGCGGAACTCGGCCGATGGGGCGGCACGGTGTGGCGCGCTGACGGCGGGACCACCCAAGCCGCCATGGCCTTTGCCGGGGCCTTGACCCTCCGCGCCAGCCAGCCCACCTGGACCTTGCTGGTGCGTTATGATGCCGTCCGGGGCGCAGGCACCCGGTTTGACCGTTGGGCCGAAGCCGGATATGACCGACGTCAGAACGACGGCCACATGGCCACCCGGCTCCGTGGGCGGTGGGCGTGGACCCCGCTGCCCAGTGTGCGCATTGAAGCCGGGCGGGACACCCTGCACGAGGGCTTCGGCCGCCGATCCCTGTTTCGCGGCGGGCAAGCGGCTCCCACCCCATTCCTGCAAGTGGACCTCGATGGTGGTGGACGGCTCCGCTACCGCCACCGCATCGAAGCCCTGCAAAGCCGGGCGCACATCGATTGCTGGACCGGGGCGACCGGCGACCCCCGCACATGGGTGCCCCCGACAGGGCCCCTGCGGAACGGCATCGACCGCATGGTGGTCTCCCACCGCCTCGAGCTCGACCTCGGGAAGCGCATCACGGGCGCCCTGTGGGGCGCGGTCGTATGGAACACCAGTGGCCGGGAGCGGGGGTTCGAGCCGCATTACCTCCTTCCCCTCACCAGCCTCCGGCCCACCGAGTACGTGCAAGGCAGTTCCGACAATGCCCTCGTGGGGGCAGAAGGCCGGCTGCGGCTGGGTCAAGGCGGCCCGGAGCGACCGCGCCACCTGTACGGCCAGTTCCTGCTCGACGAGCTCATCGTGTCCGAACTGCTTGGCGGAACGGAGTGGTGGGGCAACAAATACGGGCTGCTGGGGGGGCTGCTGTGGACCACCCGCTGGGGCGGTTGGCGCATCGAAGGGGCGGCCGTGCGGCCTTGGGCTTACAGCCATTACACCCCGTCGTCGGCCTATCTCCACGGCCTCACGCCGCTCGCCCATCCGCTCGGCGCCAACTTCGTCGAGGGCTGCGTGGAAGGGCACTGGCGACATGGCGATTGGAAAGTGACCACCCGGGTGACGCACTCGGTGCGCGGAGACGACACCGCGGGGGATGCCCCCACTGGATCGCTGCCGCAAGTGGGCGACATCGACCGCACCGCCGACACGTATTCGTGGTTGAACGGCACCGCACGCAACCGCTGGATGGGCATCGTGGATGTGGGGCGCCGGATCGACCTCGGAGGCGGGGTCGACATCACCGCGTTCGCCCAGGTCGCCCATGGCCGTGAAACCGCCCCCGTGGCCCCGGCTCCGACAGCAGAATGGTGGCTGTCCTTCGGATTGCGCTCCGCAGGCCCCTTCCTCGGGGCGGATTGGTGACCCCGGTTTAATTTCGCCGTCCGCCATGTCGGCTTCACCTTCCCCCACCCCGACCTTGTTGAAGGACCTCGCGGTCCTGTTCAAATTGCGCCTCGGCACCTTCGTCGTCCTGAGCGCCGTGCTGGGGTGGTTCATGGGCACCGACAGCATCGGCCTCATTCCCTTTCTCGAGCTCACCGTCGGCGGTTACCTGCTCACGGGCGCCTCGAATGGCTTCAACCAGATTCTGGAGAAGGACGCCGACGCCAAAATGGGCCGCACCGCGGGCCGTCCGCTGCCCACCGGCCGGATGAGCGTCCGCGCCGCGGCCACCTGGTCCACGCTGGCCGGCCTGCTCGGGTTGGCGGCCCTGTTCCACCTCGGCACCAAAGCCGGTCTGCTCGGCCTGCTCGCCATCGCGAGCTATGTCCTGGCCTACACGCCGCTCAAGAGCCGCACCGGATTCAGCGTCCTCGTCGGGGCCATTCCGGGGGCCATTCCCCCCATGCTCGGCTACGTCGCCGCCACCCACGAATTCGGGATCGAGCCCGGCACCTTGTTCGCGGTGCAATTCATGTGGCAATTCCCCCACTTCTGGGCCATCGCCTGGGTGGCGCACGAAGACTACCTCAAGGCGGGCTACAAAATGCTGCCCTTCAAGGAGGGGCGGAGCGACGCGAGCGCCCGACAAATCCTGCTGTACACCGTGCTGTGCATCCCTGCGAGCCTGTTGCCATGGGCGCTGCCCGGCGCATCGACCATGGTGGGCAACGTCGCCTTCGTGGTGGCCATCCTCGCCGGCCTCGGCTTCCTCGTGCCCGCCTTCAAACTGTGGCGGAGTCTGGACGTCAAGGATGCCCGGCAATTGATGTTCGCAAGCTTCCTGTACCTCCCGGTGGTGCAGGTCACGTACGTTCTGGACAAACTCCCTTGAACCCAAACGGGCCACACCGGTTTCAACCGCACACCCCTGATTCATGAGCACCCTCACCGACCAACCCGACGCACCGGCCCCCAAGGTCGACGTCTTTGACGGCCTTGACCCCCAAGTGCGCGTCCGCACCAAGAAGATGTTGATGTACTTCATCCTCTTCGCGGTCGTCATGCTGTTCGCCGGATTCACTTCCGCGTACATCGTCTCCAACGTCGGACAGTATTGGGTCCACATCGAAGCCCCGCGCACCTTGTGGATCAGCAACGCCTTGATCATTGCGAGTTCCCTGCCGATGTGGTTGAGCCTTCGCGCCATGAAGCAGGGCAACACGACCGCAAGCTTCGTCCACCTCGCCCTCACCTTCGTCCTGGGGGTCGCCTTCACCGTAACCCAGCTCAACGGCTGGGAAGAACTGCAGCAGAAAGGCATGGGATGGACGGTCGACGAGACCGCAAGCGGCGCCGAGGCCTACCGTTGGAACAGCATTCAAAACCTGCTCGAAGGCCCCGCGGAATGGGGCGTGGACTACACCGTGACCCAAGACGGTGAGCCTTTGAATTACCGGCCTGAGACCGGGCAACTCTTCGCCGCAGACGACGTGTTGCTGGCCCGCGACATCACATTGACGGTCGAGCGGGTGTCCAATGCGTCGGCGGGCTACTTGTTCATCCTCATCGTCATCCACATTCTGCACCTCGCCCTCGGATTGGCCTACCTGATCGTGAACGGAATTCGCGTTCTGACCGGCCGAATTCACCCCGGTGACACAGTGCGACTTTCCACCGCAGGGGTCTATTGGCACTTCCTGGGCCTGCTTTGGTTGTACCTGTTCGCTTTCCTGTTCTTACTCCACTGAGGATGGCGTAATATTGCCCTCGCAAATCAGCGTCATGTCGGGAGAGGCAAGCAAAGCAATTTCCAAGGACGTCCTCTGGGGAGGAGGTCGGTCGCCGTTCAGCGTGAGCTACGGCAAAATGATGATGTGGTACTTCCTGGTCTCGGACGCCCTGACGTTCGGTGGCCTGTTGGTGGCCTACGGATTCAGTCGTGCAGGGTCCACCGCAGCGTGGCCCATCGGTGAACAGGTCTTCCGGGCCATGCCGTTCCTCGAAGGGCATTACCCCCTGGCCTACGTCGCCCTCATGACTTTCATCCTCATCGTCAGTTCCGTCACCATGGTGTTGGCGGTGGAAGCCGGTCACCGAAACGACCGCAGCGGTGTCCTCAAGTGGATGGCCTGGACCATCGTGGGTGGTTTCACCTTCCTCGGCAGCCAAGCCTGGGAATGGAGCCACTTCATCCACGGCAGCGGCGGCAGCTTCCTGCTCGCTGAGGATGTCACCGTGACCGGACCGGAAGGAGAGGTGTTTGAAATGACCGCAGGCGAGTCTGTGTTCATGGACCACCACTTCGGCCACCTCATGGAGATGTACCTCGCTGGGGATCCGGCCGTGACCCTCTCCGAGGAAGGCGGGCACATCGTCCTGACTGAATTGGGCGACCACCCCCACGAAGCGCACTTGCATGGCCTGACCCTCAACAAATACGTCGAAGGCGAGACCATGGTGGAGGGCGACGCCATGATGGACCTCTGGAACGCCCGTTCCGAGAACTTCTCCTTCGGGGCCAACCTGCACGACAGCGAATACGCCGTCCAGCAGAGCTACAGCAACTTCTTCTTCTTCATCACCGGTTTCCACGGTTTCCACGTCTTCTCTGGTGTGGTGATCAACATCGTGGTCTTCTTCATGGTGCTCAACCGGGTGATGGAACGCCGCAAGCACTACGAGATGGTCGAAAAAGTGGGCCTGTACTGGCACTTCGTCGACCTCGTCTGGGTGTTCGTGTTCACCTTCTTCTACCTCATCTGATATGGAGCGCGACGACCTCATTGTCAACGACAGCTACGCCCTCAACGCCCACCACAGCGAAGAGGAAGGCCAAGCCATTCGCAAGAAGATCTACATGGTCACCCTCATCCTGTCCGTCATCACGGCAGTGGAGGTGGGCATGGGGGTCATGTTCAAGCGGAATGACACCTTCACCTGGACGGCCATCAAGTGGACCTTCATCATCCTGACCCTCTTCAAGGCAGGGTACATCGTGATGACCTTCATGCACCTCGGTGACGAGCGCAAGAACCTCCGCAATGCGGTGGTGGTGCCGTACTTCATCTTCATCGGGTACCTCATCTTCATCGCCCTGACCGAAGGCGCTTCGCACTTCGGACTGGACTTGATGTTCCACTGAGCCCCGCATGGGCACCCCCCGACCGTCCACCCGCAAAGGCTGGAAGCGGGCCCTTCTCGTTCTGGCACTCCCCGGATTGCCGCTGCTCCTTTTGGTCGTTCTCGGCAAGGGCATGCGGCACGAGTTCAGTGACCTCGACTACTTCACGCAGGACGGTGTCCGCACCGATTCTCCGACGGGCGCGCGGCGGTTGCCGGAATTCAGCCTGACCGACCAGAACGGCCAGACCATCGGCCGGGATGACCTGGCCGGCACCTTTTGGCTGGCGGCCTTCTTCACCACGGACACGGCCACCACTCCCCACCTCGCCGAGCTGACCCAACAGCTGCTGTGGGCCAATTGGCGCTACCGCGACGAGCCCGATGTGGGGCTGTTGTGCTTCAGCCTGGACAGCGAGCACGACCAACCCGAGCGCCTGGTGGAGTATGTGTCGCGGAACGAGCGCTACAACCGGTTTCCGGACAAGTGGCGGTTCCTCCGCGGCGACCAGAACACCATCGACCGCCTCATCGCCGAGGACCTCGGCATCCCCCGCGACACGGCAGACCCCTTCAACATCGGCACCCTGTTGCTCATCGATGGCCGGGGATATGTCCGCCAGAAATACCTCGCGTCCAGCGAGCACGAAATCGGCGATGCCGTGGAGGACATTGCCTTGCTCAAGAAGCGCAAGCGCGAGGCGGAAAAGGCCCTCGAAGAAGCCGCCGAACAGGCCCGCCCCCTGCCCTACCTCGGGCTGCATGATGCGGTCCGGAATGCAGATGGCACAGTGGACACGGTGTACTACACCACCCCCAAGTTTGCCCTGACCGACCAGCTCGGCCGTGAATGCAGCCACCGGGATGTGGAGGGCAAGGTGCGGTTGGTGGACGCCTTCTTCACAGCTTGCCCCACCATCTGCCCCGTCATCAGCAGCCAACTCGGCCGCGTCCATGACCAACTGCAGGCCGATGGCCTCACCGACGAGGTCCGCATCCTGACCCACACCGTCGATCCCGCCAATGACACGCCCGAACGCATGCACCGCTATGCCGACCGTTTGGGCGCCGACCCGGAGGTGTGGCGGTTCTTGACCGGTCCCAAGGAAGAGCTTTACCCCTTGCTGCAGGAAGGCTATCTCCTGACGGCCCTGCCCAGCGACACAGCGGCCGGAGGCTTCTTCCATTCCGATCAAATCCTGCTCATCGACGCTGGCGGCCACATTCGCGGCTCCTATGACGGCACGAAAACTTCGGCCGTCGACCAGATGTTGGAAGACGTGTACGCGTTGCTTGCGCAACCGCCATCCCACATGACGCCATGAGCACCCCCGTTGCCAACCCGACCGCCGTCCGCCGTTTCGTGTGGACCGTGTCCATCGCCATCCCCCTCGTGGTGGTGGCCTTGTTTTTTGTGCCCCCTGCCGAAGGCCTGGCCGAAGACACCTTGCGCAAAGTCTATTGGCTTCCCCGCCTGAATGCGGTGCTCAATGCGTCGGCCTTCACCTGTCTGCTCTTCTCCTTCCTCTCCATCCGCCAAGGGAAGGTCGCCCGGCACAAAGCCCTCAACACCGCAGCGTTGTCGCTGAGCGCCCTGTTCCTCATCAGCTACGTGGCCTTCCACATGCTCACGGAGTCCACCAAGTTCGGTGGTGAAGGGCCCATCCGCACGGTGTACTTCATTGTGCTCGTCAGCCACATCGTGCTGTCGGCAGGCATCGTCCCCCTGGCCCTGTTCAGCTATGCCCGGGGCCTGATGGGCGACATCGAACGGCACCGCCGCATCGCCCGGATCACGATGCCCATCTGGCTGTATGTCACCGCCACGGGCGTCATCGTCTACCTGATGATCTCGCCGTACTACCCCCATTGATGGCGCGTCGCATTGGCTTCCTGCTCCTCGCCTTGGCCTGGATCGCCTCAGGCGATCTGGACGCCCAATGCGTCATGTGCAAAGCCGTGGCAGAAGACAGTGCAGCAGAAGGGGCCGTCGGCCGCGGCATCAACCAGGGCATCCTGTACATCATGGCCGTGCCCTATGTTCTCCTCGGGATTTTAGGCTATCTCGTCTTCAAAAAATGGAAATTGGTCGAATAATGCGTATCTTATATGCATGCTTGACCAGCTTCTTGCCCGCCAGCGGTGGCGGAATCTTTGCTTGACCCTCGCCGTTCTGGCGTTGGCCCTTTTGGCCGCCCTGCCTGCGGACGCCCAATTCCAGGCGGAACGGGCGATTGACCCTTTCGCACCTTCGCTCGAATACGGACAGTTCCACATCACGGTGGATTGCGCGGAAGAACCCATGCCCTGCGACATCGTCCTGTTTGGCTACCAGAACCGCCGACCCGCCCGCTGGACGGCCGTGGAGGACACCGTGGTCCAGTTGGTACCGCACCGCCGCCACACGGTCATTGGCCACAAGCCCGGTCACATGTTCCATTCCGAGTCCTTCTGGCCCGATTTGCTGCGTGAGCCCGAAATCCACGTGGCCCTGCGCCCCTTGGAACCCGGATTGCGCACGGACATTCTCGGCATCCACTTTGTTGGCAACGCCAACCGGCTCCACCCCAAAAGCTTGGACGTGGCCGAAGAGCTGCTCACATGGATGGACGCCAATCCCGACGTCCGCATCAAGGTCATCGGCCATGTCAATGGCGCGGACGGTCGCCGATCCAGAGGCTTCTACCGCCGGACGAGCGTGCGCCGCGCGGAAGTGCTGGCCGATTGGTTGACCCGCCACGGTGTGGCAGCAGACCGACTGGAAGTGGACGGACGTGGTGCAGATGCCCTCCTCTTTTCCGACCCCCTGTATGCGTGGCAACACGAGGCCAACCGCCGGGTTGAAATCGAGGTGCTCGCGCATTGATTTCGTCCCCCCACGGACGCTGCCAAGCGGTCCGTACTTTCGCAGGGTGATTGCAGCTGTCTGCCCCCCGACGATGACGAGTCCCCTTCGTTTCACCTCCCTTCTCCTGGTCCTCCTCGCCACTCCGTTCTTCGGTGCCGCCCAGAATGCCGCGTGGTCGCTCGAGCGCGCCATCGCCCATGCGCAGGACAACAACCTCCAAGTCCGCCAAGGCAAACTGGGCCTGGCCGGCAATGACATCGATGTGGATGAAGCCAAAGCGGCCTTCCTCCCCAACCTCAATGGCAGTGCATCCCATGGATACAACTGGGGCCAGACCATTGACCCGTTCACGAACCAATTCGCCACGTCCCGAATCCGGTCCAACTCCATGGGCATCGGATCCGGCATCACCCTCTTTGGCGGCATGGCCAACCACCTGCGCCTCGACCAGGCCGAAGAGCGCCGGGTGGCTGCGGAATTCGACCTGAAGCGCACCCAGAACGACGTGGCCCTTCAGGTGGCCAGCGCGTTCCTCAGCGTCATGTTTGCCGAAGACGCCTTGGACATTGCCTCCCTCAACGTCCGGAACACCGAGGCCCAGGTGACCCGCATCCGCGCCTTCGTCGATGCCGGCGCCGCCCCCGAGGCCGACCTCCTCGACCTGCAAGCCCAGCTCGCCTCCGACCAAAGCAGCGAAGTCTCCGCCCAAGGCGACCTCGCCCTCGCCAAACTTCAATTGGCCCAGGCCATGCGGCTGAGTCCGGAAGACACGGACAACCTGAGCATCGACCGGCCCGACATCAGCAGCGTGGGCAACATCCCCGCCCTGCCAGCCCTCGACCGGGTGGTGGACGCCGCCTTGACTTCTTTCCCTGAAGTGAAGGCTGGCGAATCCCGCATCCGCCAACAGCAAATCGGCATGGACCTCGCCAAGACTGTCGGCCTTCCGCGCCTGAGCGCCAGCTGGAGCTACGGATCCGGTTTTTCCGGTGCAGCGCAGGAGCCTGTCGGCGACCCCACTTTGGAGGTCTTCACCATCGGGGTGACCGAGACGAGCCTCGAGCCGGTGTTGGCCAGCGCCTTGACCTACAATGAATACCGGACGCGGCCCTTCAGTGACCAGATCTCGTCCAACGTCAACCAGAGCCTGTTCTTCAGCCTGTCGGTGCCCATCTTCAACGGTTGGTCCGTGCGCAATGGCGTCCGGCGGAGTGAAATCGGGGTGGAACAAGCCCAACTGCAACTCGAGCAGACCCAACAGTCCCTGCAGCAGTCGGTGGAGCGGGCGCACCGCGATGCACGGAACGCCACGGAGACCCTGACCGCCGCCGAGCGTTCAGAGATGTCGGCCAAGCTCGCATTCGACAATGCCGCCCTGCGGTTCGAACAGGGGGCCTCCACCCAAGTGGACTACACGCAGGCCCGGAACCGATACGACAGCGCCAGGCTCACCGCCCTCCGCGCCAAATACGACCTCATCTTCCGCATCGCCATCCTCGACTTCTACTCCGGCCGCGGATTGCGCTTCACCCTCTGACGCATGAAATTCAGCAAGCGCACCCTCATTCTGCTCGGTGGCGGCGTCGTGCTGCTCCTCATCGTCGCGGCCGTGTTCGGCCGGGGACCTGAGTTGCCAGTGGCCGATGTCGAACCGATTGGCCAGCACCGCATCGTCGAAACCGTCATCGCCTCGGGCCGCATCCAACCCGAAGTCGAGGTCAAAGTGTCTGCGGAAGTCAGCGGACAACTCATTGAGCTTCCTGTGCGGGAAGGCGACCGCGTGGAAGCCGGACAGCTCCTCGCCCGCATCAACCCCGACATTTACGAGAGCCGGCTGCGTCAGGCCAAGGCCGCTTTGGACAACGCCCGTTCCAACAAAGCCACCGCAGAGGCCCGCCTCGCCCAATCCCAAGCGGCGTTCTCCGCGGCCGAACTCGCATTCAACCGCAACCGCGACCTCTACGGCCAAGGCGTGCTCAGCACCGCCGACTTCGAGCAGGCCGAGGTGAGCTTCCAAAGCGCTGAGGCCGACCTCGAAGCCGCCGAACAGAACCTCCGCTCGGCCGGATTCAACATCAGCAGCGCTGAAGCCGCCGTCAAGGAATCCGAGGACAACCTGCGGCGCACCGTGCTCCGGGCCACACAAGGCGGCACCATCACCGCCCTCGTCAAGGAGGAAGGCGAAGGCGTGCAAGGCATTGGGTCCTTCCAAGGCGAGGTCATCATGAACGTCTCCGAACTGGAGGCCATGGAGGTCGATGTGGAGGTCAATGAGTCCGACATCGTCAAGGTCGACCTCGGCGACACGGCCCGCATCGAAGTCGATGCCTACACCGAGCGGACTTTCCTCGGCGTGGTCACCGAAATCGGCAACACCGCCCTCAACGCCACCGGCGGCGCCCGGCTGAGCCTGGAAAGCGTGACCAACTTCAGTGTCAAGGTCCGCATCCTGCCCAAGGGATACGAGGACCTGCGCGCCGGTCGGGACAGCAGTTGGACCCCCTTCCGGCCCGGCATGTCCGCGACGGTGGACATCGAGACCGACATCCGCGACGGCATTGTCGCCGTGCCCATCAAGGCGGTCACCACCCGGCCGGACACCAGCGATGCCTCGGCCGAAAGCCAGCTGTGCGTCTTCCTGCTCGAGGATGGACGGGCGGTGCGCCACAACATCCAAACGGGCATCCAGGACAACACTTACATCGAAGTCTTGGGCGATTTGCCCGAAGGCGCCACGGTGATCACCGGCCCGTACGACTTGCTGAGCCGCCGGCTCGATGACGGCGATGCCGTGCAAGCCTCCGGCGGAACAGAAGCCGGCCAACCACAAGGCGGATTCTCGGTCTCCATCTCCACCGGCGGATGATCCTGCTGCTCGAAACGGCCACGCTGAATTGTTCCGTCGCCTTGGCCCGGCCAGACGGCACCTTGGTCGGCCGACAGGATGAGCACGCTGAAAAGCACCAACATGCCGAGCGTTTGCACGTGCTCATCGACACGTTGCTCCATACGCACCATGTGGCCAAAGGCGACCTCACCGCGGTGGCGGTCGGCAACGGGCCCGGCTCGTTCACAGGCCTGCGCATCGGAACGTCAGCGGCCAAAGGCATGTGTGCCGGCCTCGGCCTCCCCCTCGTTGCCCCGTCGCCATTGAAGGCACTCCAGCACCTCGGCGCCCAACACATGCCCTCGTTGGCGGAGACGCCAGAACGCATCGTGCCGGCCATCGACGCGCGCCGCATGGAGATCTACACCCTCGGTGCGGACGGACACCCTGCCGCCACCGTCGTCGACGAAGGCTTCCGGACGGACCTCCAAGGCGGCCCTGCCCTGCTCATCGGAGACGGTGCCACGAAGTGCCAGGATGTCCTGGAGGGTGCAGCAGCAGAATGGACCTGCATCGACGCCTTCCCAACGGCGGCCGACCTGCTGCCCGAGGCCCTCGCGCTGCTCGCCGAAGGCCAGACGGTCGACGTCGCCGACCACGAACCGCATTACCTGAAGGACTTCGTCCCCGGCCGGCCCAAGGACCCGCTGGGCCTCCGCACCCCAAACGCATGACTGTTCGCCACCTCCCCCTTCTGCTCGCCCTCGCCTTCCTGCCGATGAGCAGCTGTCAGGACACGCCGGGTGTCATTCCCTACGTCGATGTCCAGGTCGACCTGAACCTGAGTCTCCCCGCGTACAACGTGCTCAACTTTCCGGGCAACTGGCTGTACATCTCCGGTGGCAGTCGCGGGCTGAGCGTCTACCGCTACACGCTCGACGAGTTTGTCATCTTGGACCGACATGCCACGTACGATGTGGATGCCGGCTGCCAGTGCACCGTGAGCCAGGACGGATACACGATCGAGGATCCCTGCAGCACATCGCAGTGGTACATCTTCGACGGGTCCATCATCCAAGGCCCGACCACCGCGCCGCTCGAGCGGTACACCACCACCTGGATTCCGCCGGTCCTGTCCATCCGCAACCGGAACTGACGTCCGGCCGCCTCTGCGCAAAACGCAAAACACCGCGCACGAAAAAGCCCCGGCATTGGCCGGGGCTTTTCGTTGTCAGTCCCTCGACAGGGCCTGACCAATCAGTAACGGTAAGCGTCGCTCTTGAACGGGCCGTTCACCGGCACACCGATGTAGTCGGCCTGCTCCTGGGACATGACCTCGAGGTCCACACCGATCTTCTCGAGGTGGAGGCGGGCCACCTCCTCGTCGAGGTGCTTCGGCAAGGTGTACACCTTGTTCTCGTAGTTGGCGCTGTTGTTCCAGAGCTCGATCTGGGCGATCGTCTGGTTGGTGAAGCTGGCGCTCATCACAAAGGACGGGTGACCCGTGGCGCAACCGAGGTTGACCAAGCGGCCCTCTGCCAAGAGGATGATGTCGTTGCCGTCCACCGTGTACTTGTCGACCTGCGGCTTGATGTTGTCGAAGGTGGAACCGTAGTTCTCCTTGAGCCAAGCGACGTCGATTTCGTTGTCGAAGTGTCCGATGTTGCAGACGATGGCCTTGTCCTTCATGGCGCGGAAGTGCGCCTCGGTGACAATGTCCTTGTTGCCCGTGGCGGTCACCACGATGTCGGCCTCAGCACAAGCGTCGACGAACTTCTTGACCTCGTAGCCTTCCATGGCGGCCTGCAGGGCGCAGATGGGGTCGATTTCGCTCACGATCACGCGGCAACCGGCGTTGCGGAGGCTGTCGGCCGATCCCTTGCCCACGTCACCGAAACCGGCGACACAGGCGACCTTTCCGGCCATCATGATGTCGGTGGCGCGGCGGATGGCGTCCACACAGGACTCACGGCAACCGTACTTGTTGTCAAACTTGCTCTTCGTCACGCTGTCGTTGACGTTGATGGCGGGCATCGGGAGCGTTCCGTTCTTCTCACGCTCGTAGAGGCGGAGGACACCGGTGGTCGTCTCCTCGGAGATGCCCTTGATGCCACCGGCGAGCTCCGGGTGCTTGTCGAGGATGACATTGGTGAGGTCACCGCCGTCGTCGAGGATCATGTTGAGCGGCTGGCGATCCTCTCCGAAGAAGAGGGTCTGCTCAATGCACCACTCGTACTCCTCCTCCGTCATGCCCTTCCAGGCGTAAACGGGAATTCCAGCAGCGGCAATGGCAGCGGCTGCGTGGTCCTGGGTGGAGAAGATGTTGCAGCTGGACCAGGTCACATCCGCACCGAGCTCCACGAGGGTCTCGATGAGGACCGCCGTCTGGATGGTCATGTGCAGGCAACCGGCCACCCGAGCGCCGGCGAGCGGCTTTTCGTCGCGGTAGCGGTCGCGCAGGGCCATGAGGCCAGGCATCTCCGCCTCGGCGAGTTGAATTTCCTTCCGACCCCATTCGGCGAGGTTGATGTCCTTGACCTTGTAGGGCAGTGCGGTCGTAGTGTTGGTGACGCTCATGCGTGTCTGGAATTTGCGGCAAAGATAGCCGTGGCTTTGGTGCTGAAAAACAGGAACATCACAGCTTTGCCGGCGTTTTGTTTCCTTGCGCCTTCCATGCCCGAATTCTCCTTCTCCATGCCCCTTCCTGACAGCCCCCACCCCGTGGTGGGTTGTCCCGTCCAAGGGGACATCCGGGCACAACGCGCCGCCATGGCCCAACTGCTGGCGCAAGCCGGCTGGCCCACACCGCGCAAAGAAGACTCCGGCCGCCCCCGCATGGGCGACGCGCACTGCAGCCTCTCCCACGGCGGCGGATGGGCCGTCGCCGCGCGCCACACCCGTCCCATCGGCGTGGACGTCGAAGCCGCCTCGGACCGGCTCTTGAAAGTGGCCGCACGGTTCTGCGGCCCTGCAGACCAACCGGTGCTGGATCACTTTGGCGAGGGCGTGGAGACGCTGTGCCGCCTCTGGACGGCCAAGGAAGCGGTCTTCAAAGCCTTCGGCACGTCCGTCGACTTCCTGACCGGCATTCGATGGACCGAGGTCGGCGACGACACCGCCCGCCTCACCGCCGTCCAGCACACCTGTGACCTTGAGCTGCGCTGGATTCGCATGCCCCAGTCCACAGCACCTGCGCCCGTTTGGCTGGCCGTTGCCGTCGCAGAAACCAACGCATAAAAAAAGGCGCCCCGCTGGGACGCCTTCAATGGGTTCAATGCAAGCCGGTGGCTCAGCGCTCGATGCCTTTGTGGCGGCGCTCGTCAGACACGGTCAGCTTCTTGCGGCCTTTCCGGCGGCGGGCAGCCAAGACGGCGCGGCCACCTGCAGAAGACATGCGCTCACGGAAGCCGTGCTTGTTGCGACGCTTGCGAACTGAGGGTTGAAATGTCCGTTTCATGACGAAGGGGTTTCAAAAATCGGGAGCGCAAAGATAGGCAACGACACGAGAAAACCTGCGCTCTGCCGGACAAACCCTTTTGCGCCCCTCGCGCCGTCCCAATTTCGGTCGCGAAGTAGTTTTGCCCTGCACCCGGAAAGCGCATTCCATTGGCCCGACGCCGCTCCACCCCTTCCGACCCCCATGCGGAACCGCCCAGAAAGGGCAAGCTGAACCGCGACGGCTTCCGCCAGTTCGGCCGCGTGGCGCCCTATTTGCGTCCGCACCGGATCAAGTTTGCCATCGGTTTGGTGCTCATCACCCTCTCCGGTGTCCTCACCTTGGTGGTCACCCGGTTGTGGGGACAGCTCGGCGGCGTGGGCGTGGACCCCACGGCAGGCAAGGCCGGATTTGACCTCCCCCTGCCCATCGATCCGGGAAACCTCCAACACATTGGTCTCGCCATTTTCGGAGTGCTCGTCGTGCAGAGCACGTTCAGCTTCATCCGGATCTGGCTGTTCGGGGAAATCACGACCCGCATGCTCAAGGCGCTTCGCGAAGACGCGTTTGCCAGCATGATCACCCAGCCGATGGCGTTTTTCGACACCCGCCGGGTCGGCGACCTCGGCAGCCGCATCGCCGCTGACATCGAGGCCATCCGCGACACCTTCACCGTGGTCCTGGCCGAACTCATCCGCCAGTCCATCATCATCGGTGGCGGGCTGCTCGCGCTGATGACCTTCAGCTGGAAGTTGACCCTGCTGATGCTCGGCACCCTGCCCGTCGCCATGCTCGCCGCCATGGGTTTCGGCCGGTTCATCCGCAAGCTGTCCAAGAAGACGCAGGATGCTGTCGCGGGATCCAACACCATCGTCAGCGAGACCCTGACCGGCATCGTCAGCGTGAAGGCCTTCGCACGGGAGGCATTCGAACTCGCCCGCTACCGGGAGCGCGTGGAAGAGGTGCGCGGCATCGCCCTGCGGACGGCCCTGTGGCGCGGCGCCTTTGCCAGCTTCATCATCGTGATGATTTTCGGGGCCATCACCCTCGTGCTGTTCCAAGGAGCGAGCATGCTCAAGAGCGGGGAAATCAACTCGGAGCAATTCTTCAGCTTCCTCCTGATGACGGGACTCGTGGCCGGCAGCATCGGCGGCATCGCCAACATCTTCGGGGAGCTCCAACGGGGTTTCGGTGCCATCGAAGAAGTGATGGACCTGATCGAACGCGACCGCGAACCCGTGGACCTCGACTTGGACCGTGCACCAAATCCAGGCTCAGAAAAGGGATTGTCCGTCGCCTTCCAGCAGGTCGGATTCCATTACCCCAATCGGGAAGACGTGCGGGTGCTGGACGGCATTGACCTTGAATTGCGCGCGGGCGAAACCGTGGCGCTGGTGGGCGGATCCGGGGCAGGAAAGTCCACCCTCGCCAGTTTGATCACCGCCTTCCGCGCGCCCACCGATGGCAGCCTGCTCGTCGATGGGACCCCCATCGGAGACCACGGCCTGACCGAACTGCGCCGCCGCATGGCGCTCGTCCCCCAGGAGGTCATCCTCTTTGGCGGTACCATTGAGGAGAACATCCGGTATGGCCGCCCAGACGCCAGCGATGCAGATGTGCGCAAGGCCGCGGAGGACGCATTGGCCCTGCCCTTCATCGAAGGGTTCCCGGAGGGTTTCGACACCCTGGTCGGCGAGCGGGGTGTGCAACTGTCCGGCGGCCAACGCCAGCGCATTGCCCTCGCCCGTGCCTTCCTCCGCGATCCAGAGCTCCTGTTGCTCGACGAAGCCACCAGCGCCTTGGATGCCGCCAGCGAAAAGGCCATCCAGGATGCCCTCGAGCGGCTCATGAAGGACCGCACTTCCCTCGTCATCGCACACCGCCTGTCCACCGTGCGCTCCGCCGACCGCATCGCCGTGATGGAGGGCGGACGCATTGTCGAAGTCGGGGACCACGAGGCCCTCATGGCCGCCGGCGGCCGCTACCGCGAACTCGTCGAGCACCAGCTCGACCGCGGGGATTCCCCATCCGGCGATGGCGCAGCCTCCAGCGCGTCGTAAATTGCAGATATGGCATCTCCACGTCGCGCCCTCATCACCGGCATCACCGGACAAGACGGCGCCTACCTGACCGAACTGCTGCTGTCCAAAGGCTACGAGGTGCACGGCATCAAGCGCCGGGCGTCGCTGTTCAACACCGACCGCATCGACCACCTCTACCAGGACCCGCACGACGACGGCATTCGACTGAAATTGCACTACGGGGACCTGACGGATTCCACCAACCTCATCCGGATCGTCCAGGAAGTCCAGCCCCACGAGATCTACAACCTCGCCGCGATGAGCCATGTGCAGGTGAGCTTCGACACACCGGAATACACCGCCGACGTCGATGGCCTCGGCACCCTCCGGTTGTTGGAGGCCATCCGCATCCTCGGCTTGGAGAAGGACATTCGGTTCTATCAGGCGTCGACCTCCGAGCTCTACGGAAAGGTGATGGAGGTTCCCCAGTCGGAGACCACCCCCTTCTACCCCCGCAGCCCCTACGGCGTGGCCAAGCTCTACAGCTTCTGGATTGTCAAGAACTACCGGGATGCCTACGGAATTCACGCATCGAACGGCATTCTGTTCAACCACGAAAGCCCCCTGCGCGGAGAGACCTTCGTCACCCGCAAAATCACCCGGGCCGCAGCCAAGATTTCACTCGGCATGCAGGAGATCCTGCATCTCGGAAACCTCGACGCCAAGCGCGATTGGGGACACGCCAAGGACTACGTGGAAGGCATGTGGCGCATGCTCCAGCAGGACCATTCCGATGACTATGTGCTCGCCACAGGTCGCACGGTGACCATCCGCAGCTTTGTCGACATGGCGTTTGCTGAAGTCGGCATCGACCTCGAATGGCAGGGCCAAGGCGTGGAGGAAAAAGGCATCGACCGCAAGACGGGAACCGTGCGTGTCGCGGTGGACCCCCGCTACTTCCGACCCACCGAAGTGGACCTGCTGGTCGGTGATGCCACCAAGGCCAAGGAGGTGCTCGGTTGGACCCCGACCCACACACTCGAACAGCTGTGTGCCGAAATGGTGGCCAGCGATGTGGCCCTCTTCAAGCGGGACAAATACCTGCTCGACGGCGGGCACGACGTCCCGGACCAACACGAAATCTGATCCTGCTCAAAGCAGGTGCACCTCTTCGCAGCGCCCTTCTGCGCTGTAGAACAGGAACCCCCGCACCTTTCGACCATCCCGCTGTGCGATGGCCTGCATGTAGCCGCGCACCTGGCCGGCGTCCTTTTCCTGTTGTTTGGGATTGGGGTCTACAGCCGTCTTGAAGTCGATGACGTCCACCCCTTCATCGTGGAACACCACACGATCGGGCCGGACGACTTTGTTGTCGAGGTCCACGAGCTCGCGTTCGTTGTGCACGCGGCCCGACCCATCAAACCAACCCGACATGACCGGGTGGTCCAATACATCCCGGACGGCAGCCGTGATGCGGTCCCAATCCGCCCGGCTGTAGCGTGACCACGGCCACGGCTGGTCGAGCACCCGGCGCGCATCCTCCATCGAGGCAATGCGCGCGAGCTGGGCATGCACGGCGGTGCCGAAAGCCGCCTTGGACAACCTGCCGAGCGCGGGGCGGTCCAAATCACGCCGGCGACCCGCGATGACCCCGTCGGGGATGCCGTGGAACCGGAATCCGGGAATGGCCTTCACCTCCACCTCCTCCACTTTGGCATCCTTGTCCAAGGGGGAGGAGGCATCGAAGCCGTCCGTCCTGTACAGCCCTGCCTTCAAGTCACATCCCAAGGCCGACTCGATGCCGCGGGCCATGAACCGGCCCACCGTGCCCGGCAATTCGTCACCGTCCCACTCTGCTTTCTGGACGTCGATGATGATGTGCAACCGCACCTCAGCGCGGGTGGTGCACACGTAGGCCACATTCAAGGCGTCGAATCGCTGGCGGGTCTGCTCGGTTTCATAGGCACCGTGGACCGCCGTCTCCTTGAAGACGGACACCGGGGCGACCAAACCCGGCAATTCGAATGTCGACTGGTCTTCCTTGGAAAACCGGGCGGGAATCAAGGTGTCGTGCTTGTGGATGCGCTGGTCGTCGAACCGGGTGATGACCACAGGGTATTGCAAGCCCTTGCTCTTGTGGACGGTCAGGATGCGCACCGAATCCGGTCCCGGAAGCACCCGGATGCTCTGCTGCGCCCCCTTGCGGTGCCAGTAGGCAAGGAATCCAGCCCGGCCGAACTCGATGGCGGCGCGGTCCTGCGTCAATTCCATCAGCGACTCGGCATGGGCCGGGTAATGGACATCCAGTTCCAAACTGCGGAGGATGCGGCCGATGGCCTCCGACAAGGGCAGGGCAGACCATGCGGCACCATCATACTCCGGCACAATGTCCTCGAGCAGGGCCTGTCCGCGCAGGGTGCCGTAGCGGCCCTCGGTCTGGCTGCCATCGTCCCGGTCGTAGACATGTTCGTCGTGGTACTTCGCCAACACGGCAGCTTCGTCCCAAGGCTGACCTTGCGCCACCTGAATGGCCCCCCAAGCCTGAAGGAACTTCAGGACAGGGCCCGGCTCTTCCGGTTCCTCCATCGCTTCCAGCAAATGGATCACCGCCAAGGCGGCGGGGTGGCGACCGAGGGCGAGGCTCTCATCGGTGAAGGGAATGATCTTGGGGGTGCAGGACAAGAGGTATTCCGCCAGGCGCTTCGCCTCCTTGTTGGTGCGGACCAGCAGGGCAATGTCCCCGGCGGCAAATCCATCCGCCAACGACGCCCGAATGCGCGCCTCCATCCACGCGCACACCAAATCAAAGCGCTCCTCAGCCCGGTCGGCTTCCACCACCTCGACCTCGACCCCCCCGGCAAAGGTTTTCCGGGGATCCTGGCGGACATCGGCATAGACTTCGGCCACCTCTTCTCCCATGCCTTCGGTCAAGGCGGGGTACAGGCGATTGTTGAAGTCCACCACTTCCGGAGCGCTCCGCCAGTTCTCTTCAATGGGCTGAATGTCCTTCTCGTCGTCCATCCGGCCGGCCGCATCCATCAGGGCCTCAGACAAGGTCTCTCCCTCCTCCAATGCAAAGCCGGGCAGTGCCATCAGCTGACGGTGGTCCCCATTGCGCCAACGGTAGATGGCCTGCTTGGCGTCTCCGACCACCAGCGACAGCTTTCCGTGAGACAGGGTCTCCCCCACGGCCACGGCGAGGTTGCGCCATTGCATGACCGACGTGTCCTGGAACTCGTCGATGAAGATGTGGTCAAAGCGCTCGCCGGTCCGCTCGAAGATGTACGGCGCCGGGCTCTCCGCCACCACCTGGGCGATCATGCGGTTGAGGGTGCCGAGGGTGCGCACGTTGTCGTCGCGTTGCACACCGAGGTGGGCATCCCGCAATGCGGTCAACGTGCCCACCAGCGGAAGCCACCGTGACAGCATGACTTGCGTGCGGTGCAGGCGTCCGTGCTCCGTCGGTCCCATCGCCAATTCCTGCTCGGCCAAAGCGACCAACCGGTCGTGGAAAGGCGCGATCGCAGCGGCACCGTCCGCGTCGTTTTTCTTGGCCCACGCCCCCTCTTCCACGCCGGACATCAACGTCTTGGACGGCTTGTCCACCCGCCCGGTCGCGAGGCGGGGCAACCATTTCTCGGGGACCCACTTGCGGGTGAATTCATCGTGCACCCCCGCTTGGGCGAGGTCCTTGGACAAGGCCGTCGCGTCGGCCATCAAGGCCTTCCGGCGACGGGCCACCTCCGCGCGCATCCGGTTCTGGACCTCGATGAAGCGGGCCGGTGTCCAGCCCTCCAACTGCTCGAGGAGGGGCAACATCTGCTCTTGGTCGATGGACCGTCCAATGTCCAGCAATTGCCGGCGCACCTTGGCATCTCGGTCGTCCTCCACCGCCTCCTCCACGAAGCGGCCCAGCAACTCGGTCAAATCGGCGTCGCGGCCCATTTGCTCGAGGACCCGATCCACGGCAGCATCCAACAGGCGGCCGGTGTCGAGCTCCACGCTGAAATCGTGTTCGAGTTGCAAGTCCGTCGCAAATCCCCGCACCAGCCCCCCCACAAACTTGTCGAGCGTCTGGATCGACAACTCGCCAAAGTGGCGGTTCAGCGCTGTCCGCAGGGTGCGGGCGCGGCGCCCGAGTTCCTCCACCTCCAATCCCGTCTCCTCCACGAGGCCCGCCGCGTGGTCGCTCGAAGCGGGGTCCTCGGCCAAGACCTCCAGCTCCTCCACCACGCGGTCCTTCATCTCCTGGGCCGCCTTGTTGGTGAAGGTGAGCGCGAGGATGCGGCGAAAGGGCAGCGGCTCCTCCGAAGCCAGACAGCACGCGAGGTAGGCCTCGACCAATTTGAAGGTCTTGCCACTCCCCGCGGACGCACGGCGCACGCGGAATCCCGTGGGCACCTTTCCTTTCACCCCTTGCTGCATGCGGTCAAGTTCGGGGGTTCGATGGCGGTTCCCAAGCCCCTCCACGGCCCATTTTCAGCAACATTGCAACTCCAGTGGCGCTCAGGCGTTTTGTTCCTGACGAACTTCGTTTCCATGGCCCATCGCTTCCTTCATTCCCCCACGCTCTCGCTCGTGACCTTGGCGCTTGGCGTCCTGGTCCTGGGCAGCTGCACCCCCGCTCCCGAAGACCAACCGCCCGGCACCATCACCCTGACCGCGGACTTCAGCTTTGGCGGGGACAGTGTCCTCGTGGGCCGAACCGCCGTGGACCACAATGGCAACCATCTCCGTCTGGAGACCTTCGCGCTGTACCTCGGGGGCATCGAGCTCCTGACCGACACGGGGGCCATCCGACTGTCCGATGCCGAGCGGTGGGATGCCGGGGACGACAACCGATGGAGCTATTCGGTCGTGCCGGGGACATATGAAGGTTTCCGCGTGCACCTCGGGGTGCCGGCCGAATTCAACACCGACACCGACCCCACCATCTGGCCCAACGACCACCCCCTCGGCGTGGCGGGCAGTGCCGGGCTGTTCTGGAGCTGGAATACCGGGTACATCTTCAGCAAATTCGATGGCAAGGCCGACACCACCGGGGGCAACGACTTCACCCATCCCTACGCCTACCACATCGGAGGGGACGCCAACCTCATCGAAGTCAGGCTCGACGACCCGTGGACGGTGGACCCCTGCAGCCGCCATGGCTTCTCCCTCGCCGGAGACATCCTGCAGTTCCTGTCCGCGGCGGATGCCCCCATCGACCCGGCCATCGACAACGTCACGCACACCGGGGACAACCCAGACCTCG
The DNA here is from genome assembly GCA_937967465.1 of uncultured Flavobacteriales bacterium. Lineage (GTDB taxonomy): Bacteria > Bacteroidota > Bacteroidia > Flavobacteriales_D > Sanyastnellaceae > UBA8752. Next base: position 28,870 of record CALBSW010000099.1, read on the forward strand.
CCGCCCGCTACGTCACAGGGCAACGGGCGACCGTGACCCTCACCCGGAATCCCTGAGGAATCCGTCCCATCTTTGAGAAGCATGTCCAGAATGGCCCATTCCCTGTCCCCCTTGGTCGCCGGCTTCGGCCTGTTGGCCTTGGCTGTGCTGGGAGGGTCCTGCGAGCCGGACCCCACCGTCTGTGAGCCGCCTTCCGCCGCCACGCCGCTGGAGATCGACATCCCGCCGTTCTTCCCCCCGATGGACATTCCGCCGGACAACCCGACGACGGTGGAGGGCGTGGAGCTCGGGCGGTTGCTGTTCTGGGAAAAAGCACTGAGTGCGGACAGCACCATGAGCTGCGGCACCTGCCACATGCCGCAATTCTCCTTTGCGGAGCCCACCCAGGTGTCCACCGGCATTACCGGGGCGCAAGGCACCCGCAATGCCATGGCCCTCATCAACATGGGCTGGGCCACCCGCTTCTTCTGGGACGGACGGGCCATCACCCTCGAGGAGCAAGTGTTGGAGCCGATTCCGCACCCGGATGAAATGAACCTGCCCTGGCCCGAAGCCACAGCGCGCTTGGCTGCGGATCCAGCATATGTGGCGCGGTTCAACGCCGCCTTTGGTTCTGACGAGATCACCGCCGACGGGGTATCCAAAGCCGTGGCGCAATTCCTGCGCACGATGATTTCCTCGGACAGCAAATTCGACCGGTGGCGCCGCGGTCAAGTGCAACTCACCGACCAGGAGTTCCAGGGCTACGAAATCTTCAACCGCGAAGGCGGCGACCCCGAAGTCGTCTCCGGTGGTCAATTCGGTGGCGATTGCTTCCATTGTCACGGAGAAGCCGGGCTGCAATTCACCGATTACCTCTTCCACAACAACGGCCTCGACAGCACCTTCTCAGCCGATCCCGGATTGGCAGGCGTCACGGGACAGCCCCTGGACAGCGGGCGCTTCCGCACGCCCACCCTCCGCAATGTGGCCCTCACAGCGCCATACATGCACGACGGCCGGATGCAGACCTTGGAAGAGGTGCTTGACCACTACAACTCCGGCGGGGTCCCCTCGGCGACCATCGACCCGTTCATGAAGTACAGCTCGGGCGGCCTGATGCTGCAGCCGTCGCAGAAAGCGGCCTTGCTGGCATTCCTGCATACCTTGACCGACACCGCGTTTGTCCAGAATCCGGCCTTCGCGGATCCGCACTGATCCATGAACCTCCGCCGCCTGCTGCTCACCCTCGGGCCCGGCATCGTCTTCGCCTCCACCGCCATCGGCACCAGCCACCTCGTCCAGGCGACGAGAGCAGGGGCCAACTACGGCTATGCGCTGCTGTGGGCCGTGGTCGCCGCCCACATCGCGAAGTACCCGTTCTACGAGTTCAGCACGCGCTACGCGAATGTCACGGGCACCTCCCTGATTGCGGGATACCGCACCTTCGGCCGGTGGGCCTCCTGGACCTACCTGGTGCTGAATGCCCTGACCTGCGCCTTCGTCATGGGGGGCGTCGGCATTGTGACGGCCGCCTTCCTCGACTTCCTGTTCGGCGCCTCGGCCACCTTCGGATTCAACGCCACACCCCACGTGGCCGTCCTGACGTTCACCCTCTGTGCCGCGGTCCTCATGCTGGGCCGCTATGCCGCCCTCGACAAGGTCATCAAGGCCATCAGCATCGTCCTCCTCGTGGGCACGCTCGGGGCCACCATCGGCGCCCTGATGCACACCCCCTTGAGCGCAGTGCCGCCACCGCCCGAGGACTTCAATCCATGGCGCGGAGTGGAATTCACCTTCCTCATCGCCCTGCTCGGCTGGATGCCCTCTGCCGTCGATCTCAGCCCGTGGATCAGCATCTGGACACTCGAACGGTACAAGCAAACGGGATACACCCCTCCACTCCGTCAGGCCGTCCGCGAATTCACGTTCGGCTACGGCTTCTGCCTGTTGCTGGGCATCTGCTTCCTGCTGCTCGGCTCCTTGCTGCTCCGCACCCATGACATGGCGCTGCCTTCGGGCACCGCCGCCTTTGCCGCCGGGATCATTTCGCTCTACACCGAGGTCTTGGGCGAATGGAGCCGCCCCTTCGTGGGTTCGGCCGCCTTTGCAGCCATGCTCGGCACCTGCATCGCGTGTCTGGATGGGTTCAGCCGCAACTTCAGCCACGGCATCGCGGCCTTGCGGGATGCAGAGGCCAAAACCGCCCACGAACACATCAGCATCGTCTTGATTTCCCTCGGCGCATTGCTTTTGATCATCGTCTTTCCCGAGGACATCCGCACCCTCCTCGATTTTGGCAACATCCTGAGCTTCTGCGTCGGACCGCCCGCCGCCATCGCCATGTTGATCCTGGTGACGCGCAAGGCATTTCCCAAGGAAGCTCGGCCCGGGTGGGCGCTGCAAATCACAGCGTGGCTGGGCCTGCTGTTTCTGGCGGCCCTGACCGTGCTTTACCTCTGGCACCTCGCCAGCTGAAACGGTGCCCGACCGGGGCATGCGATGTGCCCACCGCGAGGTGAACAAGTCCACTGAAGGCCCGAATTGCGCCTGCCCTCGGCCGGTACTTTCAAGGTATGGTTCCCTGCAACCTCAGCGCCCATCGCTCCGTAGGCTCTTCCATGGCCCTGCGCGCGTTCTTTCTCGGATGGTTTCTGACCGGCTTCCTCGCCACCGGACTCCACGTGAACGCCCAATGCCCCCAGTTCGCGGGCACCGAAGCCATCGCCGCCCTCCCGGCGACCGCCAGCACGCCCCACTGGTTCCAGTGCATTCCCAGTGTCACGGCTTCCCCAGCTCCCTTCACCTTTGAGCTGACCGCCCTGCCCGCGACGCACACTGGCGTCGAAGTGAATTGGGGAGATGGGTCGGCGCCGGAATTCATCGGCAGCTGGAATGGCACCACCCCCATTTCGCACACCTACTCCCCGGACGAGTGGCAGACGTATGACATCACGGTGACCACGAATGCCTGCCCCGCAGGCGCCACGGGCATCCTCGTGTACGAGCCGGAGACCCCCGGCGCCGGCTTGGTCTATGCCGACAACAACGGCGGCTGCGCTCCTTTCGAGGGGTTGCCCAAAATTGACATCAACCTCGCATTCTCCCCCACCTGGAGCTTCAGCCTCGATTGGGGCGATGGATCCTTGCCGGACACCTTCACCATGGAGGACGTCCTCAGCGATCCGCAGTACGACACGCTGCGCTTCACCTCCAGTGCAGGCGATGAGATCTACCGCATCCTGGGCACCTCGCACACCTACGAATCCGGCATCTGCACCACCGGCAACTGCGACCACAACCTGACCCTGACGTATTCCAATTACTGCTCCGTCCGAGGGGCCACGACCCCCTTTGTGCCGGGCGGCAGCATTGTGGGAACGGGGTACAAGCAGGCCACCCTCACAGATGCCTTCCTCACCTGGGACCGGGATGAAGCAGAAATTGATGTCGACGATCCCGTGGTGTGCTGGCCAAACAACGAAACCGTGGTCAGCAACGCGGCCTGTGCCAATTGCTGTTCGGCATCCAGTGGCAACAACCTCGCGGGAAACGGCACGGTTCGCACCGAGAAATGGGATTTTGGCGGGGCCGACTACATCGGCAGTGGGCCCGATCCGACGGATTGGATCGACTGGAATGAAGACTGCAACAGCGATCAATTCCACGCCCTCAGCTTCCCGTCCCCCGGCACCTACACCGTGACGCTGTACACGCAGAACCACTGCGGCATCGACACCACCACAGCCGAGATCATGGTCACCCCGCCGCCCACTGTGACGGCGACGGGCGACGTCACCACCCTGTGTCCGGGAGAACCCTTCCAATTCGAGACGGTCGGGTGGAGCGCCGCCCCCCCCTTGACAGCGGGTGACCTCAGTTTCAACTTTTCCTACGGCGACGGCCCCTTCTCCATCACCATCGCCATGGAGAATGGCTTGATTCCGTTTGAAAACATCCCTTCGCAACCCGGGCACGTCTACAGCGGCGCCGGCATGTACGATGCCACCGTGCAGGTCTTCCCTACGGCCGCCCCAACCTGCCTCGGTGCGGCCATGGTGCCCGTCACGGTGCTGACCCCGCCGGTCGCCGATTTCTCTCTGCCGCCGGATGCCTGTGCGGAAACCGCATCCGTCCAACCCATCGATGCCTCCACCGATGCCATCGACTACAGCTGGACCCTCGCCGGCATCGGAGAAATCGCCACGTAGGATGCCCCCCCACCGGTCAACTTGACGGGGCCAGGGAATTTCACATTCACCCTCGACGTGGTGTCCGCCAACGGATGCTCGGACTCCCGCAGCCGAACCTTCACCCTGGCCGACATCCCTGATGCCGACTTCGCCGTGGCAGATGCCTGCCTCGGCATCCCGACCGTCCTGGACGGCACGACCTCCACCACGAATGTCTCGCTCGGCGGTGGCATCGTGGACTACGCGTGGACGCTGGAGGATGGCACGGCTTTGAGTGGCGCCACACAGAGCTTGGAGTACACCGATCCGGGACCGCAAATGGTGGAGCTCGTGGTGACCACTGCAGCAGGGTGTTCCGACACCCTCGCGCAAGGATTCACCATCCTTCCCCGGCCCGCTGTGCAGCTTCTCGACAGTGACACGCTCGGATGCAGCCCCCTGTCCTTGTCCCTGCAGGCGGTGGACACCACCGGCAATGTGGTTCCGGCCAACTTCACATGGGACTACGGCCACGGGTCGGCCGATGGTCCCGACGCGGACGGATCGCACACCTGGCCGCCCAACAACGGCGAAGACACCGTCTATTACGCCGTCACCGTAGAAGCCGGATTGGGCGGGTGCGCCAGTTCCGCAGACCTGCAAGTGGCCGTGGCGCCATCGCCCTTCGTGCAAACCGACGGGGGCGAAGTCTGCAGCGGCTCGGCTTTCTCGTTCGAGGGCAGCGCCTTCAATGGGGGCGACAACCCGGAGTGGTTCTGGGAAGTGGACGAAGTGTGGTCTGAATTCGGGCAAGACTACGGGACGATCACGAGCGACTTTGAAGGGTTCAATTACACCTTCATCAACCCTGGAATCGCCACGGATACAGTGTCCATCGCCTTCAGCGTCACCCGCTCCAACGGCTGCACCGCCATGGACGAAGCCACCCTGCTCGTCCGCCCCTCCTTTGCCCCCTTCGTCGAGATGGAAGAGGGCTGCACGCCATTGGCTGTGGAGACCCCATCGCAGGTCGCCCTCAGCGTCAACTGGGACTTCGGCGATCCGGCCAACCCCGATCCGCCCGGCGCCACCGGCCACCTGTACACCGATCCAGGCACCTACACCGTCGTGGGCTCCGGCATCAGCGTCTTTGGCTGTGCCGGATCGGATTCCACCACGGTGACGGTCCATCCCACACCCACGCCCAGCATCTTCGCTGAAGACGTTCTGTGCGCCCCCGAACCCGCCCAACCCATGCGGTCCGATTCCCTCACCGATGGCGCCACTTCTTGGAGCCTGCAGGTGGACCTCGGCACCACATATCCTTGGAATGGCGCCAGCGACACCACAGTGGCTTTGTCTCCGGGCACGCACTTGCTGACCGTGATCGCGACCAGCGACGAGGGGTGTACTGCAGAATCCAGCACCACCGTTCTCGTGCAGGATGAAGTCTCCGCGGACTTTGCGCTGCCTGAGGACGGATGCAGTCCCGTGGGCTTCGCGGTGAACGCCATCGCATACCCCGCATCGGCCCTCGCGCAGTGGACCGTGGACACCCCATTCGGCACGGACACCCTGTCCACTCCGACGCCCTCCGCTCCAGATTGGATCGCCACCTCGGATACCACGGCCTATGTCGTGACCCTCGACGTGGTCGACCCCTTGACAGGATGCACGGCGACCCACACGGATTCGATCGCCGTGTTCCCCCAACCTGTGGGCGAGTTGGTGGTCGACGGACTTTCCGGGTGCGATGTGGTGGCCACCTTGTCCTATACCGGTGATGCCGACACGTACATCTGGAACGTGGGCGACCCCTTCAATCCCGATCCGGAAACCACCACGACCGGCACCCTGTCCCACGCCTATCCCAACCCCCTCGGTACGGGCTACATCGCAACGGCCACGGTGCAAACCGCCATCGGTGGGTGCACGGACATGGACGAGGTGAGCTTTGAGATTCCCGCCATCGTGTCTGCCGAGATGGCGCTGCCCGACACGCTGTGTCTCGGTGAGGTCCTGGCCCTCGACAACCAATCCACCGGCGTGCCACTCGACCTCGGGACCGCCTTTGGTTCATGGACCTGGACAGTGGCAGGGGACACCCTGGTCGGCTTTGAGCCCATCCTGCCGCCGACCGATACGGGCATGGTCGATGCCGGACCCCAATCCAATGCCATTCTCCCGATCACCCTGTCCATCGTCCATCCGGAAAGCGGATGCACCGATGCGGTGAGTGCGGACATCGTGGTGCTCGGCACACCCGCGGCGAGCTTCATCGCCACCCCAGACCTCCTGCTGGAGGCCCCGTACACGACCAACATCGTGGACCTGAATCAACTGCCCATTGGCGCCACGGCCACATGGAGTGTCACAGGGGAAGGGGCCTACGACGCCGCGACCGGTTCCGTGACCTGGCCTGACGATGCGTGGGGCACGCACACCGTCACCGTGGCACTGGACAACTTTGGATGTGGGGACACCTTCTCGCAGGACGTCCTGCTGATTCCGCCCCCACCCTCCATCGAATTCGAAGGCGACACCACGTCCTGCGCGCCCCTTCAAGCCGCCTTCACTCCGGACATCACGGGCGTTGTGGACAGCTTGGTCTGGACCTTTGGCAACGGGACGACCCGAACCGTCACCGACCAAGTGGGCGACCCCATCGGATACGGCTACTTCGATCCAGGAACGTTCACCGTCGGTGTCACCGCATACGGCCCCGGGGGCAATGCAGTGGCCGAAACCCACACGGTGGTGGTCCTGGACCAAGTCAATGCCGGTTTCTCCATGTTCCCCTCGGAATGCGTGGAGGTGGGCGATGTCATCGAATTCACCCCCAACCTCAGCTACGAGGATGCCATCTACACCTGGACCTTTGGGGACGGAGCAGAACAGGTGCTGCCCGGTGGAGACATCGTGACCCACACCTATGACGAGGCCGGCAGCCTGCTGGTGAACCTCACCATCGAAAACGCCCTGTGCATCGACAGCACCCAACGCACCGCCTGCATCATTGAATTCCAAGGCGGCAGCGTGGGGGTCCCGACGGCCTTCACCCCCACCTTCGGCGGAGACGGCACTGGGGCGCAGGCCTACGCCGACGACGACCTCCGGGACAACGACATCTTCTTCCCCCAGCTGCGGGGCAACCCCATCGCGTACAGCTTCACCATCTACAACCGGTGGGGAGAACAAATCTTTCATACGGCCGACCCCGGTGTGGGGTGGAATGGCCATTTCCAAGGCAAGCTCTGCAAGCAGGACGTCTACGTCTGGCGCGTGGCTGCCGTCTTCCTGGACGGCACCTCTGTGGAGCAAGCTGGTGACGTCACCCTGATCCGCCGATGAACGCCTTCCGCTCCCTCCTCCCCTGCCTCGGTGTGGCCGCGGTGCTCTTGTTCGGCACTGCCGATGGCCTGCGTGCACAAGACCCCCAGCTCACCCAGTTCTACGCTGCGGCACCGCACTTGAATCCGGCGTTTGCCGGTGGCACCCTCGAAAACCGGGTGGCCTTCCACTACCGCAACCAGTGGCCGGGACTGCCAGGGCGGTTTGTGTCCTACGGCGCTTCGTACGACGTGTTCATCCCCAAGATCAACAGCGGGCTCGGCGTCATTTTCTCATCCGACGAAGCCGGCACAGGTGGACTCGGATCGAGCTCCTTTGCTTTCCAATACAGCTACGAAGTGCCCCTCAACGACAAGCTGTCCTTCCGACCGGGCCTGCAACTGGGGTGGAGCAGCCGCGGCCTGCTGAATTGGCAGGACCTCACATTTGGCGACCAGATCAACCGGGGCGTGACCGATGGCGGAGCCGCCTCTTCTCTCGAAGGGCTGGCCAATTTCCAGTTGGTCAAGAACTTCTTTGACGTCGGCGCCGGGGGCGTCCTGTACAGCAAGCGATTCTGGCTCGGATTGAGCGGCCGTCACTTGAACATGCCGTCCGAAAGCTTGACGGACGCCACCACCGCGCCCGTGCCCATCTGGTTCAGCGCACACAGCGGCGTGCGGATTCCCACCATGAGGGGACCGGGACGTGCCGATCAGGACATCCTCATTGCTGCCGGCTACCGGAGTCAAGGCGGGTTCGATCAAATGGACTTCGGAATCAGCTTCGACAGCCCTTTCCTGACCTATGGCATCTCCTACCGGCAGATTCTGATGAAGCAAGCCCCGGACGGTGCACCCAACCACGACGCCATTTCCCTGTTGCTCGGCTTGACGGAGGAGCACTTCCGCGTGGGATACAGTTACGACATCACGGTATCGAGCCTCGGTTGGGGCATCACCGATGGCGCGCATGAGCTGACGTTGAGTTACATCTGGAAGACCCCGAGTCACTTGCGCAGCCGGCCACACCGCGTGTTGCCCTGCGCCCAATTCTGAGGAGGCTCAGAGTGGCAACACGTTGACCTCCCGTTCGAGGGAGACCCCAAACTTGGACTGGACGTCTGCCTGGATGTCCCGAGACAGCTGAAGCAAGTCCGCTCCTGTCGCGCCGCCACGGTGGACCAGCACGAGCGCCTGACGGTCGTGGACCCCATGGGTGCCGCGGTCGTGGCCTTTCCAGCCCGCTTGGTCGATCAACCACCCTGCGGCGACCTTGACTCCGCCTGGCGCCGGGTAATTCGGCACATCCGCGTGCTGGGCCTGCAAAGCAGAGAACGCCGCTTCGCTCAGGACAGGGTTCTTGAAGAAACTGCCGGCATTGCCCAGGACCGCAGGGTCGGGCAGCTTGCTCTGGCGAATGCGGATGACCGCCTGCGACACGTCCAGCGGACTCGGTGAGGCCACGCCCATGGCATCGAGCTCACTGCGGATGGCCCCGTATTCGAGCCGCAGGTCGGGCGTGCGGGACAACCGGTAGGTCACATGGGTGATGACGTAAGCGCCTTTGAGCGCGCGCTTGAAGATGCTCTCGCGGTATCCGAATTCGCAATCCGCATGGAGAAAGGTCCGGGCCTCTCCCGTGTCGGTGGCGATGGCCTCGAGCGAATGAAAACGCGCCTCCACCTCGAGGCCGTACGCTCCAATGTTCTGCATGGGGCTCGCCCCCACGCTGCCGGGAATGAGACTGAGGTTCTCCATGCCATACCAGCCCTTGGCCAGCGTGGCTTGCACGAAACCGTGCCAGCTTTCCCCTGCCCCCACCCGCACGTACAGGTCATCGCCCTCCTCGCGCACCAGCTCCAGGCCCGCAATCCGGTTGTGGAGCACCAGGCCGTCGAGATCCCGGGTCAAGAGGACATTGCTCCCACCGCCGAGGACGGTCAACGCCAGTCCTTCACGCCGAGAAAAGCCCAAGGCTTCCTGAACCTCTTCCACCGAGGTGCATGGGGCGAGCCACTCCGCCCTTGCAGGCAGACCGAAGGTGGTCAGGGGGGCCAAGTCGGCGTTGGAGAGGTGGGCCATGTTTCAAAGGAACGGTCCGCCGGACCTCATCCGATGCGGGGAGTCGCTGCCATGTCCACGAGGCGCCGCTCATATTCCGCCAACGTCAATTCCAACAGCTGTCCCGCTGCCGCTCCCTCCAGCAAATCCGAAATCCGCAGTCGGTCTGCGAACGTGGCCGCCTTCAGTTCGTGGACGGCGTGTCGCGTGCCGATTCGCTGGTGCTCCAGCAGCTGATCCGGCGCCGTCAAGGCGTAAAGGGAACCCCCATCCGGGGTACAAAACCAGCGGGGGGAAAAGGGGTCCTGCATGGGCGAAAATTAACCCCGGAGTCGCGGCGGATTTTCGGAACTTCCAATCATGTCCATGTGCCCGCTCCCTTCCCGAATGTCTTGGCCAGCTCTGGTCTGGCTCCTCATGTTGGCCACCATGTCCAACCACGTCATGGGGCAAGACGACAACCGAGGGTATCGCGTGGCGGTGGGCGACCCGGTGCCCCCCTTCGAACTCACCGACCTCGAAGGGAAGGTCTGGTCCAATGCCGACCTGCTCGGCTCGGTCTACATCCTCCAATTCACCGCCTCGTGGTGCAGTGTCTGCCGCAAGGAAATGCCGCATTTGGAAGAACGCGTTTGGCAGCACTTCCGCAGCCGAGGACTGCAACTGCTGGGGGTGGACCTCGACGAGCCCGCAAACAAGGTGCAGCGCCTCGTAGACGACACCGGCATCACCTACCCTGTCTGCCTCGACCCCGGTGGCGCGTTGTTTGCCGACATCACCCTGCCCAAAGCCGGCGTGACCCGAAATGTGGTCGTTGACACGGAAGGAAACATCGCCTTCCTGACCCGGTTGTTCGATGAGGCGGAGTTCAATGCCATGATCGACGCCGTGGACACCTTGCTGAATTCAACCCGATGAACCCGAAGGAACTTCGCCAACGCGCCGAAGCGCTGTACCAATCTGGAGAATGGGCCCCGGCCCTCACCGCCTTTGACGCCCTGCTCGAAAACGGCACCCGAGACGGAGACCTGTTGCACGACCGGGCCGTCTGCATCTTCCAGCTGGGTCGCAAAAAGGAGGCCCTCGAACAACTCGACGCCGCCGTCGAACTCGAACCGGACAACCCCTATCGGTATGCCTCCCGCGCTTGGATCCGCGCCGCACTGAAAGATGTGGATGGGGCCATTGCCGACTATCGGAAAGCCCTCGAGATCGATCCCGACGACGCCATCACCCTCAACAACCTCGGTCTGCTCGAGGAGCAATACGGCATGCGCAAAGCGGCCCAGGAGAAGTTCAAGCGGGCCGACACCCTCATGGGCATCCTCAAGGACGCCGGGGTCGACCCGGCTGACGCCGCCGCTGAACCGGCACCCCCGGCTGGGGCCGCCCCTGCAGAGACGCCTTCGCCGGACGAGACCGCTGCCTCCGGATCCGTCTGGCGGGAAATGAAAGCCGTCTTCACCACCTCCGAGCGCCGGCGGGAATTCCTGCGCTTCCTGAAGAACGGCCTCCGCGAATGATCCAGTCCGGCGACTTTCTCGGCCGCCTCATGGCGCGGCTCCACGACCTCCCCACGGAGGAATGGGCCGACATCACCGTCCTGCTCCCCGGCCGGCGGGCAGCGCGGAAAATGGCCGATGCCCTCGCGGGAACCGTCGCGCCGGGAACCTGGCTTCCCCGGTTCACCACCCTCGGAGAGTGGTCAGCAGAGCAGCAACGCGTTTCGACACCGAGCAAGCTCGAACTGCTCGTCGAATTGCAACAAGTGGCGGAATCCATGCGGGCCGACATCACGTTGCCGGAATGGGGGTCCTTCGAACGGTTCCAGCCTTGGGGCCTGTCCGCCCTGGGTGACTTCAACAACATCGATCACCACCTGCTCGAAGCCCGCCAAGTGTTCCGCGACTTGCGCAACATCAAGGACATCGAGGCATGGAGCTTCGGTGAAGGCCGAAAGCTGACCTCCGGACAGGAGCGGTTCCTCGCGCAATGGAACGCGCTCTTGCCCCTTTACGAAGCCTTCCATGCACACCTCCACACGCACGGAAGCAGCACGATGGCCGGCCTGATGCGGCGCATGGCCGAAGAAGACGGCTGGCTGGGTCAGGTCCAGGGCAAACTGTGGATTGCAGGGGCCAATGCCATGACCCCGGCCGAACGCCGAACCGTCGAGCGTTTGGTCCGTGCCGACAAGGGCGAATGGATCTGGGACACCGACCCGACCTATGTGCGCAATGGCATGGAAGCCGGCCGCTTCATCCGTGAAATGGTACCGACCTCCCAGTGGGACACCTTGCCCCACCCGATGGAGGACGCCACACTCGCCGGTCCCGACCCCACCCGCGAATGGAACATGATCACCTGCAGCTCCCGCACCCTGCAGGCCCAATACGTTCGGGAATGTCTCGAAGGGGTGGCCGCATCGGACACGGACCGCATCGGCATCATCCTGCCCTCGGCAGACCTCGCCCCGGTGGTCATGTCGGCACTGCCCACGGAGATTGCACACATCAACCTGACCATGGGGGTGCCCCTCGACCGGACCCCCTTGCGCAGTTTCCTCTCCATCGCGCTGGGCCTGCAACACGACCGGGGCCGCCTGCACCACAGCCGGGTGCGTGCCCTGTTGGCCCACCCTTTCACCCGCATGCTGCACCCCGCCGCAGCCGAGCAAATTGGCGCCTTCACCCGCCATTGCGCCGACCTCACGCTCATCCGCATGAAGGAGGCCGATCTGAGGGACTTCCCGGCGATTTCAGCCGTCCTGACGCCATGGTGGCAAGGCCAGCACGCCGCCAGCACCACCCGTGGGGACGGCACCGCCACCATGCTGCAGGCTTTGGCGGAATGGACCGACCGGCCTTTTGACGACTTCAAGGATCCCTGGCTCGGCGCCGCGTGGTCCGGCTTCCGGGATCTGGTCGCCCTCCACCTTCGCTGTGTCGACCGGTTGGGGCGCGAGCCGGAGCTGACCGACACCCGGGCGCAAATGCAGCGCTGGATGGGACAGGCAAGCGTGGACATGGCCGGAGAGCCGTTCAAGGGCCTTCAGGTCATGGGCCTGCTTGAAAGCCGTGGACTCGACTTTGATGAAGTCTTCGTGTTGGATGTCAACGAAGGCATCCTCCCCGATGGCAGTCCGCCCCCGACCTTCATGCCGTTGGACCTGCAACGTGCCAACGGCCTCCCCGGCCGTCCCGAACGAGATGGCATTTTTGCGGCCTACCTCCACCGGCTGCTCCATCGGGCGCGAAAGGTTCACCTCGTCCACGTCGGAGCCGACCTTGGCGACGGTGCCACGGAACCCAGCCGACACATTGCGCAATTGACCCGTTGGGCCCAGGAGTCCCTTCCCGGCGTCGCCGTCCGCAAACAACGCTGGTCCACCCCCCTGCCAGATGCAGCCCCTCCGGTGCCCGACCTCACCTGGTCCGACACGAGCAAAAACGCCCTCGACCACCTGCTGCTCAACGGCATCAGCCCCTCCGCCCTCAATCAGGCCCTGCGCTGCAACCGCCAATTCCACTACCGTTACGTCCTCGGCTTCGGGGAAGCGGATTCGGTGGAAGAACACCTCGAAGCCAGCACCATTGGCACCGTCATCCACAAGGCCATCGAGCTGGGACTGGCCGGCGCCGTGGGACGGGACTTGCGCCGGGAAGACCTTCAAACACTTGCCAAGGAAGTCCGACCCCGACTCATCGAGGCCTTGGCCGACACCAAAAAAGGCGCGGATCCACATTCTGGGGAGAATGTCCTCGTCCTCCGCATGGCCGCCGCCATGATCGGGCGTTGGGTGCGGGATGAATTGCGGGAATGGCCCCGGGAAGAGCAGGTCCACCTGGTCGGCATGGAAGACAAACTGCGGCGGACCTTCACCATGGAAGATGGCCGCACCATTGCATTTCGCGGTGTGGCCGACCGTGTCGAAAAGCGGACCAAAGGGGGACAAGTCACCTGGCAAGTCCTCGACTACAAAACGGGCAAGGTCGAAGGCAAAGAACTCGCCCTCGGCGAAGATTGGCGGGACAAATTGCAAGATGGCCAGCATGGAAAAGCCCTGCAGCTGCTCCTGTACGCGGCCATGCTCCGCGCCCACCACCCCGCAGCCGAAGGCATCCGGTCCACCATTCGGGCAGGCCGCAAGGGCAAGATTGACAAGAGCAGCCTGCTCACTTTGCGGTGGGAAGGCCAATCGGTGCTGACCCAAGAGCACGATCTCCGACTGCAAGCCTGGCTGCGAGAGGTGGTGGCCAACTTGATGCCGGATGCACACGATGGCTTCATCCGTCACGATGCGGAAAGTCAGTACTGTGCGGATTGCCTGGTGCTGGAGTAGATTTCAGACATGGAGGAGGGGCTGAAGCGCGTCTTGATTGTGGCCTACTACTGGCCACCTGCCGGAGGACCGGGCGTGCAACGGTGGCTCAAATTCGCCAAGTACCTGCCGCAATGCGGGTGGGCCCCCACGGTGGTGGTCCCGGACGGCGCGGCATACCCCGTTCTGGACGACTCCCTTCAAGGCGAAGTCGGACCGGACATCGATGTGGTCCGCGTTCCCATTTTCGAGCCCTACGATGCCGCCCTCTCCCTGTTCCAGCGGAAGGGCGCCGAACGCCTGGGCTCCGGCAACCACAAGTCCGGTCTGAAAGACAAAGTGGTGCGCTGGATTCGCGGCAATGTCCTGCTCCCCGACCCCCGCGTGCTGTGGCGACGGCCCGCCGTTCGGGCCGCATCCCAACTGCTGATGGGTGCAACGCAAGAAAATCGGCCATTTGCGGCCATGGTCACCACGGGGCCTCCACACAGTGTTCACCTCATCGGTGCCGACCTCAAGCGGCGCCATGGCCTGCCCTGGATCGCCGATTTCCGGGATCCCTGGCGTGAAATGGACTACCTCTCGGACTTCCTTCCCACCGCCAGGACACGGCGCACCCACCTGAGAATGGAGGGAGCGGTGGTGCGCGATTGCGACAGCGTACTGATGACGAGCAAAGGCATCGAAGCCTCCCTCGCCGTCCACAACGCTGCTGCGAAGCTTCACCTCATTCCCAACGGCTGGGATGAAGCCGACATGCCCGGCCGCCAGCCAGAAGACCAACATGCCGCCCGGAGCACAGACGGAAAATGGCACCTCGGCCACTTCGGTTCGGTGTTTCCCATCCGCAATGCCCCCGGCCTGTGGCACGCCATCGCACAATGGAATCGAGAACGCGCGCAGCCCATCCACCTGGACTTCTATGGCGTGGTCAATCCCGAAGTGGCCCAAGCGCTCGACCACATCCTGCCCGACCAATGGACGGACCATGGCTACGTCTCCCACAAGGAAGCCGTGGCCGCCATGCAACGGATGGATGCCCTGTTGATGCTGCAGAACCGGTCTGAAAGTGGGCGTCACGCCATTCCAGGGAAGGCCTTTGAATACCTCGCCTTGGGCAAACCCCTTGCCGTGGTAACCCCTTCCCCCAGCGACCTGACCGATCTCATCGCAGAATGGGGCTTTCCCACCATTGGCTACGACAACGTGGAGGCCGCCACAACACTGCTGGAATCGCTTCACGGCCATCCCGGACCGGATCCCGGCATCCGAGAAGCCTACACCCGCCGTGCCCTGACCCAACGGCTCTCTGACCACCTCAACGACCTCGTCGCGCACTGACATGGCCCGCCACCGCGTTCCCGAACAAGCCCTGCGCAATTTCCTGAGCATCCTGCTGGGGTTCCTTCTGGGTGGCATCAACAACCTCGTGGTGCTGCCCTGGGCCTTCAGCGACAACTTGGGTTCCTGGGGTTTGGTCCGCGTCGCGGCCGCCTGGGGCACCCTGATTGGACCCATCCTGGCCTTCGGGGCACCGGCCGCCATGAACCGCTTCAAAGGCAGCACCGACCAACGCCAGGCGTTTCCCGAGCTCATGGGCACCCTCCTCTGGCCCCCCATCGTGCTCTTCCTCGCTTTCGTGGCCTTGCCCGCCGGCTTCTTTCCAAGCGGCGTGGCCAATCTGCTCGGCCTCGAAGGGGCCAATCGCGCTGCGGTCCGCCCCATCGCCATGCTGGCCGGCTTGCAAGCGGCCCAGGTCTATTTCGCCTCCTTCCTCTCCACCCGGCTCAAAACGAGCTTCGCCACGTTCGCCAAGGAAACCCTGTTCAAGTCGGGCTACCTCGCACTGGCCTTGGCTCTTGGGTTGGGGTGGCTTGGAGACCCGGCCTTCCTGCCGGCCTTCGTCGCCCTCAATGCCCTGGTCCTGCTGGCCCTCTTCGCCCAAAGTTTGGCCAACCAATTTCAGATCCGGTGGACAGGCTTGCGTGACCGTGTCCTCCGCCGGGAGGTCCGCACCTATGGGGCCACCATGATCCTCGGCGCGAGTGCCCTGGTCATCTTGAGTCAAATCGACATCATCATGGTCGGGCGGTTGCTCGACCTCGATCAGGTTCCAGCATTTACCGTCGCCGCCTTCATCGCCACGGTCACACAGGTCCCACAACGGGCCTTTCAACGCCTTCTCCAACCCCTCATCTCGCAGTCCTTGCACCGGCAGGATGGTACCGAGACGTGGCGCCTCGTTCGCCTGACCCACCGCAGCCTGCTGCTCTCGGCCGGCTGGATTCTCACCTGCATTTGGGCCACCACGCCAGAGATCGACCGGCTGCTGCCGCCCGAATTCCACGGGCTCGAATGGGTCATCCTCACGGTGGGTGCGGTCCGGGTGCTGCAAGGAGGTGCACTCGGGTCGCAGGTGCTGCTCGGTCAATCCGACCACTACCGCCACACGATCGCCCTGAATTGGGGCATGGTCGCCATCGCCATCCCGCTCAACCTTTGGATGATCCCGGAAACAGGCCTCGGCCTTGGTTTGTGGGGTGCGGCACTGGCCACGCTGACCGCGGTGACCACAGCGGTTGTCGCCCGACAGTGGGTGGTCTGGAGGGTGTGGGGCCAATGGATCCCAAGCTGGCGCAGCCTGTTGATCTTGGCCCTGGTCAGCTTGCCCGGTTGGGCCCTTCACCAATGGGAGCCCCACCTCCACGCAGCCGTGGCACTGCTCGTGAAGGCTGGACTGGCCACCATGTGGGTGGGTGGAGCAGCATGGTCGCTCAACCTCGTCCCCGAAGGCAAGGCCCTCGTCGTCGCAAGGATGCGCGGCCGAACGTCCTGATTCCCCGGTTCAGCGGCACCGCCTCACTGGCGAATCCACTCCTGGGTGCGGTACAGGAAACCCCAATATCCGCGCACTTTGAGCACGTCCGGTTCGTCGGCGTCGAACCACATTTTGCAATCGTAAATGCGGCCATTCTTGGGGTCGCAAATCGTGCCTTCTGACCATTCGCCATCCTCGGCGACCATGTTGCGCACGATCTCCATGCCCAAAACACGTTGGTCCTTGCGGTCATCGCCGCACTTGTCGCAATGCGGATCCTGGTCCTCGTCCGGCAGGCGGAACAGCTCCACCACCGTCCCGAAATATTGGCCATCCCGCTCCGTGATCTCCACGATGCTCTTGACGCGGCCTTCGATTTCGTCGTCGATGGTCTTCCACTTGCCCAAGACATTCTGGGCAGACAACGACACGGTCATGGCCGTGATCAAGGCAGTGAGGCAAATGCGAATCATGGGATCAAATTAAGCGGCTTCCCCGCTTTCTTCATCCATCCACTCCGCGCGTTCTCCACCGCGACGTGCTTTGTTGAGCGCCGCATCGAGGTCGAAGCCGAGGATGAGGAAGAAGCAGTTGACGTTGAGCCACACCAACAGAAGCAGCAAGGTGCCCAGCGAGCCATAGAGTCGGTTGTAGCTGGACAAGGAGTTGGCAAACCAGGCAAAGGCAATGGAGGTCAGCACGATCAGCACCGTGGTCGCCACCGCGCCCGGAGTCAGGAACCGCCAACGGTCCTTGGAGAAATCCGCGGCATTGTACATCGCCGTGATGGTGGTGTAGAGCAGGACCAGCGTGACGGACCAGCGCACCAATTGAATCAGGGGCAAATCCTCGAGCGCCACCAGGCCGTGGGAGGTGAGCCAATCCAAGGCCGATCCGCTGAACACGATGAGCAGGACGGCCACAATCAGAAACAGGGAAAAGACCACCATCAGCAACATGGACATCGCCCGCAACAGCAACCAGTTGCCCTTGCGCTCGAGGTGGTGCGCCTCGTTGAGGCCGCTCAAAATTCCGTTGATGCTGCTCGAAGCGTAGAACAGCATGAGAACGAAACCCAGGCTGGCGATTTCCGGATGGACACCGTTGGCGAGCAGGTCGGCCACGGTGGCCTCCACCAAGCCGAAGGTGTCCCCCGGGAAATAGGATCGAAGGGCGTCAAAGAGGTTGACCTGGAAGTCCTCGATCGGGACCAAGGGCAACAAACTGAGCAACACGAGAATGACCGGGAAAATGGCCACAAAGACTTGGAATGCGATGGCCGCCGCGCGGATGCCCAGGGCCCCTTCCGCGACGCCCACCACGAAGAACCGGAACACGCCCCAGGCGCTCATGCCCTCAAACCCCCAAGGGTGAAGCCGCATCAATGGCCGAATCAACAGCCACCGCAGCGGCGTCTTCATCATCCACTTTTCCCAGGGCTGCTCACTCATGCTTGAAGGGCGGCGAGGGCCGCGGCGCTTTTGAGGCTGATGTCCAAACTGGCCGGGCTGTGGGTCAACCATCCCAAGGAGACGAAATCGACACCTGCCAAGCCGTAGGCCCGCACGGTGCCCGGCGTCAATGCCCCGCTGGCTTCCGTCGGGACACGTCCTGCGATCCAATCCACCGCCTCCTTGGCCTCGTCCGGAGTGAAATTGTCGAGGAGCAATCGGTCCACACCGCCAGCATCCAAGGCCGCGCGCACCTCTGCCATGTCGCGCACCTCCACCACCACCGGCACCTGACGCGACACGGCGTTCAAATGGCGATGCGCACCGTCCACCGCATCCCGGACGCTCCCGGCATAGTCGATGTGGTTGTCCTTGATGAGGATCTGATCATACAGGCCCATGCGGTGGTTCACCCCACCTCCGATGACCACGGCCTGCTTCTCGAACAGCCGCAGCCCAGGGGTTGTCTTGCGCGTGTCCAGAACGCGGGTCGGTGTGCCCTCCAGTGCCTCCACTGCCCGGCGCGTGGCCGACGCGACACCACTCATGCGCTGCATGAAATTCAAAGCGAGCCGCTCCGCCGTCAGGATCTGTGCGGCTGGGCCCTCGACCCGGGCGACCACCACACCGGGCGACACCCGGTCTCCGTCCTCTGCCATCCGGTGAAATGCCACCTGCGGCGCCCCGTAGGCAAACACGGCTTCCGCCACGGCCAATCCGGCCAATACTCCTTCTCCCTTCACCAGAAATCCAGCAGCCTCCCGGGCGTCTTGTGGCACACACGCAGCCGAGGTGATGTCCCCGCTGCCGATGTCCTCTTGCCACGCCGCAGCGATGGCCTCCTTCATGGGGTCGGGCAAGGCCGCATACGCAGGCGCTTCCAACGGTCGTGAATCCGTCATCGCCGGCAAGTTAATTCGACGGACCTTCGGGCATGCGCATTTCCCTCATCGTCATTGGCAAGACGTCCACACCATGGTTGAAACAGGGCATCGATGAATACGTCAAGCGGCTCGCCCGCTATGCCCCCTTCCAATATGTGGAGCTCCCCGACGTGAAACTGCGCAATGCCCGCATCACCCACGACCAACTCAAAGCGGCCGAGGCCCCTGTCCTGCTCAAGGCCATTGGGGACGCAGACCATGTCGTGCTCCTCGACGAGCGCGGGAAACAGCCGCGCAGCGTGGAACTCGCGAAATGGATTGAGGACCGGCACCACCGGGGCATCCGCCACCTCGCCCTCGTGGTGGGCGGTGCGTATGGATTCGCGCCGGAAGTGCGTGCCAAGGCTGCAGAGAAGCTCGCTTTGAGCTCCCTGACCTTCAGTCATCAGATGATTCGGCTGCTGGCCGTAGAACAGCTCTATCGCGCGCAGACCATTCTGCGCGGCGAGCCGTATCACCACGAA
Source organism: uncultured Flavobacteriales bacterium (assembly GCA_937967465.1). Classification (GTDB taxonomy): domain Bacteria; phylum Bacteroidota; class Bacteroidia; order Flavobacteriales_D; family Sanyastnellaceae; genus UBA8752. Next base: position 48,412 of record CALBSW010000099.1, read on the forward strand.
TGATCAGCTGGCGAGGATGAGGACCTTGTCGTTGAGGACCTCCACCGTACCGCCATTCAGGTCGAACGTCTTTTCGCCTTCACCCGTGTCCACCTTCACCGTGCCCTGCTGGAGCGTGGTGATCATGGCCGCGTGGTTGGCGAGCACACCCATGGCTCCGTCCGAACCCGGAAGGAACACGTGACGGGCTTCCCCTTCGAAGAGGACGGCGTCGGGCGTGAGGATTTCGACTTTCATCAGGCTTCGCTTTCAGCGAGCATCTTCTCACCGGCCTCGATGACCTCGTCGATGTTGCCCTTCAGGTTGAAGGCCGCCTCCGGGTACTGGTCGAGTTCGCCGTCGAGGATCATGTTGAAGCCCTTGATGGTGTCCTCGATGGAGACGAGCACACCCGGGATGCCGGTGAACTGCTCGGCCACGTGGAACGGCTGGGACAGGAAGCGCTGAACGCGGCGGGCGCGGTGCACCACCTGCTTGTCTTCCTCGCTGAGCTCGTCCATACCGAGGATGGCGATGATGTCCTGCAGCTCGACGTAACGCTGGAGGGTCTCCTTGACGCGCTCTGCCGTGCGGTAGTGCTCGTCGCCGACCACCTCTGGGGTGAGGATGCGGGACGTGGAGTCGAGCGGGTCCACAGCCGGGTAGATGCCGAGGGAGGCAATCTTCCGGGACAACACCGTCGTGGCGTCGAGGTGGGCGAACGTCGTGGCGGGAGCCGGGTCGGTCAGGTCGTCTGCGGGAACGTAGACAGCCTGCACGGAGGTGATGGAGCCCTTCTTGGTGGAGGTGATGCGCTCCTGCATGGCGCCCATCTCGGTGGCCAGCGTCGGCTGGTAACCCACGGCGGACGGCATCCGGCCCAGGAGGGCGGACACTTCGGAACCGGCCTGCGTGAAGCGGAAGATGTTGTCGATGAAGAAGAGGATGTCCTTACCCGCACCTTCACCACCGCCATCGCGGAAGTACTCGGCGACGGACAGACCGCTCAACGCCACGCGGGCACGCGATCCAGGAGGCTCGTTCATCTGGCCGAACACGAGGGTGGCCTGACTCTTGGCGAGTTCGTCCATGTCCACTTTGGACAGGTCCCATCCGCCTTCCTCCATGCTCTTCTCGAAAGCCTCACCGTACTTGATGACGCCGGACTCGATCATCTCGCGGAGGAGGTCGTTTCCTTCACGGGTGCGCTCTCCCACACCGGCGAACACGGACAAACCGTCGTGGCCCTTGGCGATGTTGTTGATGAGCTCCATGATGAGGACCGTCTTGCCCACACCAGCACCGCCGAAGAGGCCAATCTTACCACCCTTGGCGTAGGGCTCGATCAGGTCGATCACCTTGATGCCCGTGAACAGGATCTCGGTGGAGGTGCTCAGCTCTTCAAACTTCGGGGCAGCTTGGTGGATCTCCCGCGGACCGGCCGATTCGACCTTTCCGCCGGCGATGCCGTCAATGGCTTGACCCGTCACATTGAAGAGACGGCCCTTGATGGCTTCACCCGTGGGCATGCTCATGGCGCGGCCCATGACCTTCACAGGCATGCCACGGCGCAATCCCTCAGTAGCGTCCATGGCGATGGCGCGGACGGTGTCCTCACCAATGTGCTTCTGGCACTCCATGACGAGCGGGGGTTGACCTTCCCGTTCCACCTCGAGGGCTTCCAGGATTTTGGGCAGGGCCATGCCGGCGGGGAAACTGATGTCCACGACCGGACCGATGACTTGTTGGATGGAACCGACGTTCTGGCTCATTTCGGCGATGATTGACGCGTGTGTAACGGGGTGAATCGACCCGTATTTGGGCGCAAAAATAACCCAAACGGACCACGTGGAAAGCCCTCCGTTCACAAGGTGGGCCACAGGAGTTTTCAACGCCATGAAATTTGCCTCCGGTGCCGGTTTCCGGGCGGGCGACATCCTGCCCGGCTACTTTTGACCTTCGTGAAGATTCACCACGGCCTTCCCCACTTTCCTCCCGGCCCACGCCGGATCGTCACCACGGGCACCTTTGACGGCGTGCACCGCGGCCACCAGGCGCTGCTCGGCTGGATGGTCGACCGGGCCAAGGACGATGGCGCAGAGACCGTGGTCCTCACCTTCGACCCCCATCCGAGAAAGGTGCTCTTCGGCGACAACAGCGGGCTGGAACTGCTGCAATCCCTCGACCAGCGGGCGCATTCACTCGAAGCCACTGGACTCGATCACCTCGTGGTACAGCCTTTTGACCGCGCCTTCTCCCGATTGCATCCGGTGGATTTCGTGCGGGACGTCCTCGTTCGGGGGCTCGGGTGCACCACCGTCGTCGTCGGCCACGACCACCGCTTTGGAGCAGGCCGCGAGGGCAATGAAGAGCTGCTGCGCGAATGCGGGGAGACCTACGGATTCGACGTCATCCACATTCCACCCCACATCGAGGACGAATTGACGGTCTCCAGCACCAAAATCCGACAGCGCCTGCGCGATGGTGATGTGGCCGGGGCCCACACCCTGATGGGACATCCCTTCCAATGGGCGGGCAACGTGGTCCGTGGCGATGGCCGGGGACGTCACCTCGGCTTTCCCACCGCCAACCTCGACGCACTCGAGCTCGACCAGATTCTGCCCGCAAAGGGGGTCTACGCCGTCGAGGTCGATTGGGAACACAATCCCAACGACCAGCCCCAGCCGGCCATGGTCCACATCGGGCCGCGCCCCACATTCGACGATGCCGAGGCCGGTCCGCGTGTGGAGGTCCATCTGCTGGGAGCGGACCAACCCGACCTCTATGGACAGTCGCTCGCCCTCTCCTTTGTGGATCGGCTGCGGGACGTCCAGAAATTCGAATCCAAGGACGACCTGATCACCCAACTTCACCGGGACGCCAAGGCTGCGACATCCAAGCTGCCGCAACGAACTGACTCCAACCGCCGTTGATTGCACGATGGCCCGCCCTCTGACCCGCCTTCTGCTCCTGGCCACAGTGCTGCTCTCGGTCCACACGACCCGGGGGCAAGCAGGCTGGGACACAGCGCGGGTCTGGACCGATTTTGAAGCCGCCCTCCAGCGGCCAGAACGGGTGCTTCGCCTGGACCTGTCGAAGGCCAAATGGAAGGAGGTGGACCACCGGCTGCGCCGCTTCCGCAACCTCCGCGAATTGGTGCTGGACAAAAACCGCATCGACACCATTCCCCCGTGGATGGGCGAGCTCAAAACGGTGGAGCGTCTGAGCCTGAGGTCCAATCGAATTCGCTTTCTCCCTCCCAGCATCCTCGACATGGAAAACCTCCGGGAACTCGACGTCGCAGACAACGAGGTGGAGGGCATTCCCGAAGACATCGACCACCTTCAGAATCTGCGACACCTCATCCTCTGGTCCAACCTCATTGGCCACTTCCCCCCTTCCCTGAGCCAGCTCGACAGTTTGCAGACCCTCGATTTGCTGCACAACGAAATGTCCGTCGAGGAGCAGACGTGGGTGCGGGAACTCCTGCCGGGAAGGACGCTGCATTTCAGTGAACCCTGCCGATGTCGGTTCGACGATTGAACCGCCCCCCAATCGTGGTGCTCACCGGGGTCGAGAATGCCGGGAAGTCCACGTTGTCTGCCGCATTGTCTGCCGCACTCGGTTGGCCCCTGCTGGAAGAGGCGGCACGCACCGATGCAGCCGTGGTCGAAGGACGGACCACCCCCGAAGACCTGAAACGTCTGCTGTCTGGTTTCCGTGACACGTTGGGTGCCCTGCTCGGGCAAGGGGCGCCGGGCATCCTCTGCGATACCGGGGCGCTCGTCCTCGAAATGTGGTCGGAAACCGCCTTCGACACCGCCCTTCCTGGCGCCGCTTCCCTTCAAAGCCAAACGGACCTCCACCTGCTTTGTCGGACGTTGCCGCACTGGGAGGCGGACCCCTTGCGGTCCATGCCCGAGCTCGACGCCCGGCAGCAATTGGAAGCCCAATACGTGCTACGGCTTGACGACCGCAAGCTGCCGTGGATCGATGTGCCGGTCCTGCCGTTGGAAGAGCGCGTTGAATTCGCGCGTCATGCCATCTTGAGCGCCTTGACATGAGTGCGGACCACCCCCCATTGACCCCGACCCGCTTCGAACGCACCACCGAAGCCATGGCCGTGCTGCTCAGCTTGGGCTATACCTGGGGTTACCTCCAAGGCTGGACACCGTGGTGCTTCCTGCCAGCCGCCCTGGGCGCAGCCATGCTCGGTTGGCTTTGCTGGCGGCGCAACATCCTCGCGGAGGCCGCCCTGCAAGGCTTCTACGTGGCCTTCGCGGGCTATGGCGCCTGGCTGTCTTCCAACGTCCAGGATTGGACCCCGCAGTCGGAGCCTTTGGCCTGGCACCTTGTTGCCATCGGCATCACCACAGCCATCACGTTGCTCACCGCATGGGGCCTCCGCCGCTACACGCGCAGTGCGTTGCCCCTGCCCGACGCGTTCACCACCGTGTTCAGCCTGTGGGCCACCTGGCTGATGGTCGAGAACCACCACGCCAACTGGGCTTATTGGATCGCCATCGATGCGGTTGCCATCGTCCTGTACGCAAAGCGCGGCCTTCCTCTCGGGGCCGCGCTCTACGCCA
>CALBSW010000100.1 GCA_937967465.1 uncultured Flavobacteriales bacterium
ATCATGTCTGATATCCGCGAAAAAGTGACCGCCATCATCGTCGACAAGCTCGGCGTGGATGCTTCTGAAGTGAACGACGCCGCTGGTTTCACCAACGACCTCGGGGCGGACTCCCTCGACACTGTCGAGTTGATCATGGAATTCGAAAAGGAATTCAACATCGCCATTCCGGACGACCAAGCCGAGAAGATCGGCACCGTCGGCCAAGCCATCGAGTACATCGAAAACGCGAAGTAAGCCCCGCATGGAGCTGAACCGTGTCGTCGTCACGGGAATGGGTTGCCTGACTCCGTTGGGCAACGACGTTCCTACCTTTTTTGACGCCCTGAAGCGGGGTGTCAGCGGAGCGGGTGCCATCACCCGCTTCGATGCGTCCAAGTTCAAGACGCAGTTCGCCTGCGAGCTGAAAGACTGGGACGTTGCCGAGCACTTTGACAGAAAGGAGCAGCGCAAGCTCGATCCGTACGCTCAGTATGGCATCGTGGCAGCGCGCCAAGCGGTCGCGCACTCCGGACTGGCTGAAGCCAATCCCGACCCGGACCGGGTGGGGGTCATCTTCGGCAGTGGCATCGGTGGCATCCTCACCTTCCAGAACGAGATCCAGAACTTCGTCGAAGGCGACGGGACGCCGCGCTTCAATCCGTTCTTCATCCCGAAGATGATTGGCGACATCGCCGCGGGTCACATTAGCATGGCGTTCTGTTTCCATGGCACCAACTATGCCTGTGTCTCGGCCTGTGACAGTGCCACCAACGCCATCATTGATGCGTTCAATGCCATCCGTTACGGAAAGGCGGACGCCATGGTGACGGGCGGCGCAGAAGCCGCAGTGGTCGAGGCCGGCATTGGTGGATTCAGCGCCATGAAGGCGTTGTCCACCCGCAACGAGGAGCCCGAAGTGGCCTCCCGCCCATTCGACTTGCACCGGGACGGTTTCGTCCTGGGAGAAGGCGCGGGGGCCCTCATTTTGGAGTCCCTTGAGCACGCCCAAGCGCGCGGCGCGAACATCATCTGTGAGGTAATGGGCGGTGGCGCTTCTGCTGATGCCCACCACTTGACGGCCCCACACCCGGAAGGGTTGGGCGCTCGAAACGTGATGCGCGCAGCCTTGGATGACGCTGGAATGTCCCCGGACGAACTCGACTACGTCAATGTCCACGGCACGTCCACCCCGTTGGGTGACATCGCCGAGGTCAAGGCCATCGAAGAAGTCTTCGGAGACCACGCCACATCATTGAGCATCTCCAGCACCAAGTCCATGACGGGCCACTTGCTGGGGGCGGCTGGCGCCATCGAAACACTGGCGTGCATCATGGCGGTTACGGAGGATGTCATTCCGCCGACCATCAATTCCACCGATCCGGATCCGGCCTTGAATCAGGACCTCGACTTCACGTTCAACGAGAAGAAGGAGCGCCCTGTCCGTGCCGCGTTGTCCAACACCTTCGGCTTCGGAGGCCACAACGCATCGGTGATCGTCCGGAAGTTCTGATGCCGCTGCTGAGCGGAAGGAACTCCAGGGAATCCCAGATCAAACGGTTCATTCGACGGCATTTCGGTGCCCGGGTGGGCCGTTTGGCGCCCTATGAAGAAGCCTTGCGCCACTCCAGTTCGGTGGCCTGTCAGCGGGACGGGTTGCCCAGCAACGAGCGCCTGGAATTCCTGGGAGATGCCGTGCTCGACATGATCGTGGTGGACATGCTGTTCCGCAAGTTTCCGAACGGGGACGAGGGGGCCATGACCCGCATGAAGTCGAGGCTGGTGAGCCGCGAGGCCTTGAACTTGCTGGGCGAGGAAATCGGAGTGGAACACCTGTTGGATGCGCAGACCGGAAAGGGGAATGTTCACCCCTCGCTGCGCGGAAATGCCATGGAAGCCTTGGTTGGGGCCGTGTACCTTGACAAAGGGATCATGAAGACCCGCAGGGGCGTCTTGAAGTTGTTGCACCGGTATGACATGGAGCAGCGGCTGCAAGAGCGGGTCGACTTCAAAAGCAAGCTTCACGAATGGGGCCAGAAGCGCAAGAAACGCGTGGAATTCAAGGTGATCCGGGAGTTCAAGCGCGATGGTGAACAGCGGTACCAGATGCAAGTGCGCGTTGGGGGCAAGGTGATGGGTTCTGCAGACGGCACATCCAAAAAGTCCGCCGAGCAGGCCGCAGCGCGCGTGGCTTGCCGCCATATCTTCGGGGACGACTGAGGGCCCTTCAGGACCCGGTCAGCACCGCATGGCCATTACCCTTCGACTCGACATCGAGGACGAGGAACCCCCTTACGAGTTCCTGGGGGTGAGCTGTACGGACGCCGGCCACAGATTCTGTTGGAACCTCAATCGCAAGCTGGACGCGCGACTCACCTTCCATGAAGAAGTGGAAGCCGTCCACAAACGGCGGCCGCCGACCCGACACTGCGTTTGGCGGCACACGGACGAACTCGGAGGGTGGACCTTCGATGTCATCTGGAACCGGTCGCCGGATGGGGCAATGATCCCCAACCTGGTTCATTTCGATTACCTGCTGCGCATCGATTCGATGATCGGCGAGAAGGCAGACGATTTGATGGACCAACTGCGCAAGATGCGCCGCGTGGCCGCCTGCTTCCCTGTGGACGTAGCGACCATTCGGGGACACGAGGCGCTGTATTACGAATGAACACCGCACTGAACGAGAACACGATGTCTCAGAAATTCACCAAGATTGTCGCCACTGTTGGACCGGCGAGTACGTCGTCCGAAGTCCTCGAAGGGATGATTCGAGAGGGGGTCAATGTGATCCGACTCAATTTCTCCCATGGAGATTACGATACGCACGCCACGACAGTGAAGCGGGTCAAGGAAGTCGACGAAAAGTTGGGGACACACACCGCACTGCTCGCCGACATGCAAGGCCCGAAGTTGCGTGTCGGCATGATGGAGGAGGGGTCCGAGCTCGTGAACGGGGCCAAGCTGACCATCAAGGTGGGCGAGGGCACTGGCAATGCCGAAGTGGCTTGGACGCGTTACGAGAAGTTCGCTGCGGACGTCAAGGCCGGGGAGCCGGTGTTGCTCGACGATGGCAAGCTGCGCCTCCGCGTGGAAGAGACCAATGGGCAAGACACCGTGGTGTGCGTCGTGGAGCACGGTGGCATCCTCAAGTCCCGCAAGGGCCTCAACCTGCCTTCGACTGCGATCAGTTTGCCAAGCCTGACCGACAAGGACCGGGCGGATTTGGATTTTGCCCTCCAACTGGGCGTGGACTGGATTGGATTGAGCTTCGTCCGGTCATCGGCCGATGTGGTGGACTTGCGCGAACGGATTCAGGCGGCTGGCAGCCACGCCCGCATTGTTGCGAAAGTGGAGAAGCCGGAAGCTGTGGAAGATCTCGAAGGCATTGTGAAGGCCACGGACTCTGTGATGATCGCCCGGGGCGACCTCGGGGTGGAGGTGCCCATGGAGCAGGTGCCCATGATTCAGAAGCGGACCATCGAACTGTGCCAACGGGAAGGCAAGCCCGTGATTGTGGCCACCCAGATGATGGAGTCCATGGTGGAGAACATTGCCCCCACCCGAGCTGAGGTGACCGACGTGGCCAACGCGGTGTTCGACGGCGCCGATGCTGTCATGTTGAGTGGGGAGACGTCGGTGGGCGCCCATCCGATCGAGGTGATCAAGGCCATGCGGGCCATCGTGACTGAAATCGAGAAGGAGCCGCGCATCTACTACACGCACCGCGAACCGGACCAGCTGTTGGCGGAACGCCGCATCACGGATGCCATTTGCTACAATGCATGTGATCTGGCCCAGCGCATCGAAGCCGAAGCCATCGTGACGATGACCTTCAGTGGATACACGGCGTACAAGGTGGCGAGCCAACGGCCGAAAGCGACCATCCACGTCTTCACTGGAAACCGCAGCATCCTGGGCCAGTTGGCGTTGTGCTGGGGGGTGGAGGCCCACTTCTATGACAAGATGGTCTCGACCGACCACACCATTGCGGACGTGAAGTCCATCCTCCGAAAGGAAGGGGCGGTTCAGGACGGCGATCACGTCATCCACGTGGCCAGCATGCCCATCGCAGAGGCGGGCATGTCCAACATGGTGAAAGTCAGCCGCATCTGAGGCTTCTTCACCGGTTCGGCGCGGGTTATCTTCGCGCGACCCGACCGGCGGGATGGATTCGACCGGCGGGGCGCCAGCCATGACCCGACGTTTTCCCGAACGAGGCCCCCTGAACCTGCCTGGCATCGCCGATGAGGTGATGCAGCAATGGGAGGAGGGCAACGTATTCCAGCGCAGTGTGGACTCCCGACCGGAAGGCCGCCGCTTTGTGTTTTTCGAGGGCCCGCCCTCGGCCAACGGAAAGCCCGGCATTCACCACGTCATGGCGCGGGCGTTGAAAGACCTCTTTTGCCGGTACCGTACGCTCCAAGGCGAGCGCGTTGAGCGCAAGGCCGGATGGGACACCCACGGCCTGCCCGTGGAGCTCGGCGTCGAAAAGGCGCTCGGCATCACCAAGGAGGACATCGGCCGCTCCATTTCCGTGGAGGAATACAACACGGCCTGCCGCGAGTCCGTCATGCGGTACACCGCCGAATGGAACGACCTGACCCGGCGCATGGGGTACTGGGTCGACATGGAGTCCCCCTACGTCACCTACGAGCCGAAATACATGGAGTCCGTGTGGTGGCTGCTCTCGCAGATGCACGCCAAGGGCCTGCTCTACAAGGGCTACACCATTCAGCCATACAGCCCCAAGGCGGGCACGGGACTCAGCAGCCACGAGCTCAACCAGCCGGGCGCCTACCGCGATGTGACCGACACCACGGTGGTGGCCCAGTTCCGGCTCCTGCCGGAGAGCGCGGATCGGTTGCGGGCCATGGCCGGCGAAGGCGCTGGCGACCTGCCCGTAGACCTGCTGGCCTGGACGACCACGCCGTGGACGCTGCCGTCCAACACGGCCCTGACCATCGGCGAGAAGATCGACTACCACATCGTCAAGACCGCCAACCGCTACACCGGTGAAGCCGGCGTGGTGGTGCTCGCTGCTGCTTTGCACGGCAAGCACTTTGGGGGCAAGAAGGCCCCGGAATCCGAGGTGCTCGCCACGGTGAAGGGCGCGGACCTCGTCGGCCTGCAGTACGAGCAGCTGATCGATTGGGCGCAGCCGATGGAGGCGCCGGAGGAGGCGTTCCGCGTCATTCCCGGCGACTTCGTGACCACAGAAGACGGCACGGGCATCGTGCACACGGCACCGACCTTCGGTGCCGACGACGCCCGCGTCGCGCAGGCCGCCGGTGTGCCGCCGTTGCTGGTCGATGACGGCCAGGGCCACGGCGTCCCGCTGGTGGACCTCCAAGGCCGGCTTCGCCCGGAATGCGGACCGCTCGCCGGCCGCTACGTCAAGCAGGAGTACCACGACGGCGATGCACCAGAAAAGTCGGTGGACGTGGAGATTGCGATTGACCTCAAGACCCGGGGCCGCGCCTTCCTCGTCGAGAAGTACAAGCACAGCTACCCGCACTGCTGGCGGACGGACCGCCCGGTGCTCTACTACCCGCTGGACAGCTGGTTCATCCGCGCCACCGCGGCCAAGGACCGGATGCGGGAGCTCAACGACACCATCCAGTGGAAGCCCGCCGCCACCGGCACGGGGCGCTTCGGCAAGTGGTTGGAAAACCTGAACGACTGGAACCTCAGCCGTTCGCGCTACTGGGGCATCCCGATTCCCATCTGGCGGACCGAGGACGGCAGTGAGGAGCGTTGCATCGGCTCTGCAGAAGAGCTGTTCAACGCCTGCACCGAAGCGGTCGAGGCGGGATTGATGGAGGCCCATCCCTTCCCCGATTTCGTGCCGGGGGACATGTCCGAGGAGAATTACGCCCGCATCGACCTGCACAAGCACGTGGTGGACGGCATCGTGCTCAAGGCGGCCGACGGCCGGCCAATGCACCGCGAGGCCGACTTGATCGACGTCTGGTTCGACTCCGGCAGCATGCCCTACGCCCAGTGGCATTACCCCTTCGAGAACCGCGACCGCGTTGAGGGCCCGGATGGCGGACTCGCCTTCCCCGCGGACTTCATCGCCGAGGGCGTGGACCAGACCCGGGGTTGGTTCTACACCCTGCACGCCATTGCCACGATGGTCTTCGACCAGGTCGCCTACAAGACCGTGGTCTCCAACGGCCTCGTCCTCGACAAGAACGGCCAGAAGATGTCCAAGCGCCTGGGCAACGCGGTCGATCCGTTCGAGACGTTGGCCCAATACGGGCCGGACGCCACGCGCTGGTACATGCTGACCAACGCGCAGCCTTGGGACAACCTGCGCTTCGACACCGAGGGCATCGGGGAGGTGCAGCGGAAGTTCTTCGGCACCCTGCACAACACTTACGCCTTCTTCGCCCTGTACGCGGGCATCGACGGTTGGACCCCCGAGTCGGAGGCCCCCGCGGTCGCCGACCGGCCTGAACTCGACCGGTGGATCCTGAGCCGGCTCCACACCTGCATCGCGGGCGTGGAGGCGGCCTTCAACGAGTACGAGCCCACGCGCGCCGGGCGCCTGATTCAGGGCTTCGTCGTGGACGACCTCAGCAACTGGTATGTGCGGCTGGGCCGGCGCCGGTTCTGGAAGAGCGATTCGGACACGGACAAGGCGGCCGCGTATGCGACCCTCCACGAATGCCTGCGTGCGGTGTCCTTGATGGCCTCGCCGATTGCCCCCTTCTTCATGGACCGCCTCTGGCAGGACCTGGGCGGCAAGGACTCCGTGCACCTCGCGGATTGGCCCAAGGTGGAGGACAGCCTGCGGGACGCCGAGCTCGAGGCGCGGATGGACTTGGCTCAACGCCTGAGTTCATTGACGCTGAGCCTGCGCAAGCGGGAGAAGATCCGTGTCCGCCAACCGCTGGGCCGCATTTTGGTGCCCGTCCTCGACGCCGATTTCGGCGCGCGCCTCGAGGCGGTGGCCGAGCTTGTCAAGGGCGAGGTCAACGTCAAGGCCGTGGAGCCCCTCGCCGAAGACAGCGACATCCTCACCAAGCGGCTCAAGGCCGACTTCAAGAAGCTGGGCCCGCGTTATGGAAAGCGGATGAAGGCCGTGGCGGCGGCGATTGGCCAGCTCGACCAGGACGCCATCCGCGAGCTGGAGCGGCAGGGCAAGCTGGACCTGACCTTGGAGGACGGGCCAGTGGAGCTGCTGCTCGACGACGTGGAAGTGCAGACGGAGGACATCCCCGGCTGGCTTGTGGCTGGCGAGGGTGGATTGACGGTGGCACTCGACATTGAGATCACGCCTGAACTGCGCTCGGAAGGCCTCGCGCGCGAGCTCGTGAACCGCATCCAGCAACAGCGGAAAGACGCTGGTCTGGAGGTGACGGATCGCATCGCGTTGACCTTGGAAGGCCCGGAAGAATTGAAGGATTCCGTGGCCTCCAATTTGGACTATATTCGAACCGAAACCCTCGCAGAGAAGGTGGAATGGGGCCCGGTTGGGCCAGAGGCGAAGGAAGAGGAATTGGAACCCCAATTGACCGTGGCCATGTCCATGGTCGCCATTCAATGAACCATGGCAGAAAAGCACACGCGGTACTCTGACGCTGACCTCAAGGAATTCGAGGAGCTGATCCACAGCAAACTGGAGCAGGCCCGTTCGGATTTTGACCAATTGCAGCGCTCCTTGTCTTACGAGGACGACAACCGCACGGAAGACACGGCCCCCACGTTCAAGATGATGGAGGACGGCAGTGACACCATGAGCCGCGAGGAGACGGCGCAGTTGGCCGCCCGCCAGCGGAAGTTCATCATGAACCTCGAGAACGCGCTGCTCCGGATCAAGAACAAGACCTACGGCGTGTGCCGGGTGACCGGCAAGCTGATTGCCAAGGAGCGCCTGCGCCTCGTGCCGCACGCCACGATGTCCATCGAGGCCAAGAACCAGCAGGACCAGCGGCGTTGAATTCCGACACCCGGCCCGCCCAAGCGGCGTGGATCGTCGCGGCCGTTCTGATCTTGGACCAGGCGGTCAAGGTGGGCATCAAGCTCTCCTTTGCCCTCGCAGAGCGGGTCACGTGGATTCCCGGGGTCTTCGACATCCAGTTCATCGAGAACGACGGCATGGCCTTTGGCTGGGCGCTGCCCGGCGCCACAGGGAAGTATGTGCTCACCGCATTCCGCATTGTGGCGGTTGTGCTGCTGTCGGTTCACTTGTCCCGCATCAGCCGCACCGGCTCGCCACGGGGTTTCCGCCAGGCATTGGCCTTGATTCTGGCTGGCGCGGCCGGCAACATCCTGGACAGCGTCTTCTACGGAAAGCTGTTCAGCCGCAGCTCCTTTGCCCTGCCGGGCGATTGGGCCTGGCGCAGTGAGTGGGGGTCCTATGCGCCTTGGTTCCGCGGCAATGTGGTGGACATGCTGCACATCACGGTGCAGTGGCCTTCCTGGTGGCCCATCGATTCCTGGGCCGGTACGGAGATTTTCCCGCCCATCTTCAACATCGCGGACGTCGCCATCACCTGTGGTGTGGCGTGGATCATTCTCAAGCAGAAGCGCTGGCTCGGTCAGGCGCCTCCACCCAGTCCCCGTGTGAGCGAATCAGCTCAATGAGGGCATCCACCGCTTCGTCCTCGGGGATGTTGCGCTGGACCACTTCCTTTTCCTTGTAGAGCGTGATTTTGCCGGGTCCGGTCCCGACGTAGCCGTAGTCTGCGTCGGCCATTTCTCCCGGGCCATTCACGATGCACCCCATGATGCCGATTTTGACCCCTTTGAGGTGGTCCGTGACGGCGCGGATCTTGGCCGTCGTCTCCTGCAGGTCAAACAGGGTGCGCCCGCAGGACGGGCAGCTGATGTACTCGGTGCGGCTGATTCGGGTGCGCGTGGCCTGAAGGATGCCGAATGCCGTGCGGTTGAGCGACTGCAGTCCGCCATCGAGTCCCACATCGCCCGCCACCCAGATGCCGTCGCCATAGCCGTCGAGCAACAGCCCGCCGAGATCGGCTGCCGCCTTGAGTTGAAGCGCTTCGGCCGTGAGTCCATGCAAATCGTGGCGCACGATGACGGGGAGGGTGCAGCCAGCGTGGTCGAGCCGGAAGAAGGCGGCCCGCAAAGACAGGAGCGCATTGGGGCGGTCGGTGGAGAGCAGGAGCGTCACCGGGGTGCCATTGTGCTGGGCGAGTTCAGCGGCCCGCTCCAAGGTCAAGTCGTCCGCCTCCATGGACAGGAGGTTGAAATGGGGGTCAAGCCCACCGTTTTCCAGGGCGGTGTCAAAGGCCGCGCGGGTCCACAGGGGGTGGTGCCGTTCGCGCTGTCCGCGGTGTTGGGACCACGCCTCTGCATCTTGGATGGCGGACAGCCAGCCCGGCAAGGCAAAGTCGCATGTCCGGTCGCCGACGAAGATGAGGTCGCACGCCGCATCGTCCGCCGCCCACTTGTCGAGGTCGGGTTGGTAGCGGTGGCCCAGACCGAAGAGGCCGGCTGCGGTCAACGGTCGGCCGGTCAAGTCATGGCACACCACAGGCACCTGCGTGCCACCGACCCCGCCCACTGCCGTGGAGGTGCGGCGCCGATAGGTGTAGCGGTCGTGGTTTGCCGGCGCCGTGGTCGAGGCGGCGATGTCATCTGCCGCTTGCCGTCCGGACTCTGCGAGCTCGACCAGAAGTCGGGCCACGGGGATTTCGGCCTCCGGCGGTTCAGTCAGCGAGACGCGGACCGTGTCGCCGAGTCCTTCTGCGAGGAGGGTGCCGATGCCAACGGCGCTCTTGATTCGGCCATCTTCTCCTTCACCGGCTTCCGTGACGCCGAGGTGGAGCGGATAGGCCATGCCTTCTTCTTGCATCCGGTCGGCCAGCATACGGTAAGCCTGGACCATGACTTGCGGATTGCTCGCCTTCATGGAGAGCACGATGTCGTGGTAATCCTCGTCGCGACAGATGCGCAGGAACTCCAGCGCGCTTTCCACCATCCCGAGGGGGGTGTCCCCGTAATGGCTCAGGATGCGGTCGGACAGGGACCCGTGGTTGGTGCCGATGCGCATGGCGCGCCCGAGGGACTTGCACTTGCGAACCAAGGGGGTAAAGCGCTCGCGGATGCGGGCCAATTCGTCCGCGTAGGCTTCGGCTGTGTAGTCGTGGACTTCGAATTTTTTCTTGTCGGCGTAATTGCCGGGGTTGACCCGAATCTTTTCGACGTGGTCGGCCGCGATCTCTGCCGCATTGGGGGTGAAGTGGATGTCGGCGACGAGGGGCACACCGGCGTGCCCGGCCTCGTCCAATTGCGCCCGGATTTCACCGAGGGCGGCGGCCTCCTTTTTGCTGGGTGCCGTGATCCGCACGATTTGACAACCGGCTTCAATCATCCGCAGAGATTCGGCCACGGTGGCCGCGATGTCCATGGTGTCCGCTGTGGTCATGGACTGCAGGACAATGGGGGCTTGTCCGCCGACGGTCACGCCCCCAATCTGGACAGGGCGTGTGGGCATCCGGTGGGGAGAAGGGTCGGGCGATTCCGGAGTCATGGGGCGAACAGGAGGTGGTTCAGAGCGGGGTTGAACGGGCATGGAACGCGAATGGCATTCCGTGGATGAAGGTAACACCAGCGGGCACGCCCTGTTCTTTGATTCCCGTCGGTTGTGAGTTTGTGGCTGGGGGATGAACCCACCGCGACCGGAGGGGTTCCCTCATTAGCTTCGGTGTCTTCCATGCTCGGCTTTCAATTCCATGAACTGCGTCCAGACCAGGACAAGCGATCGCCCTTTGAGCGGTTGCTCGAGATTTTCATGGAGGTCATCACCCACACCAGCGGAGATGTGGATGAAGCCATGGATTGGATGCGGGCGCTGGATGACCAATATGGGTTGACCGAGCCGGACTACACCTTGGATGACTTCCTCGAAGACCTGAAGGACAAGGGGTATTTGAGGGAGGCCACCGGTCCGGGTGGAGGCGGGGTCGAGTTGGGCTCCCGAGGAGAACAACAGATGCGCCGCCGCGCACTCGACCAGATTTTCGGCAACCTGAAAAAGGGCGCGCAAGGCCGACACCGAACCAAGGAACGCGGCCAAGGGGACGAGCCCAATGAAGACCGCCGGCCCTACCGGTTCGGTGACAAGCTCGACCAGGTGGACTTCGGGGCGTCTCTGCGCAATGCCCAGATCCATCACGGACCCGGCACCCGCAGTGGCCGGGGCGGGTTTCGCATGACCGAGGACGACCTCGTCGTGGAGGACCGAGAGCACAGGAGCACCACGTCGACCGTCCTGATGATCGACATCAGCCACAGCATGATCCTCTACGGAGAGGACCGCATCACCCCCGCCAAAAAGGTGGCGATGGCGCTGGCTGAATTGGTGATGGTGAAGTACCCCAAGGACACCCTCGACATTGTGGTGTTTGGCAATGACGCCTGGGAGGTCTCCATTGCGGACCTGCCCTACCTGCAGGTGGGCCCTTACCACACCAACACCGTGGCGGGCCTCGAGCGCGCCATGGACATTCTCCGCCGCCGGAAAACGCCGAACCGGCAGATTTTCATGATCACCGACGGCAAGCCCAGCTGCCTCAAGGAGCCCGACGGATACTACAAGAACAGCTGGGGCCTCGACCCCTACATCACGGGCAAATGCCACAACCTGGCGCGCCAGTGCCGCAAGCTGGGCATTCCCATCACCACCTTCATGATCGCCACGGACCCTGCACTGCAGGAGTTTGTCTCGGACTTCACCGAGGCCAACAATGGCCGGGCCTTCTTCACCGGCCTGCAAGGCCTGGGCGACACCATTTTCGCCGACTTCGAACGAAACCGCCGCGGCAGAGCCCGCTGAACCGCCATGTCATCACATTCCCCCGACATCCAGACCCTTGGCGCCTTGCGCGCTTCCGGCTATACCCCGCGCACCATTTCCGCGGAAATCCGCGCCAACCTGATGGAGCGCATCCAGTCCGGTGCGCCCTTGTTTGAAGGCATCGTCGGCTACGACGACACGGTGTTGCCCGATGTGCAACGCGCCCTGCTTGCCGGCCACAGCATGAACCTCCTTGGCTTGCGCGGGCAGGCCAAGACCCGCATTGCCCGCGGCCTGACCGACCTGCTCGACGAGTGGGTGCCGGTGCTGCCCGGTGCACCGCTTCCCGAAGACCCCATGGCGCCGATCACCGAGCAAGGCCGTGCCATGGTGGAAGCCGGTGGCGACGACACGCCCATCGCGTGGATGCACCGCACGGAGCGCTACGTGGAAAAGCTCGCCACCCCGGATGTCAGTGTGGCCGACCTGATCGGCGACATCGACCCCATCAAGGCGGCCAATGAAGGCCTCGACTACAGCGACCCCAGGGCGTTGCATTACGGCCTGATCCCACGGAGCCACCGCTGCATTTTCGCCATCAATGAGCTGCCCGACCTGCAGCCCCGCATCCAGGTTGCGCTGTTCAACATCCTTCAGGAGGGCGACATCCAGATTCGCGGCTTCCAGATGCGGCTGGACCTTGACATCCAGTTCGTCTTCACGGCCAACCCTGAGGATTACACCAACCGCGGCGCCATCATCACGCCGCTGAAGGACCGCATCCAGAGCCAGATTTTGACGCACTACCCAGCCTCCTTGGAGGAGGCGATGTCCATCACCGACCAGGAGGCCCAATGGCAGCCGGGTCAGGCGGATCGGGTGGCGATTCCGAGCGTGGTTCGCCGGGTGCTGGAGCGCATTGCATTCGAGGCGCGCGACAGCGAATACATCGACGAGAAGAGCGGCGTGTCAGCGCGCTTGCCGATCAGTGCCTTGGAGCACCTCGTCGCGGCGGGCGAGTTGCGCGCCCTGCGGAATGGGTCCAAGCGGACCACGGTCCGGGTGACCGACTTGTTGGCCGTCGTGCCGGCCGTCAACGGCAAGGTGGAGCTGGTCTATGAAGGAGAACAGGAGGGGGCCGCCGGCGTGGCCCTCGCCCTGGTCAGCAAGGCCATCCGCCGAGAATTCCCGACCGTGTTTCCCGACCTCGAGTCCGTGAAGCGCGGCAAGGTGGAGGACCCCTACCAGCCCATCGTGGCCTGGTTCAACCGCCATGACCTCTCGGTGTTGCGGGACCAGGCGGACGGGGAGTACGCAGCGGCGTTGGAGTCGGTGGACGGCTTGCGGGCCGTGGTCGAGAAATACTGCCCCGGCGTCGAGGGAGAAGAGGCCTTGGCCAACATGGAGTTTGTCCTTCACGGCCTCGCGGCGTACAATGAAATCGGGCAGTCCGTGGTGGGCAGCGATGTCACCTTCGGGGATCTGATCGGCAACCTGTTTGAACCGGACAGCGACGAGGAGTGACCCCCTCTGAACCCCACCGCGACCGGGCCATTGCCCTGAGTACCGTGCGGCACAAGGACGGCGTGTCCATCCTTCGTGTCTTCACCCGCGAGCATGGCGTCATCGGGTGTCTCGTTCGCGAGGGCACCAAAGGCCCGCGTCGCGCCAGGAACCTGCATGCACCGCTCTCCTTGCTCGAGCTCATCGGCTTGCGGGTCATGAAGGGGGACTTGTACAAATTTGACCGGGCCGAACGTCCACTTCCCCAGGAACGGACATTGCAGGACATCCCGCGCAGCGCAGTGGCCATGTTCCTCTCCGAGTTGGTCCTGAAGACCGTGGAATCGGATGCGCCACACCCCGCCTTGTTTGATGCCATGTGGCGCACGGCGGTGGCGTTGGAGACGGAGTCGAGCTGTGCCCGGCTGCACCTCGCATTCCTTGTGGAAGCCGTGCAGGTGGAGGGGTTGAAGCCCGATGCGCCCGTCCTCCCGCCGGTGGGTGCGGGTCGGTTCAATCTGGCCACCGCAGAATGGGAACAAGGCCCTCCCATCGGGGATGACTTCCTTTCGCCTTCGGAGGCCACCGCTTTTCTTCGCATTCAAGGCACGGAAATTGATAAGGTGAAGTCCCAACCGCTTCCAGCCGATGTCCGAAATCAGCTTGTGCTCCAGCATGTGCACTACCTCCAGCTCCACCTGTCCTCCCCGCGGGACCTCAAGTCGTGGGACGTGCTCCGCACCGTTCTGGCGGATTGATGCCGCGCGATGGGGTTGGCTGTGCTGGGCGTTGCTGATGTCCACCGGCTTGGCCGGCCAGGTCATCGAGGTCCGGGATGAATCCGGCAATCCGGTGCCTGCCGCCGTGATCCAGAACAACATGGGGACGGCCAGGATGACCGATTTGGATGGCCGAATCGAATTGGACAGCCTGCTCCGCCAAGGCGACACGCTGGAAATCCGGAGCTTGGGTTTTGCCACGCGGTCCATGTCGATGCCGGCCCGGGCACTGGACATGGAAGTTCAGTTGTCCGCTGAGTCCGTGAACCTCAACGAGGTGGTCGTCGCAGTGGCCGAACCCGCCCGTCAGGCCATGGGAGCCACCACGGTGAGCCGCCTTTCCGCGGCGACCATTGCCCGGGAAGTACCGTCCAATGCCGCCACGCTGTTGTGGAATTCCGGGCAGGTCATGGTCCAGCAAAGCCAGCAGGGCGGAGGGTCTCCCATTCTTCGCGGGTTCGAGGCGAATCGGATTCTCCTCGTGGTCGACGGGGTGCGCCTCAACAATGCGATTTACCGCAGTGGCCACTTGCAGAATGCCTTGACTGTCGACCCGTTTGCCGTGCGGTCCACGGAGGTGCGCCATGGCGCAGGGTCGGTCCAATATGGGAGCGACGCATTGGGCGGGGTGATCCACTATCGGACGCGCTCCCCCCGGTGGCAGGATGGCACCCGCGCCCGCGCACAGACTGCATTTTCTTCGGCCTCCCGTTCTCCAACCGTGCATGCGGACGCGGAAGTGACGCGGGGCCGGTTCGCCAGTTTCACGAGTGTGACCCACCGGCGTTATGGCGACTTGAGGATGGGCCGGTGGCGCCCGCATGGCTATGCCGAATGGGGAAAGGTGCCTTGGACCATCGCGTCCTCCAGCGTTGGCGTCGGGTATGCGGACGAGGCCACGCCCAACGCAGTGGACCACCTGCAGCCGGGCACGGGCTACCGGCAAACCGATGTGGTCCAGAAGCTGCGCTACGGCCGGATGGAACGGCATGTGGAAGTCAACCTGCAGCACAGCACGAGTTCGGATGTGCCCCGGTTTGATCGCCTCAACGATGCGGACGGGGATGGTGGTCCGAAGTGGGCCGAATGGAACTACGGCCCCCAGGACCGGACATTGGCTTCCCTGCGATTTTTCAGTGAGGTCCGGGGGTTGGGACGGGTGACGTTGACCTCGGCCTGGCAGCGCGTGGCGGAAAGCCGGTTGAAGGCCCGCTTCGGCGCTGAGGACAGGGAGGTCCAGCAGGAAGGGGTGGATGTGGCGAGTCTGCAGTTGGACATTGATCATCGGATCGGCTCATGGAGGGTGGCCTACGGGGGACATTGGGACCACCAGCGCGTCCGCTCGGAAGCTTGGATGGAACGCCGATCGGACGGGCTCCGCTTGCCGGAAACCGTGTTGACCCGTTACCCGAATGGAGGGTCCACCATGGGGTCCGTCTCCGCCTATGGTGCGCTGTCGCGCCCTTGGAGGAATTGGTTCTTCGAAGGGGCAGCCCGCGCTCAGAGAGGGTGGTTGGACGCACGGTTCGAAGATCAGGTGGGGTTGCAGCTGCCCTTTGATCGGGTCGGATATGACCGCGGTTCCCTGACTGGCAGTGGCACAGCCCATTGGCAGCAAAATGGCCGGGTCGGTGCCCACGCCCAATTGGCCACGGCATTTCGCAATCCCAATGTGGACGATGTCGGCAAGGTGCGGGCCAAGGACGGATTTGTCGTCGTGCCGACGGACAGCTTGAAGCCCGAGCGCCTGTACAGCGCAGAAATCGGGGGATTCTGGCGTTCTTCCAACCGCCGCTTGACCACCCGCTGGGCCGGCTTTGCCACCGCACTTCGGGACGCCATCCAACCGGTCGACAGCGCGCTCTCCCTGCCCGGTGGTGGAACGCAAGCCACGTTGGTCGTGGAAGGGGACACCAGCCAGATCCAGGTTCAAGCCAACATCGGGCGGGCGACCATCATGGGCATCCAGGGCCAAGTGGTGTACAAGACAGACAACGACTGGCGGTTTCGGGCGACTTACAACGTGACGCGCGGCCGCGATGCGGAGGGCCGCCCCCTGTCGCACATCCCGCCCGCTTTCGGGACGTGCACCGCAGCGCGCAGCTGGACGTGGCTGACCTTGAACAGCCACCTGCGGTGGAGTGCGTGGAAGCGCGTGGAGGATTACGGACCGGGTTCGACGGACAACCTCGCAGAGGCCACCGTGGATGGCACACCAGCCTGGTGGACGGTGGGACTCGACCTCGATGCGCGGTTGACCGAGCGCACCACGTTCAGTGTGGGCGTGCACAACCTGATGGACCGCCACTACAAGGTGTTCGCCTCCGGAATCAGCGCGGCGGGGCGGGATTGGAGGATCGGCCTGCGTTGGCGGCCTGCCGCTTGATGGCGGCTATCTTCGGGGCATGGGAGCGGAACGCGTGGCCATCGGCCAGGAAGCATTGGCCAACCGGCTGGCCCGACATGCGGAGGAAGGCAGTTTGGCCCATGCCCTCCTGCTCACCGGTGTGCCCGGTCGCGGCGGATTGGCCTTGACCCTCGCCCTCGCCAAACAGTTGCACTGTCAGACGAGTGACGCTGCGCCCTGCGGCACCTGTCCGGCTTGTCAGCAGCACGACCAGCTGCAGCACCCGGATTTGCATTTCACTTTCCCGGTCGCCAAGCAAGCTGGCAAGGACAAAGCCCTGAGCAGTGACCAGCTCGAGGTCTGGCGGGAGCTTTTGATGGAAAAGGGCCCCCACATCGACATGGTGGACCTGAGGGAGCGGATGGCATTGGGCAACAAACAGCCCTACATCTCCGTCCATGAGGCCCAGGACATCCAGCGCCGGCTGTCTTTGACCGCCCACGCCGGCGGGTGGAAGGTGCAGGTGATTTTCGGCGCGCAATTCATGCGCATCGACACGGCCAACAAGCTCTTGAAGTTGCTGGAAGAGCCGCCGAAAAAGACCTTGTTCGTCTTGCTGGCCGACAACACGGAGGCCCTGCTTGCGACCATCCTGTCGCGCACACAGATCATCCCGGTCCCGCCCATCTCAAGTGAGGCGATCCGGCAGCAGTTGCAGACAGAGGGGGGCGCTGCGGAGGCCGTTTCCGACGCCGTGGCGCTGTGCGATGGCGACCTGGCCGAGGCACGGCGGCTCATGCTCTCTGACGCCGCGGAGGAATTCGAGATGTACGTGGAGTGGATGCGGACGTGTTACGCGCGGGACGGCCGAAAGGCCGCTGGCATGGCGGACCGTTTCCACGACCTGGGCCGGGAGGCGCAAAAGCAATTTCTCGCGTACGCACTGCACATGGTGCGCCAGTGCATTGTCGGCAATTACGGCGCCAAGGGGGCCGTTCGACTTCGGGCAGCAGAGCAGGGATTCGCCAAGAAATTCGCAGCATTCATTCACCACGGAAACGTCATCGACATGCAGTCCATCCTGGAGCGTGCAGCGCGTGAAGTGGCGGGAAACGTCTACGGTCGGACCGTCTTTCTCGATTTGAGCATGCGGATGATGGAACTTCTTCACCGACCCAAATAAGCGGGCTTCGGAGGGCCCTATCTTCGAGGGTGTCCGCCGGTGTGGTCCGGCGGTAAATCGAGGAACAGGAACGATGGGCTGTGCATCATGCAAGAAAGGAGAGGACGGAAAGCCGCTCGGCTGTCGGTCCAACGGCAATTGCGGCAACTGCGGTTGCGATGTCATGACCGTGTTCGATTGGCTGGAAGGGGTTCCGATTCCCGAAGGCCAGCGCGCGTTTGACATCGTGGAGATCCGGTTCAAGCGAAATCGGAAGGGTTATTTCCGCATCGGCCAGGGTCGGCGTGTCCAGACGGGTGATGTCGCTGTAGTGGACGCCAATCCCGGCGAAGACATGGGCATCGTCTCCCTCACCGGAGAGCTGGTCCGGGCCCAGATGAAGTCCAAAGGGGTCAAGGACACCCACGAAATCAAGCGGGTCGTTCGCAAGGCGACCATGGAGGACATCACGACCTGGCAAGCGGCCAAAGAGCGCGAGGAGAGCACCCTCTTCGAAGCCCGAAAGATCATTGCCGAGCACCAGCTCGAGATGAAGTTGGGCGATGTCGAGTTCCAAGGTGACGGGACCAAGTGCACGTTCTACTACACGGCCGAGCAGCGGGTGGATTTCCGGGAGCTGGTTCGGGCCTTGGCCGCCGCATTCAAGATCAAAGTGGAGATGCGCCAGATCGGCGCCCGACAAGAATCGGCCCGCTTGGGCGGCATCGGCATTTGTGGGCGCGAACTGTGCTGCTCCACGTGGCTGACGGATTTCCGGAGCGTGTCCACGGGGGCGGCCCGGTACCAGCAATTGTCGCTGAATCCGCAAAAGCTGGCAGGCCAATGCGGCAAGCTCAAGTGCTGCTTGAATTTCGAGCTGGACCAGTACAAGGAAGCGGTGGCGAAGTTTCCGCCGCCGAGCACCAAGCTGCACACCCGCAAGGGCAAGGCTGGCCACTTCAAGACCGACATTTTCGGCGGCCGGATGTGGTTCCAGTATTTCGACGACCCGGGGGCCTCTCCTGTGGCCATTGAGCTGGAAGATGTGCGCGACATCATGGCCATGAACGAGCGCGGGGAGAAGCCGGACGACCTCCTCGGCTTCGCTGTGGTGGAAGAAGCCGCGCCCGAGGACGCCCTCTTCGGAGATGTGGTGGGTCAGGACGACCTCAACCGCTTCGACCAATCCGGAAGGGGCAGTCGCCGTCGCAAGGGCCGCAAGGGCAGAAAAGGAGGCGGGCCTGCTGGCGGCGGTGGCCAAAAAGCACCTCAGGCCAAAGAAGGCCAGAAAAGTGGCGGCGGGAAACGCCGCAAGAAGCGCCGCAAGCCGCGCGGTGGATCGGGCGCACCAAAACCGGCGTCGTGATGCGAAGGGAGATGTGGATTGCAGGGGCCATGTCCCTGTTGTTGGCCGCCGTTGGATGTGGTCCTGGACCCGTGGCGGTGGATTCGGTAGAACTGGATCCGGAAGGGTGGCATGCGGCAGACACTGCACGGCTGACCTTCAGTGTGGACCAGCCCGATCACCGGCATGACCTTCAATTCGGCTTGCGTCACAGCGAGGATTACCCGTATTCGAACCTCTACCTCTTCGTGCGGTTGGACTACCCCAATGGCCGGTCTTTGACCGATACGCTGGAGTGTCCCTTGGCCGCTCCCACCGGGGAGTGGTACGGCGATGGGAGCCGGTGGATCGACCAGCGCATCGGGTACAAACGCGGCGTGGGGTTCCCATTGCCTGGGGAATACACCTTGCAGGTGGTTCACGCCATGCGCCAAGACCCGTTGCCCGGGATGGCAGAATTGCGGTTTGCCTTGTTTGACCGCGAGGTCGAGTGAATCACTCGCCGATGGGCAGTGCCACCGGAGGGTCGTTGGACACCGTTTCTCCGGCATCCTCCCAGTCGTAGAACCCGCCACGCAAATTGTACAGCTCAGAGAAGCCGGCCTTGGCCATGCGCTTCATCGCGTCTTCGCTTCGCCCGCCTGCAGCGCAGTAAAGGGCAATGGGCCGGTCCTTCGGAAGGGTGAAGGCGATGGATTCGAAGTCGTCTTCCAAGAAGTCGAGGAAGGCGGCGCCCGGCAGGTGGCCGTCCTCCCATTCCTTGTCCGTGCGGACGTCGATCAGGAGAATGTCCGGCCGGTCACCGAGCATGGCCTTCAACTCCGTGACGCTGACATCGCGGGCAATGGCAGCGCCTGGCTGGGCGGCTTCAATTTCCGATGACGGGCTTGCGGCATCGGCACAACCGGTGGTTGCGGAGTGAAGCCCGAGCAAGGTCAGACAGAGCAGGGTCGAACGAACAAGGGTGAAGGAGCGCAGTTCCATGCAACGAAAGTACCGTTCGTCGGTTGTTCCCTCAGTCGGCGCATTCATTGCCTTGGTTTTGGCCTGCGGGTCCCTCCCTCGGTAAATTGTACCCCCTGCCTGAGATGAAGAACCTGCGATTCCCATTGGCCTCCCTGGCCGCGTTCCTGTTTTGGATGGCATCGGCCATCACCGCGCACGCTCAAGATGTGTGGCCCTGCGGCCAACCTGAGGCGCAAGCGGCGTTCGATGCGGCCCACCCCGGTGCCCGTGAAGCCCGCGAGGCCCAGGAAGCCGAGGTGCGCTTGGCAGCGCAGGACCTCTTGTCGCGCGGCGGACAGGACAACGAGCTGTATGTGATTCCGGTGGTCTTCCACGTCATTCACGACAACGGTCCGGAGAACATCTCGACCGCGCAGATCCAGGACGCGATGGACATCTTGAACCGGGATTTCCGAAAGTTGAACCCCGATACCTCCCAGATTGTGGCGGGGTTCGTGGATGTCGCGGCCGACATCGATGTGGAGTTCCGGCTCGCCAAGCGGGATCCACAAGGCAACTGCCATTCGGGCATCAACCGCATCGAAAGCGACCTCACCTACGTGGGAGACAACGAGATGAAGCAGCTCATCAATTGGCCCCGCGAGAGCTACATGAATGTCTACGTTGCGGCTGAAGCCGGCGGTGCTGCGGGTTACACCAATTACCCAAGCGAATGGGGAGCGGGAACCGATGGCATCGTGCTGAAGCACGAATACGTGGGGAGCATCGGCACGGGCAACCCCTATCGGAGCCGCACCCTCACCCACGAGTGCGGGCACTGGCTCAACCTGCCGCACACCTGGGGCAGCTCAAACAACCCCAATCTGCCGGACAACTGTGATGTGGACGATGGCGTGGAGGACACCCCCTTGTGTCTGGGCAGCCCGGTGGGGTTTTGTGATCCGGAGCGCACCACATGTGGTTCCCTCGACAACGTCCAGAACTACATGGAATACAGCTACTGCAGCCGCATGTACACCACGGGTCAGCGCGCTCGGATGCGCGCCGCGTTGAACAGCTCCACCGCAGACCGCAACCAGCTGTGGACCCCACAGAACCTGGAGGACACGGGGGTCTTCGAAGAGGAGTTGCTGTGCAAGGCGGAATTCACTGTGGACCGCTTCGAGGTTTGTATCGGAGAAGAGGTTCAGTTCACCGACCAGAGCTTCTTCGGCGTGACCGGCTGGAGCTGGGACTTCGGAGATGGCACGGTGCTCGCGGGTGAGGTGGACACCGTCCACCAGAATCCTGCCCATGCCTTCAATGAAGCCGGCGACTTCGACGTGTACCTCACCGTGTCCAACGCCACAGGTTTTGTGACGTCCCAGTCTCCGGTGACCATCTCGGTGCTCGGAGAAGGAGCCTTGCCTGCGGTGTTGGAGGACAGCTTCGAACCGGAAGTGGGAACGTGGAGCGAAGGGCTGTGGTCCGTCGAGACCTTGTCCGGTCAGCCATGGCAGATTCGCCAGACCACCGGCTACACGGGGTCCCGTTCCTTGTACGTGCGGAACCGACAGAATGTAGGCGGTGAAATCACCCGGGTGACCTCGTCCACCTATGACGCCGGCGGACTCGCTGCGTTGTACATCGGGTACAAGTACGCCTTCAGCCACCGCACGACGGGAGAGACCGACGATCGCCTGAAGTTGCAGGTCAGCAAGGATTGCGGACAGAGCTGGAACACGCGGCAGTTTCACCGGGGCCTGATTGACTTGGCCACGGCACCCGATCACGGCGGCAACTTCTACCCTTCTGGCACGGATGAATGGGCCGGCCACATCGAAGAAGTCGACAACCCGATCTACTTGGTGCCCAACCTGCGAATTCGGTTCGAGTTCGAGTCCAAAGGGGGCAACAACGTGTTTCTGGATGACCTGAACATCTATGGCGTGGACACGCTCGGCAACGTGGTGAACCTCGCGGAAGCCGACCCGGAGTTGGCCTTCGGGCTGAACGCCTTCCCGAACCCGAGTGAGGGCCACTTCACTGTGGATGCCCGATGGGCGGGACAGGATGCCATGTTGATCCTGCGCGATGCAGCGGGCCGCCTCGAGCGGCAGATGCGCCTTCGTGGAGAAGGGGGACGCCGCACCCGCCTTGAAGGGCTCACCCCGGGTGTCCACTTGTTGGAGCTGACGGCCGATGGCCGCCGGGAGGTCCTGCGGTTGGTGGTCACGGGCCGCTGAGCACACGCCGCGTCACCTGAAGTTGGCGCGACAACATACCCTGCGCAGGGCGGCTGGATTCAGTCGTCGGAGACCTCTTGAAGCCAGGAGCGGTAAGCCCCGAAGAGCTTGGACCGGCTCACGAAGCCGACGTATCGCCCTCCGCGGGCGACGCGCAAGTTCCAGGCTTGGCTGCGGTCGAATTTCTCCATCACGGCCTCCATGCCGTCGGACCCCTCCAGAGAGGCTGCAGGCATGACCATGAGGTCTTGTACAGTGAGACTCTCGTAGCGCGAATGGTCAAACATGACCCCTCGGATTTCCTCGAGTGGCACGATGCCCATCAGGGTGCCTTGGGCGTCCACCACGGGGTGGATGTTCCGCCGGCTTTTGGAGACGGTACCCACCAGCTGTCCCAACGTCCAATCCGCCTGAACCGGGTCGAAATCCGTCTCGATCTGGTCGCCGAGTTTCATCAACGTCAGCACGGCCTTGTCCTTGTCGTGCGTGAGGAGTTCTCCGCGGTCCGCGAGCTCCTGCGTGTAGATGCTGTTGGGGCGAATGAGCCGCGCCACTTGAAAAGCTATGGCGCTGGTGAGCATGAAGGGGATGAACAGGTCATACCCACCGCTGGCCTCCGCGGTGAGGAAGATGGCGGTCAAAGGAGCGCGAAGGATGCCCGCCATCAGGCCAGCCATGCCCGCCAGCACGAAATGGCCCCCGATGAGGTGCCAGCTGGGGAAGACGATGTCGGTCGCAAACAGGAAGATGCCGCCGAGCAGGGCCCCGCTGACGAGTGCGGGCGCGAAGACCCCGCCGACGCCACCGGCTCCGACAGTCAGTCCGGTGAGGGCCGGTTTGCAAGCCCAGAGAATGGCCATGACGAGCAGGATGCGCCCGGTGGTGCCCGGCAAAACTTCGGCGCGCCCCTCGGGGTCGAGGCCATCGTATTGGCCCCGAAGCAGCTCATTGATCAGCTCGAAACCCTCGCCGTACAGAGACGGAAATAGCATCAACACCCCCCCAATGGCAGCTCCGGCGAGAACGATGCGGGCAAGGGGGTGCCGAAACCGCTTGACCAATCCACCGGTCACCCGGTAGACATCGCTGAACCAGACGGAAGCCAGACCGCACAGCACAGCAAAAGGCAGGTAGGCGAGGATGGTGCCGTCCCATTCGGGCAGGTCACGTCCAGCCCGCATCAGTTCCTCGGGGTCGATGAACAGCGTGGTGGTCAACAAGGCAGACAAAGAGGCCACCAACAACGGGACGAGGCTGGCCGTGGTCAAATCAATCATGATGACCTCGACCGCAAACACGATGGCGGCGAGGGGCGCCTTGAACATGGCCGCAAGCGAGGCGGTGGCCGCACAACCGATGAGGACGAGACGGTAGCGGTAGTCCAGCTTGAACCGCTCGGCGACTTCCGAGGCGATGGCGGCGCTGCCTTGGACCGCGGGGGCCTCCAATCCCGCGCTGCCGCCAAAGCCCACGGTCAACAACGACGTGGCGGCTGGGCTCACCATGGACATCCTCGACAGGCGGGCTCGCATGCGGGAGAGGGCGTGCAGGGTGGATGGAATGCCGGGCCCGGGATGGCGTCCGCCAAACACCCTGTGGACGAGCAGGTGGGTCAGGACCAATCCAATCGTGGGGAGGACGAACAGCAGTTCTTCCGTTCCAGCTGCGCCGGCCAGTTGCGGCAGGGAGCGGAGCCAGCCGACACCATTCTTGAGGAGGACTGCCAGAAGGCCGGCGGCCATGCCGATGACGCCGGCCAACAGGATGACGCCATTGCGGGGACCGAGCCGGCTCCACAATTCCTTTTGGAGGAACCGGGTCAGGACGGCCCACGGCGGCAGCCGTCGAAGGAGGGAGGGTTTCCGTGTCATCCCAATCGGACGCGCACCCCGCAGATGAGGATGTCGTCCACCTGTTCTTCGCCCGCGCTCCCGCGCCAGTCCTCAATGCGCTTCCGCAATTCTTCTTCCTGCCGGTCCACGGGCAACGCAGAAATCTCGCCCAGCAGTTGACGCAGTTGCTTCCGCATGAATTTGCGGCCCTTTGGCCCACCGAACTGGTCCTGATAGCCATCGGAGGCGCAGTACACCATGTCGCCGTCTTCGAGGTCGATGACCTGGGTGGTGAACCGGAATTCGCCAGGTTCGAAACTGGCGATGGCCCGTTTGTCGGGCTTCAATTCTGTGACCTGGCCATTCCGAACGTGGTAGCCTGGGGCATTGGCACCAGCAAACTCCAACTTCCGTTCCTCGAGGTTGATGGACATCAGGCCAAGGTCCATGCCATCGGGAACCTGGTCCTCCGCCTGGGTGCCGCGGTGAAGAACGTTGCGTGCGTGCTCGTTGAGCCGGTCGAGGATTTTGCCCGGCTGGGTGTACACTTTGCCGATGTGTTGCAGGGCGTTGTGACCCAAGAGGCTCATGAAGGCGCCCGGAACGCCGTGGCCCGTGCAGTCGACCGCCGCAAACATGCGCCAGGCATCCAGCTTGTGGAACCAAGGGAAGTCTCCGCTGACACCATCGCGGGGCATGTAGAGCACGAATTGCCGGTCGAATACGCCCTTGCGCAGGGATTCGCTCGGGAGAATGGCACCTTGGATGCGGCGCGCATAATCGATGCTCGAGGTCAGGTCGGTGTAGAGCTTGCGGATCTCCTCACCCTGCGCCTCCAATTGGGCGGTCTGTCGGGTCAGGGTCTCTGTACGCTCGGCCACTTTGGCCTCCATTTCGCGCTCGTAACTCGCGAGGTCATCGCGCATGGCGAGCAGGGTCTTGCCGAGCACGTCTTCCTCGGAGAGCGGCGTGTATTCCGTGTCGAATTGGCCCCGTCCCACAGCGGCACTGAACTCCCGGGTCCGGTGAAGGCCGTCTGCCAGGCGGTCCAGGGCTTCGGCCATCTCTCCGATTTCGTCGCGCCGTGCGGGCATGGGGAAGGGATGGTCGATGCCGCGGGAGAGGTAAAGCAGACGCGCCCGGACTTTGCGCAGCGGCACGCGGATGCCCCGCGTCACACCAGCAGCGATGGCCAAACCAGCCAACAGGACGAACAGGGAGATCCACCGAACCAGGGTGTCCAGTCGCCGGCCACTCTGCTCGACGGCCTCATCCGTGATGCGCACCGCTTCATCGAGGTGCAGGGCCAGCGATTGAAGACCAGCCTGCATGGAGTCGAGGTGGGCACGGATGTCGTGTCCCGGATCAAAGGGGTTGTCCAGCAATTCATCCACCCTGAGAATCCGCTCGAAGTCCTCGTCGAATGCGGATTTGCGCGTTCCTGGAGGGACCAGGCCTTGAAGTTCGTCCAAGAGCGCGTCCGTCTCAATGTGGTGCCGGAAGAGGCGGGCATGGAGGCTGTCCAATCCGGAAGTCTGCTCCCGAAGCTGGGCCAGTTTCGGTGCAAATCCTTCCTGAAGCCGGTCCAAAGAGCGGTGTGCGTCCACGTGGAGGTGCACGGGTTCGGGAAGTCGGGCAGCCAGCAGTGCATAAGCGCGCATCGCTTCGACACGTTGAAGCAGCTTGGCGACGTCGGCTTTGGCGGCATCGACCCTGACCGCCTCTTCCAAGAGGTCACTCTGGTGCTGGGTGGTGCGCGCCGTCAAGACGAAAAACACGGCCAGCGCTCCGATGAAGAGGCCGAATCCCGCGAAGATGCGGGCTCCGATGGATCGGAACCAGCGCCTCATCTCAACGGCCGCCCAATTCGGACAAGTGGGTTTTGCACCATTCGATGCGGTCTTGATTCAGCAGGGCCTCAGACACCACAGCGAGCGCCTCGTATCCGGTGGGTCGGTTGGGGTCGATTTCGATGGCCTGTTCCAGCTCCTCCGCTGCATTGCGCCACAGCACAGCGGCATTCTTCAAAGCGTTGTCCAGCGCGTCAAGGTTGTCCTCTGCCGCTTTGAATTGACGCACGCCTTGATTGTAGGTGTGAACAGCGAGGTTGTAACGCGAACGGTATTGGTCGTGGCCTTGATTGGCCGCAGCCGAGTAGCGTTCCACACCCCACGCGAACCAGGGCCCTCCTGCGGTGCGTTCCTCTGTTTCAGCGCGGGCAAAGGCGAATTCGGCCAATTGCTGGTCGAGCAGGACAGCATCGGGAGTGGGGTCCCACATGGGGTCTGCAGCAGATTGGAGCAGCGCGTACTGTTCGAAGTGCCGTTGCGCCGATGTGGCGTCACCAGGGGTGCTGGTCCGGATGGCGTCCCGGGCATCTTCCAGGTGGGTTTCGGCCAGGAAGGTGAGCAGAGGCTCGAGGCGGTCCGAAAGGCGGCCGTTCTGGTCGAGCTCATGGCTGCGGAGAATGGCGCCCACAGCGACATCTCGGGCCGGTGAGCCGGGGTCTCGCCCATCCCGCTCCACGTACAAGGTCTTTTGGATGAACGCCTTGACGTACCACGTCATGGCATCTTGGCCTTCGAGACCTGCAATGGCGTCTTCCACTGTGAGCGCCGCGGCTTCGGTCCGACCTTCCTGCGCCTGTTGAATGGCTTGGGACGTGATGGGGCCTTGGGACCACAGCGGTGCCGTGAACGCCAGAAACAAGAGGGAGACGTTGAATCGCTTCATGGACATTGGCGTTTGGCAAATGCAGCGGGCAGTTCCAGCCCTTTGGATTCGAGGGAACGCAATGCAGCGGCCACGCACAAGCGGAGGTCCTCCCCCTCCTTGAGTCGGCGGAAGATCAGGTCGTGGCCCTCCACCTCTTGATCATCGGTGATGACCAGCGCGTTCCGGTTGCCTTTCCGGTTCCATTTCCGGATGGCGGACTCCAACGTTTCACGCTCTGCATCTTGACGCGTTCCGCCGAGGAACAGCAGGGTGAAATCCTGTTTGTTTGCAGCGAGGGCATCGGCGTCCAGTGTGACAAGCTCCACGGGCATGCCTGCAATGGACCGGCCTTCGAGAAAGGAACCGAGTTCTTCCGCCAGGTCGGGCCAATTGACCACCGCCAGCTGGAAGGAGGCCCGTTGGTCGAGATCGGGCCAGAACATTTCCCGCCCCAGGAAAAAGAGGTATTGGGCATACATCCTCGCCCAGATGGGCGAACGGTCAATTTCGGGGTCTGGCACCGGCGCCTCATCGACCCCGTTCTTCTGCGGCACGTCTGCCTCTGGTGCCGCCATGTGAAGCAGCGGAAGCAGAAGTCCGAAAAGAAGCAGTGTCGTGCGGAGCATGATGTGGGCGCTGACCCG
Source organism: uncultured Flavobacteriales bacterium (assembly GCA_937967465.1). Lineage (GTDB taxonomy): Bacteria > Bacteroidota > Bacteroidia > Flavobacteriales_D > Sanyastnellaceae > UBA8752. The sequence goes on from CALBSW010000100.1 coordinate 27,268, forward strand.
AAAATTACACGTTGGGTGCGGTCTTATTTCTCGTCTTCTGCAGGTTCGAGCATTTCCAAGTCCCGATCGAAGAGATACAGGCCTGCAGAATCGGAGCCGATCATCGCCAGTTTGTCCATGATGGTGCGGGCCAGCGCTTCTTCTTCGATTTGCTCCGCGACGTACCACTGCATGAAGTTGTGGGTGGTGTAATCCTTCCTGGAAAGGCACAGGTCCACCACTTCATTGATGCTGGCCGTCACTTTCGTTTCATGTTCGAGCAGGGTGGTGAAAATGCCCTTGAGGCCGTCAAATTCTGCCGCCGGGGCGCTCAGCGCAGGAATGCGAGCCGTTCCACCACGTTCGTTCACGAAGTGGACCAATTTCAGCATGTGCTCGCGTTCCTCATCACTGTGCCGATAGAGGAATGCAGAGGTGCCATTGAGGCCGTTGGTTTCTGCCCAAGTGGCCATGGCGAGATAAAAATGAGAGGACTGGGCCTCCATTTCGATTTGGGCGTTGAGCGCCGCTTCAATTTGCTTATCGAGCATAAGTTTCAAATTTTAATGAAACAGAACAGTTGATTCAAGAGGGTCGAGGTTATTGAGAATCAATCAGATGTTCTGTAATCGTGAGTTGAGTTTCAAGCTGTTGTCCCAAACCTTGAATGGGGTCGAGCCAAGCGAGGTCTTGCTGGCTGGCGATCGCGCCCAGGCTGAGCCCCATGTCTTGTAAAGGTCGCAGTGTCTGTTGGAAATGGCGCAATTGCAGGGCGCTGAACAAGGTGATGGGGTCGCTGACCGCCCGAAATTGGTCGTTTCGGTGGCCCAGGATACGCAATCGGTTGACCAAACCGGCTTTTTCCAGAACAGAGAGCTGTGTGCTGGTCCCCCCACGGCTGATGTCCAGCGCACCCATGATCTCGTCTTGGCTGCGGGTGGTTCCTTCAGCGAGGAGATAGGCGTGGATGCGACCCGCGCTTTTCGAGAGCCCCCAACTCTTCAGGATGCCAGGCCATTGTTCCATGAAAAGCTGGGCTGCCGGGCTGTCTGAGTGGGTTGTAGCTGTGTCAGGTTGCGACATTGATTTCACGAAAAAATGAAATCAAGCGGTCATCTGCAAGCGGGTGGGGTCGACTTGGGGGTCCCAGTGGGTCACACCGGCCATCCCGTCGGCGAGGTGTTGGGCCCACCGTGGCCCGATGAGGACGCCCCTTGTGCCGAGGCCATTGAACACGAAATGCCCAGGCCGACTCGGTCTCGGACCCACCGCGGGACGCCTGTCCTTGGATACGGGCCTGAGTCCGGCTTCATGGGCATGTACGTCCACTCGAAATGGGGCGGGGTGGGCCTTTTGGAGGCGTTCGAGCAGGAAGGCGCGTGTCTCGGCGGTGGGGTCGAGGTCTGTGCGGTCCCATTCATAGCTCGCACCGAGTCGCCACTGGCCAGGTGCCATGGGCAAGGTCCACTTTCCGAAGTTGTCAATGAGGTCATCGGCGATGGTGTGGCCCTCGGTCCCAATGGTCAGGATTTCTCCCCGATTGGCGCGGATGTCCAGGGGCTCCAGCTGCGGAGAAAGGCGCTCGTGGACGCCACGACAGTGGACCACAGCATCCCATGTCGCGGCGTTGTCGGAGGGGCTCCACTTCTGCTGGCTGAATCGGCCGAGTGCAGTCAGATGCTGGCGCCAAGAGACCAGGAGTTTGGGCAAATTCAACCATCCCCCACCTCTCACAGGCCCGATTTGCGCGCCGTTGGGAAGCTCGGATACAGGGTCGATCCACGGAATCTCGTCGCATTTGGAGTCCCAGAGCTCCGCATACTCCTGGTTGGGAATGCGTTTGTGAATGGGGAGGGGGTGGAGGAAGGTGTCGTTCAGAATGGACTCAAAGTCGGCGTAGGTGGCCTGCATGGCGTCCAAGTGCAACCGGGCATCCCAGACTTCGACAATGCGCCGGAAGGACATGGGATTGTACATGCCGGCGGCCACGGAGGATGCGCAGTGCTCACCAGAATCCACGACGTGCACGTCCCAGCCACGTTGCAGGCAGGCGTGGCTGGCCAGCGTGCCCGCGAGGCCTTGTCCGACGATGAGAACGCGCACGGGGTTCAGGCCGGCGTGGCGACCACGCCCAATTCGCGGCCCACTTTTTCGAACGCGGCGAGGGCGCGGTCGAGGTGCTCCTTGGTGTGGGCGGCACTCAGCTGAACCCGGATGCGGGCTTGGTCCTTGGGAACGACCGGGTAGAAGAATCCGATGACGTAAATGCCCTCCTTCAGCAAGGCGTCCGCCATGACTTGGCTGAGTTTGGCATCGCCCAGCATGACCGGGACGATGGCACTTTCTCCATCCTTGAAATCGAGGCCAATGCGGCGGAGGCCGTCCTTGAAATAGGCCGTGTTGTCCTCCAGGCGGTCGCGGAGCTCAGTGGTCTCATCCAGCATGCGGAAGACCTCCAAGCTCGCGCCCACGATGCTGGGGGCGAGGGAGTTGCTGAACAAGTAAGGCCGGCTGCGCTGCCGCAGCATCTCGATGATCTCCGCACGGCCCGTGGTGAATCCGCCCATGGCACCGCCCAAGGCCTTGCCCAGCGTGCCGGTGATGATGTCCACGCGGCCCAACGCGTTTCGGAGTTCAACAGAACCCCGGCCCGTCTTTCCGATGAAGCCGGTGGCGTGGCATTCGTCGACCATCACGAGGGCATCGTATTGGTCCGCGAGGTCGCAAATGCGGTCAATCTGGGCCACATATCCATCCATGGAGAAGACCCCGTCGGTGACGATGATCTTGAAGCGATGACCGGCCTCGTTGGCGGCTTGGAGCTGCTTCTCCAAGTCGGCCATGTCGTTGTTGGCATACCGATAGCGGGCCGCCTTGCACAGGCGCACACCGTCGATGATGGAGGCGTGATTCAGGGAGTCTGAGATGATCGCATCTTCTGCTGTCAAGAGCGGCTCAAACACCCCGCCATTCGCATCAAAGGCGGCGGCGTACAGGATGGTGTCCTCCGTTTCGTGGAAGTCGGCGATCGTCTGCTCGAGCTCTTTGTGGATGTCCTGTGTTCCGCAGATGAAGCGGACGGAGCTCATGCCGAAACCGCGCTCGTCAATGGCCCGCTTGGCCGCCTCCACCACCCGGGGGTGGGAGGACAGTCCCAAGTAGTTGTTCGCACAGAAATTCAGGACTTCACTCCCGTCGTCCAGTCGAATCGCCGCGTCCTGGACGGAGACGATGACGCGTTCTTTCTTGAACAGGCCGTCGGCCTCGATGGCGCTGAGCGCTTCACCGAGGTGGGTTTTCATGGAACCGTACATGCTGGCGAAGATACCGGACCCCACGCTCAGTCAAGGGCACCGAAGTCTTGAATGCGATAGAGGACGATGCGCTTGTCGCTTTCCGATTTGGTGCGGACGACGAGGGGGTGGCCAAAGCGCGCCGTGGTCTCGGCGTTGGTCACTTGGATGATGCGCGCTCTGCGGGACCGTCGGGTTTCCGGCGAGGGTATTTGATCCAGGCCGATGATGGTGTCGAATTGGTCTGCATTGAGCAGCCGGCCTCGGTGGGACAGCAATTGAACGACCATGTTGGACAAGGGCGCCTGTCCTTCTGCGTCCGGCAGGACCAACGGAGTTAGGGGCTTTCGTCGTGAACGGCCATTGGACAGAAGTGCGAATCCGAGCAGGATGGAAACGACTCCCAGCGCAATGGCCAGGAGCCACCCCTTGTTTTCTGACTCCATCAGGTCAAACCCAGGCTGGGCGACTTCCGGGGCAGGGACGATGAGCGGTTTCCATTCCGCCCCTGTAACCAGGTCAGCGACGTCCTCTTGGATGAGGCCATATGATGTTCTGAGAAACAGGGTATTGCCTTTGGACCCAACCCAGCTGTCCACCTCCCTCGAGTGCGTGCGTTGATAATTCTGGAACCGACTCCGGGCCCAGCTCGAGGGCATTTCCACGTAGGTCAAATTGGATGTGTTGCAGATGAACAGGATGCCGGCGCTGGAGCACACTGCATAATCCTTCAGGTGTTGTGCACTTTGGTTGGGAGCCAATACACTCACATCCGGGTTGAGCAGGCCGAGTTGGCGCCATTCTCCAGAACCATGGGGAAGGACATACACGGGTGATGGGAGGTCGAACTCCTTGGAATTCGCAGCCAAATTGATGAACAGGCTCGCCGAATCCATCGCGAACACAATGGCATCCTCAGTGTCGGGTGGCGGAGTCTCTGAGGGCAGGATTTCAATCTCTCCGGTTTCGATAGAATGGAACAGCCGTTGTTGGTGCTTGAACCAATTGGCCTGCCCGCTTTGCCAAAAGAGCGTGGAATCGAACCAAAAAGGAGTTGCCCCGTAGTTGTGGCCCAGCAGATTGCTTTGGCTCGCATTGGTCTGGCCATCATACGTCAGATAACGCAGGTCGCCATCGACGTACCAGGCGTGCTGTCCGTCATTGGATTTCAAGTATTTCACAGTGAGGAAGCGACCGGGCTTTCTCGGTGACTCCACGCTGTACTTGAAGTTGTCCAAGTCCATGCTGTCGAGCGCATTCCAGATTTCTGGATTGGCCCATCGGAAGGGCTCTCCCGGCAGCCAGATGCGCTCGTTTCCGTTGTACAAGAGCGAGTCAGGCGTGTACGGAACGCCCTCCTCTTGGACCGGGGCAGCCACTCCAGACATGGCGGTCCAAAGCGTCAGAAAAGACAGGAAGGAAATGTGTGGCCACATGATTTGAAAATCCGTTGCCCAATATCGTCAACAGGAGAGGGAGTGCACCCGGAAGCCGGGGAGTAACTTCGTCCATCATGTCCGAGCACCCCGCGCGCACCCTGGTTACTTCTGCCTTGCCGTATGCCAACGGCCCGATTCACATTGGCCACATCGCCGGCGCCTACCTGCCGGCTGATCTGTACGTCCGGTACCTCCGCGCCCGGAAGCGCGATGTGGTCTGGGTCTGCGGTTCGGATGAACATGGTGCGGCCATCACGTTGCGCGCCCGAAAAGAAGGCACCACACCACGCGCCATTGTGGACCGGTACCACGAGGAGATGCAAGCGGCCTTTCGCGGACTGGACATCGCCTTCGACCACTACGACCGGACCTCCAGCCCACAGCATCATGCGTTTGCACAGGAATTTTTCTTGACGCTGCTCGAGAAGGGCGCGTTCACGGAAGAGACCCGCAAGCAGTTCTTCGATCCGGTGGAGAATCAATTTCTCGCGGACCGGTATGTGCAGGGAACGTGCCCGAAATGCCAGCACGACGGCGCTTTCGGTGACCAATGTGAAAAGTGTGGGTCGGCGTTGTCCCCCGAGGAATTGATCGACCCCAAAAGCACCCTCAGCGGGGCCACGCCAGAATGGAAGGACACCACCCTGTGGTACCTGCCGATGGACCGCCACGAGGATTGGCTCCGGACCTACCTCGAGCAAGGCGATTTGGAGGGCCATGCCCACCACGATCCCAAGGCATGGAAAGCCCATGTGCTGGGACAGTGCAAGAGTTGGGTCGACGGCGGGCTGCAGAGCCGGGCCATGACACGCGACTTGGACTGGGGCGTGCCCGTTCCGGTGGAAGGGGCGGACGGCAAGGTCCTCTACGTCTGGCTCGACGCGCCGCTGGGCTACATCACCGCCACCAAGAATTGGGCGGAGAAGAACGGGACGGATTGGGAGCCTTATTGGAAAGACAAGGACACCCAGTTGGTCCACTTCATCGGCAAGGACAACATCGTCTTCCATTGCATCATCTTCCCCATCCTGCTCAAGGAGCATGGCGGATATCTGTTGCCACACAATGTGCCGGCCAACGAATTCATGAACCTGGAAGGCGACAAGATCTCCACCTCGCGCAACTGGGCAGTCTGGGCGAAGGAGTACATCGATGATTTCCCCGGCCGCAGCGACGAGATGCGCTACGTTCTGGCGTCCATCATGCCGGAGCAGAAGGATGCTGAATTCACGTGGGAGGACTTTCAAGCCCGGGTCAACAACGAATTGGCCGACGTCCTCGGAAACTTCGTGAACCGGGTGTTGGTGCTGACCGGCAAATACTTCGATGGCAAGGTGCCCGCGGCGAGCGGATTGTGGACGGAGACGGATCAAGCGTTGCGCGAGCTGATGGGCCGTACCCCTGCCGCAGTGGGCGAGTCCATCGAGCGTTACCGCTTCCGGGACGCCCTGCAGCATGCGATGGGCCTTGTGCGTGCCGGCAACAAGTACCTCACGGAGGAAGAACCTTGGAAGGTCATCAAGAGCGATGCGCAACGCACAGCGGACATTCTCAACCTCGCTTTGCAGGTGACGGCGAATGCGGCCATTGTCCTCGCGCCTTTCTTGCCGAGGACGTCAGAAAAGCTGTCTGCCGCTCTGGGAACCTCCGCGTTGCCATGGGATGCGGCGGGCGGAGACTTGGTCCCCACTGGACAACCGCTCGGCACATTGCCCATCTTGTTTGACAAGGTGACGGATGAGCAAGTGGCGGCACAGCGCGAAAAATTGGGTCCGGACGCAGCCGAACTCGGCCTGCGCGATGTGGAGCCGGAGAAGCCCGGCACGTCATTCGATGATTTTCAGGCCATGGACCTCCGCGTGGCGGAGGTGGTCGCGGCGGAAAAGGTGAAGGGCGCAGACAAGCTGCTCCAACTGACTGTTCGAACCGGATACGACGAGCGGACCGTGGTCAGTGGCATCGCAGAACACTTTGCACCGGAGGACGTGGTGGGACGGCGCGTCACCCTGCTGGCCAACCTGGCGCCGCGCAAGATCCGCGGCGTGGTCTCACAGGGCATGGTGTTGATGGCCTCCACCGAGGACGGGGGACTTCGCTTCGTCACCCCGGAAGAGGGTGCCGAACCCGGCGACATCATTCGCTGATCATCACCCGGTTCACCGAGCGGCCTTCCTTGCGCAAGAGCCAGCGGCCCGGTGTGGGCGAAGTCGGTCGGCCAAGGAGGTCAAACCATTCCGGCGTGCCACGCTCTTCGCGGTCGTCTGAGATGCGCACCACGTCAGCTGGCGTGGCGAATTCCGTCCAGGTCCAAGCACAGCGTTCCGTGGGCAATCCGGCCATCCACCCTTCGTACAGGCGCAGCTCCAATGAAAAGGGCGATGCCCAAGTGCTGAGGTCGACGCCCGGCTGGTAGTCGAGGTAACGTGGGTGGGGCCCCAATTGGCCGTCAAATCCAAACGCATTGGGCGCAGTGGCCACATTTTCGGCGGCGACCAGCGTACCGGCATCGTCAAACAGCGCGAACCCCGCATAACCGAACCAGTGGTCGGTCTCGTAGAAGGCCTCCACTTCCACTTCGAGGTGGCCGAGGTCGGCATCGCCCACCACCAGGGGCGTCACTGCAATGGAATCGCAGAGTCCGGTGAGTCCGCCGCTCCCGTCGCCGCAGGCAGCGGCTTCGCATTCTTCCAACGTTTCAAACGGCACCACGCCGCCGCATCCGCCCCAGCTGAAAACGGTGCACGTCTGGAAATCCTGATCGAAATACCAAGCGGGAATCGCCGCTTCACAGGGCCCCGGATCGGGCAGCAGCATGCAGGGGTCCTCTTGAGCGCGGGCCAACAGGTGACTGCCCCAAGCGAGCGCGAGGAGAAGGCCGGGCTTCAGGCTCATTTGCGGAACCGGCCGGAGCGCTGGAGGAATTCGGCAATCTGGATGGCATTGGTCGCGGCGCCCTTCCGGAGGTTGTCCGAGACAATCCAGAGGTGCAACCCTTGCTCGTAAGAGAGGTCACGCCGAATGCGGCCAACGAAGACTTCATCCTTGTCCGCAGCCTTGACCGGCATGGGGTAGACATTGGCCATCGGATCGTCCTGGATGATCAAGCCCGGCATGAGTTGCAGCGCACCGCGCACGTCGGGCACGCTGAATGGCCGCTCCATCTCGAGGTACACGCTTTCGCTGTGTCCGCCGACCACGGGAACCCGGACCGCCGTGGCACTGACTTCGACCTCGGCATCTCCCAGGATTTTCTTGGTTTCGTGGTGGAGTTTCATCTCCTCCTTGGTGAAGTCATTCTCCAAGAAGACATCACAGTGCGGCAGGCAATTCCGGTCGATGGGATGGGGGTAAATGCGGTTGGCTTCGGCGCCCTCGCGCTCTTGATTGAGTTGGTCGATGCCGGCTTGTCCTGTCCCGGTCACACTTTGGTAGGTGCTCACAATGGCCCGGCGGATGAGGAACCGGTCGTGGAGGGGTTTCAACGCCATCACCAACTGGATGGTGGAGCAGTTGGGATTGGCAATGAGCTTGTGGTGGTTTTCAATGCTGTCCGCATTGACCTCCGGCACCACCAGGGGCACCTCGCTGTCCATGCGCCAAGCGGAACTGTTGTCGATGACGGTCGCTCCGATGTCGGTGAAGGCCTTGGCCCATTGCCGGCTGACGTCTCCGCCTGCACTGAACAGGGCCAGATCCGGCTTCCGTTCCAAGGCCTCTTCCATCGTCAGGACGGGCACATCCTGTCCTTTGAATTCCACGGTTTTCCCTTTGGAACGGGCGCTGGCCACGGGCAGCAGCGTTTTGACCGGGAATTTGCGGGCGGCGAGGCCGCGAAGCATCGCTTGACCAACCAGGCCGGTAGCGCCAACCACTGCGAGGGTACGTCCGTGTGCGGGGGAAGCCATGGAGAATGGGTTTGTGGAAGTGTGCGAGGCGTTCACCAACGGTGGTGTTCACCTGCTACAAAGGTACGAGGTTGCCCGGATGTCAAGGATTGGCGCAGGATTGCAGGTTGCAATGGGGGTCTTGTTGTGGACCGGCTGTTGTCTCGAATTGTGGGGGCAGCGCACCGCGTCCATCGGGTGGGTCATCAGCGCAGTGCACCCTGACCCCACACCTTCATTGGGGGCGCCTGATGCGGAATTCGTGGCGTTGCACTTGTTGGGGGCACCTCCAGACTCCCTGTCCTTGGCGGGCGTGAGGTTGGCTTGGAATGGCCACGAGCGGGGCTTGGAGGCGGGTCCCCGGCGGCCTGCGGGAAGGACGGTGGTGGTTCACCGCAGGTCGGACAGTGTGGCGTTTTCGGGATGGGGCGTCGAGCGGGTGGCGTTGGATTCCTGGCCGGCACTCGTCAATGGCGGCGCCGTCATTGAGCTCCGGGATTCCACGGGCCAGGTGCTCGATGCGTTCAGCTATGCGGAGTCGGATTTGGAGGGGGGAGGACGCCCCTTGCTGCGCAGAGACCCGAGAGGTTGTGGCGCCCATCCGAACCGGTTGTCATGGACCACAGGCTTGTCGCCGTTCGAGCCCACCGGTGAGGGGGTCTGGTCGTCCGGTTCATCCGATGCACTCGATCAAGCGGAGGCTTTCGAACGGGTTTTGCCCCGTGGTCCCGGGCGGCTGGAATGGCGGCTGGGAATGGCTTTGGACCCGGTTTCGAGGGCCACGGCCAAAGGGCACATCGGAGGGGAAGAAACCGAGGTGACTTGGGCATCGGATTCTGCAGTGACCCTCAGCTGGGCGGGGCGACTGTCGGAGATGCCGCTGGGCGAGGGCGCGCATGTGGTTCGGTTGGGGCCACTTCGCGGGTGTCGCCCAGGGGCGGAATGGACACAGCTCATGTCCCCTTACGTTCGGTTGCGGGGCCAAGGGGCCATCGAACCCGTTCGGCTGTTGGCCGACCCGTGGGCCGGAGATCCCGAGCATGCATCGGAATTCGTTGAGTTGGTCAACACGTCCAACCACGACGTGGATCCGAGCGCCTGGGATTGGGATGGCGGGAGCACGGTGCGGAGGCGGGCATTGAAGCCCGGCATTCCAATCCGGTTCAGTGGCGCGGAGGTCCAGCCTTGGCCCGGGCTGCGGAATGGCGGAGGATCTTGGACTGTCTGGGGTGCTTGGGGTGCCAAAGCCATGAGCTTGTCGTGGGGGCCCTGTGGTCACAGCCAGCGGGCCATGGCAGGCCAGGGTTTGCCCCTGGTGCGGGAGGCGCGAAGGGATGCGGCATGGCACACGGAGGGCCATCCCGTTCAGGATCCCCCGGTGTCCGCGGTGGGGTACGGTTGTTTGCGGGATTGGACGGGCGAATTGACGGGCGTGGTGCTGCACACCAATCGGCCAGTCAGCCTGATGGCGCCCCGCTGGGCCCGATGGACATCGGCTTCTGTTCAGAGCGAATGGCGGCCCTTGATGGCGGCAGGGAAACGGCCCCAGGAATTGGAAGTTGCGGTGGATCAGTCCGTTCTGGACGCTTTGGAGTGGCCGTCTGGATGGACCTTGGAATGGGGAAAGGACTCGTTGAATCCGGAGGGCCAAGTGTCCGTGTCCTGTCCCAGCGTTCCGTTGCCGGGACCGGTCCAGTTGAGGGTAGATGAAATCCTGTGGCATGCGACCGACACCGCTGGGGAGTTCGTAGAGGTGGTGAATCGCAGCGATTTCCCAGTGGATTTGAGCGGGCTGCAGGCCACCCTCGCGGATGTGGACACGCCGTTTCCCTCGGATTGGAGGACATGGGTGGACCCACTCACGAGCTTGGTGTTGCTTCCGGGAGAGACCATGGCCTTCGGCGAATGCCCACGGTGGTTTGCAGGACCGCATCCGGCTGCTGGGCCCGACACGTGGGCAGTTGAATCTTGGTCGTTACTGCCCAACACGGCCGGCACGATGCGCATCCGGCTGCCCTCCGCCGGTCTGACGGTCTTGGATTCTTTGGGGTGGACGTCCGATGTGGAAGGCCCGTGGTGGTGGAGGGCAGAAGATTGGGCTTGGGGGCGTGGGAATGGCGCAGGGCTGTACCCCATGCCGAACCGGGCGAGCCCGGGCAGCCCCAATGGGCACGCCGTGCCTTCCTGCGATGAGGAGGTGGGTGGCGTTGACGTGGTGGAGGTCGGAGGGTGGCCTGCAGTGAGCTGGTCGCTGGGTGGGGCGGGGCATGGCCTTTCGGTGGGCTTGGTCAGTTGGCCCGAGGGTCGACTCTTGCGCACCTACATGCCGCCGCCGGAGACCACTGCAGGACAGTGGGTGTGGAACGGATTGGACGGATTGGGTCAGCCGGTTCGGCCGGGTCAAGTGTTGTTGGATGTGCTTTGGCGCGGAGCCGGGTGCGTGGGCCGAAAGCGCCACAGAATCCGTGTGCCGGGATATGGAGGTTGAATGCGACCTTCGACACATGTTCGAAGGCACCCTCAGATGGACCGCTTCTTCGCCCGCCGTATGGTGGTTGGTGTGGCTGTCCCTTGGTTTTTTGGCCGGGGGTTTGCGTTGGTCTGGTCGCGGGTTTGAGCGGCGTTTGCTTTGGGCTTGGACCGATGTTCGCTTGTTGTTTCAGGAGCTTGGAGATGGCATGGAATGGCGTGTTCAAGATGTGCTCATCCACGCAGGAGCAGGAATGGCTGCAGCTTTGAGCATCACCGCATTGTGGGCGCATTCTGAGGAGGCGCCCATGAATGGCGAGCTGTTCTTGCGGTTGTGGGGCACGTGGTTCTTGATTTCAGGGATGCGCGGTGGAGTGGGGTATCTGATGGGCCGCATTACAGGACGGAGCGCGGAGGGCGTGGTTTGGTCCAGGCATCACCGCTGGCTTCAGGATTCAGCGGGTTGGGCCATGGCGCCGGTAGCCCTGCTTGGGTTGGCCATGGGACCGCATGGCGCTGGAGTGGCACTGGTGCTGTGTGGTGCGATTTGGGGGGCGGGTTGGACCCTTCGTCAGTGGCGTGCACTCTTCGACAACCGGGTGTTCCGGGCAGGGTCACTCGTCCCAATTCTGTATCTTTGCGCCCTTGAAATCCTCCCAACCGCGGTCCTCCTCCGCGCATGGCAGGGGTAACAACATGGGCAAGAAGGTCAAGACCATTCTGATTTCTCAACCCAAGCCAAGCACGGAGAAGTCACCTTACTTCGACTTGGCTGACAAGCTCAAGCTGAAGATTGATTTCCGCAGTTTCATCCACGTCGAGGGCGTGGATGGCCAGACTTTCCGGCAAGAGCGCATCGACCTTGGGGAACATACCAGTGTCATCTTCACGTCCCGCAACGCCGTGGACCATTACTTCCGAATGGCGGAGGAGCTGCGCTTCGACGTGCCGGACAGCATGAAGTATTTCTGCATCAGCGAGTCCACCGCCCACTATCTGCAGAAGTACATCGTGTACCGGAAGCGAAAGATCTTCCATGGCCAACTGCGCTTCACGGAACTCATCGACTCAATCAAGAAGCACAAAAAGGAGAAGTTTCTCCTGCCTTGCGCCGACATTCTGAAGCCGAGCATTCCCCAATTGCTGGAGGAAAACAACATCGACTTCACGAAGGCGGTGATGTACAAGACCGTGTGCAGCGACCTCTCTGACCTGTCGGATGTGAAGTACGACATGCTGGTGTTCTTCTCGCCTTCGGGCATCGAGAGCCTCTTCAAGAACTTCCCCGACTTCGAGCAAGGTGAGACGCGCATCGCCGTCTTCGGTCCCACCACGCGAAAAGCGGCGGAGGCGAAGAACCTGCGCATCGACGTCGGCGCTCCGAACCCCAAGGCTCCCTCGATGACCATGGCCATCGAGAACCACATTCTCGGCAAGGACTGACTTCCGAGCAGAACATCTCCCCAACACCGGACCTCAAGCAAGGCCGGGACCGCAGCCTCAAACGGCGGGTGGTCATGGACCGCGTCTTCGCGGAAGGGGATACGGCCAAAGGATTTCCCCTCATCGCCCGCTATGCCTTGGTGAAGCCGGACGGCCCGGCGCCTTCCCGCGTGGCGTTCACCGTGTCCAAAAAGCGCCTGCGCAAGGCCGTCGATCGCAACAAGACCAAGCGATGGATGCGCGAAATGTGGCGAGTGCATCGTTCCTCCTTTGAAGCGACCCTTCCGCCGGACCAACAGTGTGCGGTCGTTCTCATCTTTGTGGGCAAGGGCCTCCCTTCTGCCGATGAGGTGGAGCGGGGAATGGTCAAATTGCTGGGCCGCATGACCACGGCCGCATCCGAAAACGCATGAACCGCATCCGACTCCCCCGCGCCGCCTGGATGGGCATCCTCGTCTTGACTGTCATCCTCGGCGTTCGCGCGGCCCGGCCTTCCGGCACCTACTTCGAAGTCACCAAACACCTCGAAATTCTGACGTCCGTCTTCCGAGGCGTGCATGAATTCTACGTGGAGGAACCGGAGCCCGGAACATTGATGCGCGTGGCCATCGATGCCATGCTCGACAAGTTGGACCCCTACACGGTGTACTACCCGGAGTCCCGGATCGAGGACATCCGCTTCATGAACACGGGGGAATACGGGGGAATCGGCGCGTTGGTCCAGCCCATCGACGGCGACATGACCGTGGTGGAGGTGTATGAAGGATATCCGGCGCACAAGGCAGGCATTCGGCCTGGCGACATGGTGCGCAGCGTGGCGGGCCGACGTGTGGACGCAGACATGGACACCGACGAAGTGGGCGATCTGCTCCAGGGAGAATCCGGCAGTGCGGTGACCTTGGGCGTGGAGCGCCCCTATGGCGGCGGCATGCTGGAATTTGAGGTTGAGCGCGCCAAGGTGCGCGTGCCCGCTGTGCCGTACAGCGGCATGTTGGACGACAAGACGGGGTACATCTACCTCTCCAAGTTTACCCGCGGCTCTGCAGGTGAGGTGCGTCAGGCCCTGATGGCGTTGCGGGACAGCGCCGGCATGGAGCAATTGGTGCTCGACCTGCGCGGCAATGGGGGCGGCTTGCTCAAGGAGAGCGTGGCGATTGTCAATCTGTTCGTCCCCAAGGGGACGGAAATCGTGTCCACCCGGGGCAAGGACGAGAAGTGGAACAAGTCATACACGGCCCTCGGCCGTCCCACGGCGCCGGACATGCCATTGGTGGTCCTCATCGACGGCCAATCCGCCAGTGCTTCCGAGATCGTGAGTGGCACCCTTCAAGACCTCGACCGCGCCGTCATCGTCGGCATGGAAAGCTTCGGAAAAGGCCTGGTCCAACAGACCAAGGACATGGCCTTCAATACCCGACTCAAGGTGACCGTGGCGAAGTATTACACGGCCAGCGGCCGTTGCATTCAACGCTTGGATTATGGTGGAGAACGGGACGCCCAGGGCAAGGCCCAGGCTGTGTCCGATTCCTTGCTTCGCGTGTTCACCACAGCCGGTGGGCGCCCTGTCATCGAGGGCCGCGGCATCCAGCCTGACATCGAGGTGGAGACGCCCTTCATGTCGACTTTGATGGAGCGGTTGCTCGATGAGTTTGCCGTCTTCGATTACGCCACGCGGGTGGCAGCCGGATTGGATAGCACTGCGGTTCCAGACCCCATCAGCTACCGGATGGACGACGCCACTTGGCGCGGTTTTGAGGACCACCTTGAAGCCGACGGCTTTGCTTATTCGACGGAAAGCATGGCCGTATTGGAAGACCTGGAGGAAGCCATTGATTTCGAGCAGTACCAATCCGTGGCAGGTGCGGCTTTGGACCAACTGGAGGCTGTGTTGCAGCCGAATCTGGGACGGGACCTTCAGTTGTTTGAGCCCGAGATCCGAAGGGCCTTGGAAGAAGAGGTCGTGCTCCGGTTCCACCTGGCAGCAGGAATGGTGGAACGCAGTTTGACGGTGGACCCGACCGTCCTCCGCGCACAGTCGGTGTTCGGTGAGGAGCTGACGTCCATCTTGGCTTCAGTGGACCCCACCCAGCCACGGGACGGCGCGCGCCGATGAAGCCCCGCTTGGACCAAGGTCGCATCTGGACTGCAGCCTGGTGTGCTGTGGCCCTGGCATATCCGTGGTCCAATGCGTTCATGAGCGTGGCCACAGCGGGACTGGGGCTCGCGGCCATCGCGACCTTGGTCAGGACGGGCCTGCCCTTGAATCGGGAGTCATTCGGAGGCTGGGCTTTGGTGGGCCTGGTCCTCTGGACGGGGTGCTCGGCGTTGTGGAGTTCCAATCCGGCAGGGGCCATCCATGACGTGAGGGTCAAGTTGCCGCTGCTCGTGGCGGGCTTGGCCTGGTGGGCGGGACAACATCCCGACAGCAAGGTGGAGGTGCAATGGGTTCTGCGCTGCGCGGTGTTCTCCGCAACGCTGGCCACGTGTGCCGTGATGGGATTGGACGTTTTGGACGGTGCGCCGTTTGGTGGGCGCTCATCGTCCCGTTTCATTTCCCACATCCGTTTCGGGCTGTGGTGGGCGGTGCTGTTGCCCTGGACCGCCCACTTCCTTTCCCGTGGCTGGGCATGGCTGGCGGTGGTCGCTGCGGGGCTCACATGGACGTGGACGGAGAGTTTGACAGGTTTGTTGGCCGGGGCGGTCACGGCGGCATGGTGGGCCCCCATGTTATGGGACGCCAGCCGATCCTCCGAGTCGCTGCGCTGGCCCACCAAGCGGCGTGTGGTACGTCACTTGACCGTGCTGTTTCTCGCGGGGAGCGCTGTGTCATGGGGGTTGACTTCCGCGTTGCCAAGCGCATTCCCGGACGCCGCGTCCCTGTCCGAGCGCACAGCAGGGGGAGAACCCTATGTCCATCGGCTGGACAAAAGGGCGACGGAGAATGGACATTTCATCTGGACCCATGTGGCCTGGGGTGAATTGGCCCATGGATGGAAGCAGCGCAGTTCGATGCCGTTCAAGGAAGTGCAGCCGAGGCTGATTCGGTTCCTGGCCTCCAAAGGGCTCCGGAAAGACCGAGAGGGCGTCGCGGCGCTGACTGCAGAGGAAGTGGCGGCCATTGAAATGGGCTACGCGTCGGTGGTGGAATGGCAGGGGGTCGGCTGGGCCCCGAGGTGGAATCGGATGTGCTTCAATTGGGGCCAGTGGTTGGACGGCAGACAAAGTGCCGACGCGAGTTTGTTGGCGAGAAGCGTCTATCAGAAAACGGCCTGGCAAGCCATTGAAGATCGCATGGCGCTTGGGTTTTGGATGGCCGGAACGGGGTCCGGGGATGCACAAGTGGCCATGGAACAAGCCTATGCCAAGCACCGGCCGGATTGGCCGGCTGAATCTCGGCACCGTCCCCACCAGCAGTACTTGTCTTTGATGCTGGGGCTGGGTTGGGTTGGCCTCGCTTTGTGGCTCTGGGCCTTGTTGAAGGGGTGGCGAATTTCTGAAGCTTGGCCTGCTGTGCTCGTCTTGGCTTTGAGCGGATTGACGGAAGACACCTTGCAGACCCAAGCGGGCGTGACGCTCGCCTTGTGGTGTCTCGCGCTGCCCGCGTTTTTCAGTGGGAGGTAGCCATGGCCTCCTTGGCGGCCTGCAGGACGGATTCCGGGGACAACTTCAGGCAGCCGGCCTCGGTGAATTCTGAGGTGACCAGCACATGGGCCTCAGGTCCAATGGGCGCCCAGCGTTGTGGCCAAGCCGGCGCTGCAGAATGGTAGAGGCCCAACACGGGCGTTCCCAGCGCCGCGGCCGTGTGCAGGGGGCCGGTGCTCGAGGCGATGACCAACTTGGCTTGTGCTTGAAGGGCCATGAGTTCGCGCAGGTCCAAGGCGCCAAACAGCCCGTGGATGCTGGGGTGTTCCGGCAGATTTGGGGCAAACGCGTCGCCTTCGGCAGAGGTGCCCGTGAATCCGACCTGGAGCCCGGATTCAGCCAAGGCGAGCGCCCATTGCGCGAAGGCTTCCGGAGACGCATTGCCGGCGCCGCCATGCGATCCGGGATGGAGAAGGATGAAGTTGGAGCCCAGCCGGTCCAGCCAATCCTGGACCCGATCACTTGGGGCAGGTGGCTCGAGGAATTGGCCCGTGGGTCGAAGGTCAGGGACACCCACGCCGAGCGGCATCAACAACCGCAGCCCATGCCAGGCTTCGTGCCCTCCGGAGTGCTTTCGGCTGTCCCAGTTGCGGTGGGTGAGCCGAAGGACGGTGTGCCGCCTTCGTCCGGTTCCAATGCGAACGGGGATGCGGGCAGCACAGGCGGCCCGAACGACGGCGGGGTCAGGGAATGCGAGGACCACAGCGTCGTATTGCCCTGGCTCGAGCAGGGCCTTGCCTGCACCGCGCGGCTCCTCTGCACACGGTGCGGTCCATTCGAGCACGTCACGAACACCGATGGCGCAGCGGCCAATGGGCGCAGCGTACGGCCGGACCAACAGGTCGACGACCGCGTTGGGATGCGCCTCCTTCACGGCGCGCACGAGCGGCAGGGTGCACACGAGGTCACCCAGGGCGTCGGTCCGGGCAATCAACACCCGCTGCGGGGCGGCCACAGGACGGTGCAGGGCCCTCAGGCGGGCGTGCTTTCGCCACGTGGCCCAGGCGCTCCTGCGCGCAATGGCCCAACCGGTTGGGCCGTCCCGAAAGCCGCCCTTGAGGAAGGCCGTCTTGATCCACTGGGCCACCACCTTGGCGCAGGCCACGGCCACCAAGCTGTGGCGCCCGAGCTCGAACTGGCTGCGGGCCCAGACTTCCCCGAACCGCTCGATCTGGTGAAGGTGACTGGCCACCGTGGGATAGCTGTGGTGCTCCACCACCCCATCGATGCGGGTCACCTTGGACGGCCCCTCGAACGACATGCGCTCATGGATGTCGCCAGTCCAGGATCCAGTTCCTGCCGGCCACAGGCGCACCTTGCGGTCTGGATGCCAGCCGCTGTGGTGGACCCAGTGGTCGACATACCGCGTCAAGCGGTTGATCTCCCCGACGCGCAGGGCGCCAGAGTCCGTGTGGGTGGGTTTCTCAATGAAGGCGCGAATCGACGCTGCGGAGGCCGTGGTCAGCGCCTCATCTGCATCCAGGCTGAGGATCCATTGTCCAGAGGCGGCCGCATTGGCCCGGTTCTTCGTGTCCGACCAGCCCGTCCATTCGCAGGTGGTCACCTGGGCTCCGGCGCGCTCCGCGATGTCCACCGTGCCATCGGTGCTGCCCGAATCGAATACGATGACCTCGTCGGCCAAGCCGGCGACGGAATCGAGCAAACGGGGCAGGTTGTGGGCCTCATTGCGCGTGATCACGACCACACTCAACCGGATGTCGGTCGCCTTTGTCGGGGGGGTGGAATCGGGGTTCACGCCTGTTCAGGTGCCCGGATTGGTGAGGAATGGGAACGCGGTGTTGAAAACCTGCCCTGCTCCGGGTCTGTGGCGAAGGTAGTTTTGAGGCGCTATGCGCGTACTCATTCTTGGATCCGGCGGCCGCGAGCACGCCATCGGTTGGAAAGTGTCCAGCAGCAGCCTGCTGGAGGGGCTGTTTTTTGGACCCGGCAATGCCGGTACTGCTGAATTCGGGCAGAATGTGGACCTCGACCCCATGGACTTCAAGGGTGTGGAGGCCTTCGTGCGTGAGCAGGACATCCACATGATCGTCGTGGGCCCCGAAGCCCCATTGGCCGCAGGCATTGTAGACCACTTTGCCAAAGCCAAAGACTTGGGCCACGTGGCGGTCATCGGGCCTGGCAAGGAAGGCGCTCAGCTGGAGAGCAGCAAGAAGTTCGCCAAGGACTTCATGAAGCGCCACCGCATTCCCACCGCCAAGTTTGCCACCTTCGGCAAGGGTCAGATCCGAGACGCGGTGGCGTTCCTCAAGACCATGAAGGCCCCGTACGTCGTCAAGGCGAGTGGCCTGGCAGCGGGCAAAGGGGTGATTGTCACGGAAGACTACGCAGAAGCGGAGAAGGCCGTCAAAGACATGATCAAAGGCGAGGCCTTTGGTGGTGCCGGAAAGGAGGTGGTCATCGAAGAATTCTTGAAGGGCGTCGAGGTGTCGATGTTCGCCGTGACCGATGGCGATGCGTGGCGCCTGCTCCCGTCCGCCATGGACTACAAGCGCATCGGAGAAGGCAACACCGGCCCCAACACCGGAGGGATGGGAGCCATCAGCCCAGTCCCCCATGTGACCCCGGAATTCATGGAAAAGGTGAAGAACCAGGTCGTGATTCCGACCATCCGTGGCATCCAGCGGGATGGATTTGACTACAAGGGATTCCTCTTCTTCGGCTTGATGAAGGTGCAAGGGGACCCCTACGTGATCGAGTACAATTGCCGACTTGGCGATCCGGAAACCCAGATCATCCTCTCTTTGCTGGAGACCGATTTGCTCCACCTCATGGATGGCCTGTCCAATGGCCTGCTGTCCGAAATCGATGTGGCGCTGTCCCCCCGCGCAGCGGCCACCGTCACCGTAGCCAGTGCAGGCTATCCGGGGGCGTACAAGAAGGGCGTTCCCATGGCCCTTCCGGTCTCCAAGGATTTGGACGCCGACCAGCGTTTGTTCCACGCCGGCACACGGCAGGATGGCGATCAAGTCGTCACCTCAGGAGGTCGTGTCCTGGCGTGCATCGGCATGGATGCTGAATTGGAGAAGGCCGTGCAGAAAGCCTATGACCTTGTGGACAAGGTGGAATTCGAAGGCAAGACGTTCCGCACCGACATCGGGTCGGTGGGATGAGCCTCGTCCGGGTGGACGACAGAAATTCAGATGATGTCGCCGTTCTGGCGGGCAGCAGCGGTGTACTTGCGCTGCTTGCGGAGCCAGAAAGCGATGCCGCCCACGACGAGCAGGATGACCGCCAGGTTGAACGGGTTGCTCGCCGGGACGAGCACGGTGTTGAAGGTCCACTGGATGAACTTGCCAATGGGGGTGATGATGTCCTGAACGTTCATGGTCACGCTTTGCTGGCGCGAATTTAATCACCTTTCGGCATGCTCAGGCTACTTCAATCCAGTCAACCGGTCGCTTGGGGCATTGTGCCCCTCACGTCTGCCTTGCTGTTCGCATTGGGGGGATGGATGGCGTTCCAAGGTGGAGCTGCAGTGGAGGTGCCTTGGTCGGCTTGGCTGGCCGTGTTGGTTTCGGCGCGTTGGATCCACAGAATGTACCTCGAGAGTGGCATGCGGACGCGGCCCGGCATGGTGCCGAGTTGGGCATGGGTGCTCGCTGCGACGCCGATGCTGTGGACCACCCCGAATTCCTGGTGGTGGGGGATGGCACTCCTCTGGGTATCGGTGGGTCAAGGGCTCCGGCTTCGGCTGGGAGAACCTCGTCCGGACCTCCATTTTTGGCTGGGGGTGCCCGTTGGATTGGCGCCCATGTTGGCTCCAGAATTGGCGGCCTGGTGCCTCGTTTTGGGGGGAGTGTTGTTCGTTTGGCGCACACCCAAGGCTGCAGAAGCGTTGATGTGGGCCTTGGGGATGGCCACGCCTTGGTGGATCCGCGGCGGCGTCACATGGTGGGCAACCGGGTCTGTGGCCATGGAGGCCATGCCATGGTCCGAGTGTGCGGTGAATCTCAGCCCACTGGTGTGGGCATTGCTGCCGATGGCCGCGGTCGGTTGGGTTTGGCGCCAGCAGTCCTTGATTCGGGCAACGGCGCGACAGCGCGTGGTTCGAAAGTGGACCCAGTGGCCAGGCCTCTTGACCGCCGTCATCGGGTTGGTCGCCATGGGGGTGGGCCTCGACCATTGTAGTGGACAAGCGATGCGCTTGACTGGATTTGCCTGCGCTGTCACTTGGACTTTGGCGTGGTGTTTTCCGCCGGGTTGGAAGGGGACCAAAACCATGCCTTGGCTCGCCTTGGCACTGTCGGTTGTGGCCACCTTGGGTCCCGCGATTCCGGGATTGTAACCTTCTGGGATGCGTGGGCGTAAGGGCCCACATGAAATCCCACGTCATCCTCCTCCTGTTGTCTTGTCTGGTGCTGAGCGGCTGGTCCCAGTCCTCGGTCGGCGAAGCTGTGAACTCCGTGCAAGGCGGGCTTTGGAATGATGCTGCCAGTTGGGACTGCGATTGTATCCCCAGTGCCGAGCACGACGTGACCATCCTCGGTGGCCACGCCATCTTGGTGTCTGACGCCGACACCGTCCGGGCCAACTCGGTGGTGGTTGCTGCCGATGCCAACCTGACCTTGTCGGCCTCTGCCCGGATCGAAGTGGGTACCCAGTGGGTCAACGAGGGCGATGTCGAAGGCCGTGTGTACTTCGTTGGCGAAGGTCCGCACCAGTGTGGGCCTGCAAGTCTGGCCTTCCTCGACTGTGGCGTGGGCACCACCACCTTGGTGGATACGGTGGCCATCCGGGGTGAATTGTCCCTCCAAGAAGCCACCGTCGAAACGGCGGGCATGCTGGTGTTGGAAGGGGCTTCGGGATTGACCTCCGCTGGAGGCAGCATCGTCGGCCAGGCACTGCGTCGCTATGATTGGACCAAGACGAGTCCCTACACACACCAAGTGGGATCGGGATTGGCAGGCGCCACCGCGTCGGCATTCCTGGACCAACCAGGCGCCGTATATGTCAAGCAGTGGGTGGAATCCGGCACCACGTATCAGAGCCTCATCGGCTCGGACGAATTGGAAGTCGGGAGCGGCTTCACATGCTCCCTTCCGGCTGGAAATTACACGTTCACGGTGGCGGGTGATCCCGTGGTCTCGGCCTCGGTGAACATCTCGGCTGAAGCGGCCAGCGCCAGCTGGCGCGGGTGGAACCTCGTGGCCAACCCCCTGACGGGATTCGTGGACCTGAATGCGGTGACGACCAACGGACCCGGCAGTCTCGGGGCCACTTACCGCTGGGAAGACTCCCTTCAAACCTGGGTGGCCCAGGTGGGCGGACTCGGTCAATTTGGTCAGGCCGGAATTTTGGCGCCTGGAGAGGCGTTTTGGACCATTGCGGATACCGCGTTCACCTTGGACTTCACTGAAGCCGCTCTCGTGTCCAAGGACGTGTGGACTGAAGAGGGCAATGCGACTCCGGCAGGCGTGCTCACCATGGAAATGGCAGACGCCATTCGCAGCGAGCAATGCATCGTTGGATATGGTCTTGGCGACGCAGACTATGATCGGCAAGAAGACGCGGCGTTCAGTTCCGCTTTCCGGGGCCGGAACAACCTGGACATCTACACCCAGACGACGGATTCCATCGGCGTGATGGTGAACCGGACTGCGGCAGGGACGGAGACGATCCCGGTGTGGGTCAAGGCGTCCAGCGGCAACCTGTTGACCCTCGAATTCCCAAAGGTTCCCGACAACGTCTGTCTGACGCTGGAAGACGTGGAGACAGGGTGGAGCGGTGGCATTGCCCCGGGATTCACCTACGAATTCACCACCACGACCAGCTCAGACCACCATCGGTTCAACGTGGTCCGTGGCGCGGACATTGCCGCCACGGTGGAGGCCACGGCTTGCGCAAGCGCCGAGGACGGGTCCATCGAAGTGAGCGGACCGCTGCTGACCACGTCGTTCACGTTGACCGATTCCGCTGGTGAAGCGGCCGGCACCTTCTCAGGTACGGGAAGCACCGGTGCTTTCGAAGGGCTGGGCATGGGCACGTACACGGTGACCGCCTTGACCGACGGATGCTCGGATGTCACGGAGGTGGTCGAAGTCACGGCTGGGGAAGGGGGTGAAGGCCTCTTTGCCATCCAGGCCATGCCGGACCACATCGGATGTTACGATGACCATGGTGGTGTGCACCTCGACATTGAAGGTGGACAGGCGCCCTACACGGTGGACTGGGCCCACGGAGACGCGGGGGCAGACATCGACGTGGTGGCGGCCGGACAATACGTCGCGGTGATCACCGATGCGGCAGGTTGCGCGGACACCACCGAAGTGGACGTTCTGGCAGCGCCGCAGGTGGAAGCGGCGATGGTCCTCGAGGAGGCCCTGGTCACCCTCGTGGATGGTGAAGCGGAGGTCACCTTCGGCAATGCGAGCACCGGCGCCACGTCCTACCAATGGAATTTCGGGGACGGATCGGCGAGCACGGACAGCGTGCCGACCCACGTGTTTACTGCTGCAGGTGCGTACACCGTGGGGCTCAACGCCTGGAATGACTACTGTTCTGACACCCAGCAGACCGTGGTGACCGTGGAGATGGTCAACAGCGTCGGCGAGGCGGGATTGGCCGCAGATCCCGAATTGTACCGGGACGCCGGAGGGTGGGCCGTCGCTCACGCCGAAGAGGCGTTCACCGTGGATGTCTTCGACTTGACGGGCCGCATCGTGTTGCAGCTTCAGGGCGCTCCGGGCGTTCCCTTGCAGTTGTCGGCATCGGATTTGCCGGCGGTGTGCCTGTTGCGTTGGCAAGGTGCACGGAGTGGTGGACAAAAGACTTGGCGGATTGCCCGCTGAATCTGAATCGGGAGTGCGACCTTTGCCGACGTGAAAGTCGGCGTCATCACCTTCCCGGGGTCCAACTGCGACCACGATATGGAATATGCCCTCGGCACGGAACTCGGGTTCCAAGTCGAGCGGCTCTGGCACAAGGACCGTGACCTCAAAGGGGTCGACCTGGTGGTCCTGCCCGGTGGCTTCAGCTACGGAGACTATCTCCGCAGTGGAGCCATCGCGCGTTTTTCCCCCATCATGGATGAAGTGGTGGCCCATGCGGGCCGCGGCGGACTGGTCCTCGGTGTCTGCAATGGATTTCAGGTGCTCTGCGAGGCGGGCCTGCTGCCGGGTGCGTTGCGCCACAACGAAAGCCGCAAGTTCATTTGCCGCAACGTCCTGCTGCGTCCGGAATCCCTCATGGCCCCCATGACCGCGGGCCTGCCCGACGGCCAGCCGCTGTGCATTCCGATTGCCCACGGCGAGGGCAACTACACCATCGATGACGCCGGGCTGGACGCACTGGAAGACGGAGACCAAATCTTGTTCCGGTACTGCGGTCCGGATGGCGGCATCGGCGACGAGTTCAACCCCAACGGTTCAGTCGACCACATTGCGGGGGTTTGCAATGCTGGAGGCAATGTGTTCGGCATGATGCCCCACCCTGAGCGGGCATGCAGTGAAGCCCTTGGCAACACCGATGGCCGTGCCATGCTCGCCGCTTTGGCGACCGCCGTCGCGACTGCCTGACCAGGCCTTCCAGCCTCCGGTGACGGGCCCTTTGCGCCTGTTGGGAGGGGCGGGAACATGAATGGGTTAAGTTTGTTCTTCCCTCACGCCCGCAATCATCGGGCCTGCACCATGTCCGACACCCCTTATTCCGCCGGTCCCCTCTTGTCGAAGATCACTGAGCCTGCCGACTTGCGTCGGGAGTGCGGTGTGGAGGACCTGCCGCAGGTGTGCGATGAGCTCCGCCAATTCATCGTGGACGTGGTCAGCGAAAAGGGCGGTCACTTCGGGGCCAGCCTGGGCGTGGTTGAATTGACCGTGGCCCTCCACTATGTCTTCAACACCCCCGAAGATCAGATTGTCTGGGACGTCGGGCACCAAGCCTATGGACACAAGATTCTGACCGGGCGCCGGGACCAGTTCCACACCAACCGGGTGCACAAAGGGTTGAGCGGTTTTCCGAAGCGCAGCGAAAGTGAATTCGACACCTTCGGCGTCGGACACAGCTCCACCAGCATCAGTGCGGCCCTCGGCATGTCGGTTGACAACAAGACCAGAGGCGACAAGAGCCAGCACATCGCGGTCATCGGCGACGG
>CALBSW010000101.1 GCA_937967465.1 uncultured Flavobacteriales bacterium
TCAAGGAAACACTCCTTTCCGGCCCGATTTGGCCGAAAGTGGCCTGAAGAAGGCCAGACAAATCTGGTGGAATCTCGCCCCCGCTCAGCTCATCGAGCGGACCCTGCTCTCCGGAGAAGGCAGGTTGACCTCCACAGGCGCCCTCGCCATCGAAACCGGCCGCTTCACAGGCCGAAGTCCCCAAGACCGCTTCATCGTCCGAGACGACATCACCGACCAAGACGTCTGGTGGGGCGACATCAACCAACCCATTTCCACGGACCAAGCTGCCCTGCTCCACAAGGACCTCATGGCCTTTCTGGATGGCAAGGGGTTGTACGCCCGTGACGCCTTTGTCGGGGCCCATCCTGAGCACCGCAGGTCCCTCCGCGTCCTGGCAGAAAAGGCGTGGTCCAACTTGTTCGCATACAACATGTTCCTCCGCCCGACGGCGGAGGAAGCGGCACACTTCCAGCCCGAGTGGCACATCATCTGCGCCCCGAGCTTCAAGGCGGATCCGAATCGCCACGGCACGCGCCAGTCGAACTTCGCTGTGCTCGATTTCACCCACCGCAGGATCCTCATTGGTGGGACCGGCTACACCGGGGAGATCAAGAAGGGCATGTTCAGTGCGATGAATTTCCTGTTGCCCACGGAGTCGAATGTGCTGCCCATGCACTGCTCCGCCAACGAAGGACTCGACGGCAGTACGTCCATCTTCTTCGGGCTGTCCGGCACAGGCAAGACCACCTTGTCCAGCGATCCCTCCCGCCGTTTGATCGGAGATGACGAGCACGGTTGGGGACCGGATGGCATATTCAACTTCGAAGGGGGGTGTTACGCCAAGACCATCGACCTCGAGCCGTTGCGTGAGCCCGACATCCACCGGGCCATCCGCCACGGGGCCTTGCTCGAAAACATCGGGTTTGAAGCCGATGGAGTGACGCCGGATTACAGCGATGCGACCACGACCCAGAATACCCGGGTCAGCTACCCCATCCACCACATTGCAGGGGCCAAGCCGGACAGCCGGGGTGGACATCCCGACCACGTGTTCTTCCTGACCTGCGATGCTTTTGGAGTGTTGCCGCCCCTGGCCAAGCTCGACACGGCCACGGCGATGTACCACTTCATCAGCGGATACACCGCCAAGGTGGCGGGAACCGAGGATGGCGTTCACGAACCGACCACGGTGTTCAGCGCCTGTTTTGGTGCACCCTTCCTGCCACTCCACCCCGGTCGCTATGCCGACATGCTCGGAGAGCGCCTCGAAGCCCACGGCACGCAGGTCTGGCTCGTGAACACCGGTTGGACAGGCGGCCCGCATGGCGTCGGACACCGCATGGCCTTGAAGGACACCCGCACGTTGTTGGGCGCTGTTCTGTCAGGCAAGATGAACGATGTGGAATACCGCCGGTGTGACCGATTCGGATGGGATGTGCCATTGTCTGCACCCAACGTGGACAGCGGACTCCTCGACCCGCGGTCCACATGGGCAGACCCTGTGGCCTACGACCAACAAGCCGATGACCTGGTCATGCGCTTCAATGAAAATTTCGAGCCGTTCGAATCCGGCGTCTCTGAAGCTGTACGCCAAGCGGCCCCGGTCCAGCACGAAACCGTGAGCTGACGGCGGGTTGTGAATGGAGAAAGCGGCGGGAGACCCACGGGGGTGTCCTGCCGCTTTTTCTTTGCAGCATGCGCCGGTTTTACGCCCCCAATGTGGCCCCTGGCCCCCACAGCCTGGGGGCCGACGAAGCGCGTCACCTCGGCCAGGTCCTTCGGGCCAAGCCCGGCGACGCCGTGGAGCTCGCGGATGGCCGGGGTGCGGTCTTTCCGGCCGAGGTGGTGTCCATCGGCAAGCGCGAGGCCTTGCTTCACGTCGGAGTGCCCGCCTGTTTTCCAAGTCCCACGCCTGAACTGACCTTGTGGGTGGCCCCCACCAAGCACACGGACCGGTTCGAGTGGTTTCTTGAGAAAGCGTGTGAATGCGGGGTGACCCGGATCCAGCCGATTTGGACGGCCCGCAGTGAGCGCCGGGTGGAGAAGCACGAGCGTTGGCAGCGCACATTGGCGGAAGCCATGAAGCAGAGTCGCCGGGCGTGGTTGCCTGAATTGGCGCCGGCGGTGTCCTTGGACGCCGCCTTGTCCAGTTTGGGGCCAGCAGAGGGGGAGGGCCCCTGGCTTGGACTGGCACATTGTCCAGTTCCCGAACATCCGGATTGGGTCCGTCAGTCCATCCAATCGGCATTGCCACAGCAGCGCGATGCGCTGATTGCCATTGGGCCGGAAGGCGATTTCACACCCGAGGAAATCCAATCGTTTGCGTCAGCTGGTTTCACTCCCGTCACCTTCGGGGAGCACCGGCTTCGAACCGAAACGGCCGCCCTCTATGCGGTGCAGGCCTTTCACATTTTGAACCACCCATGAAATTCATCCGAAACCTGATCGTCCTCGCCGTGCTGACGGGCGGTGCCCTGTATCTCACCAACCCCGATCAGGAGGCGTTCTCCGCCTTCCTTCAGGAATACGTCCAAACCGAGCTGGCCGACGACACGCCGGGAGAAACCGAGATCGGGAAGGCCTTTCGAAAGGGACTCGGTCAAATCGCCGGTGCGGTGGGCAGTCAGATGGCCCAGCGGGAGGATTTGACCGTGGCGTCGGTCTACACCATCGACATCGCCGGGAACACGTACCGGTTCCTCGGGGTCGCAGGTCAATTCGTCCAGATCGAGCGCGTCGAGCTTCAGCCGGGCTGATCGGCAGCTTCTGTCGCCGCCGGGGCTTCCGGCATGGGCATCCAGTGGGTGACCGCTTCGAAGTACTGGTTGGAGGCGCCTTCTCCGCTCCAGAAATGGCGGCCATGGGCATCCGCCTTGTCGGGTTGGGCCGCAAAGAAGTTCTCCATGAAGCGCAGCACCAGCACTTCCCGCATTTCGAAGCTGGCCTTGCCGGGGAGAAGGACCTCGTTGCCCGGCACGACACCCAGCACGCGTTGCCCGTCAGCGGGCAGTCGGTCGTCGCAGGGAATCCACCGGTCCTGTTTCATGGGTCAATGTCCTTGGAAGTGGGGGGCGCGCTTCTCCAGGAAGGCCGCCACGCCTTCCGCGTAATCGCGTGTACGTGACGCTTCGGCCTGAAGTTTCATCTCGGTGTCGAGTTGGGCGTCCAGGCTTTGGTCAAACCCGGCGTTGAAGGCCGCCTTGGTCAGGGCCAGCCCACGGGTGGGCATGCTGGCCAAGTGGGTGGCGAGGGCGGTGACCTCGGCGTGGAAGTCGTCTGCGGGAATGGCCTTGTGGATCATGCCCATGGCTGCCGCTTCGGGCGCGCCGACCGGCGTGCCGAGGTAGGCCAGCGCCGTGGCGCGCTGGAGGCCGATGAGTTTGGGCAACATCCACGTGCCGCCACTGTCCGGGATCAAGCCAATCTTGGAAAAGGCCTGGATGAATTTGGCCCCTTCTACCGCGACGCAGAGGTCTGCCGCCAGGGCAATGTTGGCCCCGGCGCCTGCCGCAACCCCATTGACCGCTGCAATGATGGGCTTGGCCAAGGACCGCATTTTGCGGACGGTGGTGTTGTAGGTGCCGTGGACGATGTCTTCCAGCGGTGGCGCATCGTCCGCAGTGACTTCTTTCAGGTCCTGTCCCGCGCAAAAGGCCTTGCCTTCCCCGAGGAGGACCACGCAACGGATGCTGTCGTCTGCAGCGGCCTCATCCAAGCCGGCCTGCAATGCGGCGGCCATCGGGCGTGTGAAGCTGTTGTACGCGGCCGGACGGTTCAGGGTCAATGTCAAGACCGCGCCGTCTCTGGAGGAGAGGATGGTGTCGTCGTTCATCGCTCGGGCAAGGTCGCGCCTCAGCGGCGCACCACCAACCGCTCGATGGCCACGCCACCGTCGTGCCGCACCTCGATGAGGTAGGTGCCCGGGGCGAGCCGGCCCACATTCAACTGGGTCGCCCCTGTCGTCACGGCGGGTGCCATGACCTCGCGGCCGGCGGCATCCCGAACCAGGATGGCAGGTCGGGTCCAGTGGGTGGGCAGGACGAGGCGGACGGCGTCCATGGCGGGGTTGGGTTGAATCCGGAAGTGACCGCGCTCGACATCGGACACAGCCGACAGGCCGAGGGTGTCGCAGAACACAGCCATGCAGCCCGTGGCGTCGGTGACCTCCACGCAGTAGGCCCCATCGGGCAAACCGCCCCAGCCAATGGATTCGTTGCCGGTGCCACCATTGATGCCGGTGGGTTCCAGATCGCCTGTGAGCAGGACGAATTCATACGGAGCCGTCGCACCGGACACTTCGCAACCGAGGAAGCCGGTGGCGTCGTCCACCGTGGTGAAGCCATTCAGGAACAGGCAGTCTCCTTCTTCTCCGAAGTTGCAGGCAGTCGAGTCCTCGCAGAGCACCAAAGGCGCGCAGACCTCGAGGGGCATGGGGTTGACTTCAATGACGTCGCCGGAGGTCAGGTCCTGGCCGTCGAAAGCGGGGAAGTCCGCCGGGTAACGGTCGGCGCGGAAGGTCAGGTTGTTGTTGAGTTGGAGTTCGGTGCCTTGCTCCACCGGTGCGCCTTGAAGCAGGGGCGTCCGGTATTCCCAAGCGAGCTGTCCGTCTTCGGTGATCTCGAAGAGCTCGCCGGTGCGGCCACTGCAGATGAGGTTGCTGCCGTTGCCAAAGCGCTGGAAGGAGCTCAGGCCGCTGCTGGCCAATCCGGGCTGGGTGTAGGTCCACTGGAAGTCGTCCGGTCCCCACCGTTGGAGGGTGGGATTCCACTCGTAGCCCCCGTCGTATTCGTCGAAGATGGGCGAAATGACCGCGGCCTCGGAGTGGATCCCCGTGGTGTCCACATTGGGCACGCGGTTGTTGAAGACGAAGAACCGGTTCCAGTCCGGGTTGCCGGGGTTGACCCCGAGTCCATTGCCCCAGTGGATGTCGTGCTGGTAGAAGAGACGTTGGTCCGTACTGTCGCCACGGTCATAAGCCTGCGGGTTGCCCCAGCGCCAAATGAGGTTGTCGTTGAACTGGTAATCGTGCCAGATGACCCACACCTCATTGAAGGTGGGCACGCTCATGATGATCTGTCCGGCGGTGTCGTAGAAGGGGAAGTAGTCCACGGCATTCATGTGCAGCCAGTCCGCCGGTTGGGAGCTCAGGGAGCCGAAGTTGACATCGATTTTGTGCTGCTCATCTGCGATCACACCGTAATTGGCCTTGGTGCTGTCGAAGTCCTGGACGAGGTGGTCCCAGGCGCGCCATTCCCAGACGATGTTGGCACCGCCCATGCCGTCGGGTTGGAGTTCGATGAGCTTGTCGCTCCACAATTCTCCACCGGTGAGCAGCTCGGGGTTCCGGCCCTGTGCGATGCACTCGAGGCTGTCGATGACCTCCCAGCAGATGGCGATGACATTGCCCTCAGGGGTGACGGTGAAATCGTGGTGCAGGCGAAGGCTGTCGTTGTTGGCCGTGAAGCTCCAGAGGATGTCGTTGTCCCAAGTGCGGCGCTCAATGGTCGCGCCACCACCACCGGCCCAGATGGGGTCGTCGCCGACCGAAGCGGGGCGGGACGTCATGATGAGGTCGCCGTTGGGTTGGAGGTACGCCGTGTTGCCCGGGCGCCGCGCAGCATCGATGGTCCAGTCGTGGACCACTTCACCACAGGCGTTGAGGAGCATGGCGCGGTTCTGGTTGTGGGGGTAGATCATCGTGTACCCGTCCGTGTACAGGTCGGGGTCGTAAGCGATTGTGCCCACGGTGTTCTGGGCAAAGGAGGTCGTTGCGACGAGGAGGAAAGCCAGCAGGGCCTTGAATCGGAGGTTCATGCGGAAGAGGTGAATCGGGTGCAAGATCGTCAGTGTGCGATGAGAATGCGATGGGGTGTTCCGACCGGGCGGCCGTGGACGTCGGTCAGGCGAATCCAAACCAGGCCGTTGGGCAGGTCGCCGACTTCGAGTTCGTGGTGATCCGCCAGGGCCACGCCGGAAACCAGGGAGCGCCCCATGGCATCGAGCAGGTCACATCGGACGGGCCGGTCCGCTTGAATCCGGACCAGCTCGGAGGCCGGATTGGGCCCCAACTGAACCAGGCCGTCCAGCGTCCGGATGTCCTGCGTCGTGGTGTCCACCGGCGCCGGGAACAGGCTGCAGTCAAACGGCAGGGGGTTGTTTTCCACCACAGGACCCGGCGTGAGGTCCCGCCCCGCCAGTCCGGGGTAGTCCGGTGCATAGCGGTACGCGCGGAACGTGCTGTTGCCAAAGGGATTGTCGCCTTGGCTGACGGCACCGAATTGATTGTAGGCGGTGATGTACTCCCAGACCACATCGCCTGTGCCGTTGATTTCGAAGAGGTGGCCGGGATTGCCTTCGCAGATGAGGGTATTGCCGTTGGGCATGCGCTGTGCGCCGCTGATGTTGGGGCTGTGGAAGTCCGGAGTGAGGTCTTCCGGCCAGCTCCAGTCCAATTCCGCCGGTGCGAAGGGTTCTCCCTCCGGAGGCAACGTGTAGCTCCCCGTGGCGGCATCCCAGGGAAGGGTCAATTCGTCGACGGTGCTGGCATTGCCGCCTGGCCGACCGTTGCCGTTGTTGTAGAGGAGGACCGCGATGTCCGGATCCCCGCCGGCGCTGGTCGGACCGTCATCGAGGATCCAGTGGGGGTCGTGTTGTTGGAAGAGCTTGCGGTCGGCGGAAGTCCCCCGCCCATAGGCCTGCGGATTCCCCCATCGGTAGAGCAGGTCTCCTGCGGGTCCAGCAGCTTCTGCCGTGGTCAGGTTGTGGTCGAGGATGTAGAATTCGTTCCAATTCCGGGAGTTCAGAATGAGCTGGTCCAGCCCCGGGTGGTAGGTCACGGCGTTGCAATGGAACCAGTCCCCGCCGTTGGAACCTCCGGGGAATCCACCGCCGGATACCTGCGCGTAGTTGATGTCGAACCGCTGGATGTGATCCGCGGGGTCACCGTAATTCGGCAAGTCTGGCGAAACGTCTTGAATCAGGTGGTCCCAAGCATGCCACTCCCAAACGATGTCGCCGCCGGATGCACCGTCGGGTGCAATTTCCAGCAGGGCAGGGGGCCAGAGGGGGCTGTCTCCATCTCCCAGTCGACCGGCAGCTGCGGCTTCCTCTGGACTCTTGTATTCCCAGGCGAGCAGGACCACGTGGCCATTGGGCAGCCACGCCATGTCGTGGTGGTGGTGCAGGGTGTCGTTGGCGAGGTCGACACTCCACATGAGATCGCCCTCCCAGGAAAACCGCTCAATGCGTCCGCCGATCCCGCCGCCGTTGAAGACGTTGCTCGTTTGGCGGCAAGTCCGGAGCAGGGAGCCGTCCTCGAGCAGGTATGCCGATTCCCCGGCGCGAAAGTCGCTGTCCCACTGCTGGATGATCTGGCCGCAGTTGTCGATGAGGTGCGTCCGGGTCGCGCCGGTGGGGGCCACGAGGGTATACCCATCGAAGGCCTCGGCGGTGTTGGACAGCAGTCCGACGGTCTGCGCACTGAGGTCGAAGGCAGCACCGATCAGGAGGAAAAGGAAGAATCGCTTCACGCAACAAAGGACGCAAGGCACGGGCAAATCGTTGGCTCCGCTGGATGCACGGGTCGTATTTTTCGCCCCGCATGGGTGTGGAGATCAAGAACAAGAAGGCGGCATTCAGCTATTTCCTGACCGATCGGTACACGGCTGGAATGCAGCTTCAGGGCACCGAAATCAAGAGCATCCGCGCGGGCAAGGCGAGCATCATGGAGGCATACTGCCGCTTTCAAGGCGACGAATTCTTCATCTTCAACATGCATGTCGAGCCCTACGACCATGCCGGCTATGTGACCCACGAGCCCCGTCGCATCCGGAAGTTGCTGTTGAAGCGGACAGAGTTGACCAAGCTCCAGCGGAAACTGCGCGATGTGGGTGTGACCGTGGTGCCCACGCGCCTCTTCATCTCGGACAGCGGATATGCCAAGCTGGACATTGCGGTCGCCAAGGGCAAAAAGCTGGTGGACAAGCGCAACACCATCAAGGACCGCGATCAAGCGCGGGACCTGGACCGAAGAAGGGGGTGAGGATCAGGCGGTGATGCCAGAGGTCTGGAGCTGAATTCTGTATTGCTCCTGGAAGGACGTCCAGTCCCAGAGGAAGTGTTGCAGCACCTCCTCCATTTGCATGAGGAACCGAGGGTTGGGCACGTTGAGCGAACGGAAGTACTCCTCCTGACAGTCGTTGAGACCGTATTCGAGATAGATGCCCCGGGCCATGGCGCTGAGCGTCTTTTTCGACGGACGATTGGAATGCACCATGCGCTTGCGCACTTGCTCGATGCGGGCGGAAATCTGATCCGTGGACACCTCCAGTTCTTTGGACAACTCGGCGAGGATGGCTTGAATCAGGGCTTGATCAGCGCCGCCTTCGAAGAAATGGGGGATGAACTCGAGGTTGCCAGCCAATACCACCAGAAGAAAGGGGGCCGCATCGCCTTCGTCGATGTGCGGCGGACGCTCAAAGTGGGGGGATTCGCGGATGAGGCCGGCGACGTCGGGCCAGGCATCCTCCACACTGTCGAGTGTGGCGTGCACGAACAAACGCGCTACCTCGTCCTTTTTCAGTCTCTTTTTGCCCCAGTTGAACAGCATGGCTCAGGTTCGCTTCAAAGCTATTTGCCGATTCGTCAGACTCTTCTGACATACGGAGTGGCCGTGTCAACAGGTTTATCAACATCTTTGCGCGCCATGAGTCAAGCCCCCCTCGGAACCCGTCTGTACCGCTCCGTCATTCGCCCTGTCGCTTTCGGCATGGATCCCGAAAAGGCGCACTACCGGACCATGGGGCTGTTCGGGTTTGGGCTGTCCCTGCCGGGCATGGCAGGCGCCTTGAAGCGGTCCATGGATCCGGGTGCGACGCCCGGCGATGTCACCGAAGTGGCCGGGTTGTCCTTCCCGCATCGCGTGGGCCTGGCGGCTGGCTTCGACAAGGATGGCCGCTGGCTTCACGAGCTGAAGGCGATGGGGTTTGCCTTTGTGGAAGTGGGAACGGTGACGCCGAAACCGCAGCCGGGCAATCCAAAGCCACGTCTGTTTCGACTCAAGGAGGACCGCGGGCTCATCAACCGGATGGGGTTCAACAATGGGGGCTTGGACGCTTTGATCGAACGCCTCAAGCGCCGGCCGGAGGGCCTCATCGTCGGGGGCAACATCGGCCGCAACAAGGTGACGCCCAACGAGCGCGCGGCAGACGACTACCACACTTGTTTTGTGGGTCTGCATCCCCACGTGGATTATTTCGCAGTCAACGTCAGCTCCCCCAACACGCCGGGACTCCGGGAATTGCAGGACCGCGCTCCGTTGACCGCGCTGCTTCAGCGGCTTCAGGAGCACAATCGGGCACAGGAGGTCCAGCGGCCTGTCTTTCTCAAGATCGCGCCGGACTTGACCGATGCACAGCTCGATGACATCGTGGCCCTGGTGGCGGATACGGGAATCGACGGGGTCATTGCCACAAACACCACCATTTCACGTGACGGCCTTCAGGCGCCCAAAGCCGAGGTCGATGCCATCGGAGCGGGCGGATTGAGCGGCGCCCCGGTCCGCGCCCGCAGCACGGAGGTGGTCCGCTACCTGAGGGAACGCGGCGACTTTGCCATCATCGGCGTCGGCGGCATCGAGGATGGCGCGTCTGCCCGCGAAAAGGTGGAAGCCGGTGCAGACCTCGTTCAGGTCTACAGCGGCATGGTGTACACCGGGCCCGGCATCGTGCGCGATTGCCTCCAGGGCTTGCGCTGAGGTCGCGCGGCCTTACCAATCAAATTCGGACCGGACTCCAGCCCGCTCCAACCGGATGCCCTTTTCGGTGCGGTGCACCGTGGCGGCCTCATGGTGGGCGTCGTGCTCGAACAGGAGCGTCCACTGCTCGCGTTCCGCACAGGTCAAAATGCGCTCCTTTTCCGCCACGGTC
The DNA here is from genome assembly GCA_937967465.1 of uncultured Flavobacteriales bacterium. Taxonomy (GTDB): domain Bacteria; phylum Bacteroidota; class Bacteroidia; order Flavobacteriales_D; family Sanyastnellaceae; genus UBA8752. The sequence continues at coordinate 9,909 of CALBSW010000101.1, forward strand.
ATCAGGGGGCGCGTGTCATAGCCCATGACCCACGCGGTCGGGATGTGGGTGGTGGACGGCAGGAGGTCTGCCGTGAACAGCGCCTTGCGGTCTCCCCGCTTCAACAGGGGCAGCATCTGGCTTTCGGTGTGGCCGTCCACAAAGAGCACGTCGAGGTCAGGGAATCCGGGAATCGGACCGCGGGTGTCGGTGGTGCCTTCGGCGCGGGGGATGAATTGCAGCTGGCCGGAGGCCTCGATGGGGTGGATGTTCTCTTGGAGGAAGCTCGCCTTTTCGCGGGGGTTCGGGTTGTTCGCCCAATCCCAATGGCGTTCCGTGCTCCAGAAGGTGGCCTTGGCAAAGGCGGGTTCGAAGCGGTCCGGGTCGTCCTCACGGCGGCGAATGGCGCCACCGCAATGGTCGAAATGCAGGTGGGTCAGGAACACGTCCGTGATGTCGTTTCGGTGGAATCCCAGGGCATCCAGTTGGGCGTCGAGGTCCTCATTGCGCGGGGCGTAGTGGCCAAAAAACTTCTCGCCTTGCTTGTCGCCCATGCCGCAGTCGACGAGCATCAGCCGGTCGCCGTTCTCGATCAGGAGGGAGCGGAGCGCCCAATCGCATCGGTTGCGTTCGTCGGTGGGGTGGTGCTTGGACCACAAGGGCTTCGGCACAACGCCGAACATGGCGCCGCCATCGAGCTTGAACAATCCGTGGGTGACCGTGTGCAGGTTCATGCCGCCAAGGTAGGTCCGCCCCACGGTGCGCCGTATTTTTGGCCTTTGCCGAAGCGCAGTATGTCCGATTCCGCCACCCTCAACGCCATCAGTCCCATCGATGGCCGTTACCGCCGCCACACCGCTCCCCTCGCCGCCTACTTCTCCGAAGCGGGCCTGATCCAATACCGGGTGCGGGTGGAAATCGAATACCTCATCGCGCTGCACGGAGTGGGATTGCCGCAATTGCCGGCCCTGACCGAAGCGCAGGTAGATGGTCTCCGCGCCATTTACGTGGCCTTCGGAGAGTCGGATGCCCAAGCCGTCAAGGACATCGAGCGCACGACCAACCACGACGTGAAGGCGGTGGAATACTTCATCAAGGACAAGCTGCCCGCCCTCGGCCTGGAGGACCGGTCGGAGTTCGTTCACTTCGGCTTGACCTCCCAGGACGTCAACAACACCGCCATCCCCCTGTCGATGATGGAGGCCACAACGGATGTGTTGCTGCCTTTGCTGCAGGAGACGCGGGAAGACCTGAACGCCCTCGCCGAGGAGTGGAAGTCGGTGCCCATGCTCGCCCGTACGCACGGCCAGCCGGCGAGCCCGGTGACGCTGGGCAAGGAGCTGTCGGTGTTCGTAGAGCGGCTGGACCACGCCATCGCCCAATTCGAAGCCGTGCCCTTTGCCGCCAAGTTTGGGGGGGCAACGGGGGGATTCAATGCCCACCATGTGGCGTATCCCGACACCGATTGGCACGCGTTCGCGGACCAATTCGTCTCGGAAGAGTTGGGCCTGCACCGCAGCCATCCGACCACGCAGATCGAGCACTACGATTACCTCGCAGCCTGGTGCCACGCTTTGGAGCGCATCCACACCATCCTGATCGACCTCGACCGGGATGTCTGGCATTACATCAGCCTCGATTACTTCAAGCAGCGGGTCGTGGAAGGGGAGGTCGGCTCCTCCGCCATGCCGCACAAGGTCAACCCCATCGACTTCGAGAATTCCGAAGGCAACCTTGGGGTCGCCAATGCCTTGTTGGCCCACCTGGCGGCCAAGCTGCCGATCAGCCGATTGCAGCGCGACTTGACCGACAGCACCGTCCTGCGCAATGTGGGGGTCCCGGTCGGGCACAGCGTGATTGCCTTGAAATCCCTGCAGAAGGGCCTCGGCAAGCTGGTGCTCAATGAAGCCCGGATTTCCGCAGACCTCGAGGCGCAGTGGGCGGTGGTCGCCGAGGCCATCCAAACGGTGCTCCGGCGCGAGGGGGTGGAGAAGCCTTACGAGCTGCTGAAGGCCCTGACCCGAGGCAAAGCCGGCATTGATGCCCCGGCCATCTCCGAATTCATTCAAGGGTTGCCCGTCTCGGACGCGGTCAAATCCGAGCTCGCGGCCATCACGCCGCACAACTACATCGGCACGACCGGCGCATGAGGCGGTTTGGCGACCTGTTCAAGCTCGTCCTTCGCTACCGCCTGAACCTGGCGGGCAACATTGCATTCAACGCCCTCGGTTCGGTCCTCTCGCTGTTCACCTTCCTCGCCATTGTTCCGTTCCTGCGCATCCTGTTCCGGACGGGGAGTGCGGCGCCGGCTCAAGCCGCAGAGAACGGTGGTCAGGCCGATGCTGTGTTTGCCCGGCTGTCTCAATCTCTGGATGCCTTCGTCGCGGTCCAAGGGGCGGAGCGGGCCTTGTTTTTCATGTGCGGCGCCATCGCCATCCTGGCGTTCGTCAAGAATCTGGTGACCTACCTGAGCTTCTACAGCTTGTCCACCATTCGGACCGGCGTGGCGCGGGACCTGCGCAACCAGATGTTCGACCGCATTCTGGCCCTGCCCGTGGGGTATTTCACCGAGCAGCGGAAGGGCGATTTGATCAGCCGCATGACCAACGACCTGATGGAGGTTGAATTCAGCGTCATCGGCACGCTGGAGGTGCTGTTCAAGGCCCCCATCATGATCCTGTTGTCCCTCATCACCCTGTTTGCCATCAGCTGGGAGCTCACCTTGTTTGCGCTGGTCTTCATGCCGGTGGCGGGCTTCGTCATCTCCCGCATCGCCACGGCACTGCGGGGCGCAGCGGGGCGCGGCAAGGAGCGCCTGGGCGCGCTCATCAGCCGACTCGAGGAAACGCTGGGGGCCATGATGGTCGTCAAGGCCTTCGATGCCGCCCCCCGGTTCCGGGACCGCTTTTCCGAGCACAATGAGGGCTACTTCCGGTTGATGCGGCGGCTGTACAAGCGGGAATACTTGAGCTCGCCCGTGAGCGAGTTCGTCTCCATGTCCGTCATCGCCGTCCTGCTGGGCGTGGGTGGCCGCCTGGTCCTGCGCGGTGAAGGATTGGAGGGCGAATTGTTCATCGGCTACCTGGTGGTCTTCAGCCAGATCATTCCGCCCGCCCGCTCCCTGAGCGATGCGCTGTTCAAGGTGCAGAAGGGGGCAGCTTCGCTGGACCGCTTGGATGAGGTTCTCCAGGCCGAAGTGACGGTGCAGGAGCCCAAAGTGCCTGCCACATTCGGCTTCGAAACGTCCATTCGTTTCGACCAAGTCCGCTTTGGATACCCGGGGTCCGCGGCTGCGGCGTTGGATGGGTTCAGTCTGGACATCGCCAAAGGAGAGACCGTGGCGTTGGTCGGGGCGTCCGGGAGTGGAAAGACCACCGTGGCGCGGTTGCTGTTGCGCCTGTACGATCCGGATTCCGGGAGCGTCCAAGTGGATGGCACCGACATTCGGGAGGTGCGCACGGGGGAGTTGCGCCGCCACATTGGCTTCGTCACCCAAGATCCGCTGCTGTTCAATGACACGGTGGAGGCCAACATTGCCTTGTTTGACCCGACACCGGATGCCGGTCGGATTGCAGAGGTCAGTGAAGTGGCCCACGCGCGGGAATTCATCGATCAGTTGCCGGAGGGCGACCAGACGCCCATCGGCGATGGGGGCGGTCGGCTGTCCGGTGGACAACGGCAGCGCTTGGCCATCGCCCGGGCGCTGTACCACGACCCGCCGATTCTCGTTCTCGACGAGGCGACCAGTGCATTGGATGCCGAGGGAGAGCGTCTGGTGCAGGCCGCCATCGAACGGGTGATGGAGGGGCGCACAGCCTTGGTCATCGCCCACCGCTTGTCCACGGTGCGTCGCGCAGACCGGATTGTCGTCATGTCGCAAGGGCGAATTGTGGAAGTGGGCACGCACGCCGAGCTCATGGCGCTCGAAGGGACCTACCACGGCATGGTGGCCCTGCAGCAATTGGAAGGGTGACCCCTGTCACACTCGGACGGGACCGCCGTCCGGTATTTTTGTCCCATGCAACGTCCCCGCCCCTTGTTGGCCAATGTGCTGGTGAACCGCTGTCCGGCCTGCCGTGAGGGGCGCTTGTTTCAAGTTCGGAACCCGTACCGCCCTGAAACCATCAACGCCATGCACTCGGCCTGTCCGGTGTGCGAGGCTGACTTCGAGCGGGAGCCTGGGTTCTACTTCGGTGCAGCGTACGTGAGTTACGCGCTGACGGTGGCGCTCTGGGTGGCCGTGTTGGTCGCCTTGTACACCTTTGGTGCACTGGGCTGGATCACCTTCACGGGGTTCTTTGACCAGCCTGAGGTGTTCCTCATCAGTGGCATCGTGACCCTGGTGTTGCTGTTGCCCCCCTTGCAGCGGTTGAGCCGCTCCATCTGGATTCACATGTTCCTCCGGTATGGTGACCGGGGCGGTACATCGGAAGAAGGGAAGGCCTGAGGCCGCGCTGACGAAACGTCTGAAAATGGAAAGGGCCCTCGCGTTCGAGGACCCCTTCGTTTCACCAAATCGCCTGTTCCCTTGCGGGAGCGGCTGTAACCAAAACCATGTCCCTTTACCGCAGTCGGTCCCTTGGGGTTACAATCCGATGAAAAAAAAATCGCGGAAAATCGACAAGACACTGTGAAACAGGAGTTTAGGGTCGAAAAAAAAATTCGATTCTGTTCTGCATCCCTTGGTGCTCCTGTCGCGAAATCCGCCCAAAGGAGGCTGTATCTTTACCGGCCATGGCCGAAGGCAGCCCCATCATCTGGATCACTGGACAACCCGGCGCGGGCAAATCCACCTTGGGCCGCGCCTTGAAGGCGGACCTGCAGGAGGCCGGTCATCCGGTGTTCATGGTGGACGGCGATGACCTTCGGGCGCTGACTGCCAATGCCGATTACAGTCCGGCGGGCCGGGAGGCCAACATCCGCCGTGCCCAGGACATCGCATTGTACTTGAGCCGCCAGGGCCAAGTGGTCATTGTGGCCGTTGTGGCGCCATTCCGTTGGTTGCGGGAGGAGTTCAAAGCCCGGGCCAACGTGAAAGAAGTATTCGTACACACCACTGAAGTTCGAGGGCGCGAGCACTTTCATTCCGATGAGTATGGGGCGCCTGAATCCGATTACCTCGACGTGGACACCACGGACAGTCCGGTGGAGTCGGGTGTGGCGGAAGTGCGGACTTTTGCCGGATTAGACTGAGTCATGGACGAGAAGCTCTCCAGAAAACGGCACCTCGCCAAGACCATCACGTGGCGCGTCATCGGCACGATTGATACAGTGTTGATCGGTTGGGTGGTCACCGGCGACCCTTGGATCGGCGTCCAAGTCGGCGGTGTGGAGATGGTCACCAAGATGGCCCTGTACTATTTCCACGAGCGCGCCTGGTTCCGCTATGGCATGCTGGGAAGGAAAAAGAACGAATCATGAGCGATTACAACCTGAGTCACCTCGATGAACTCGAAGCCGAGGGCATCTATGTCTTGCGGGAAGTGGCGGCCCAATTCGAACGGCCAGCCATCCTGTTCAGCGGAGGAAAAGACAGCATCTGCGTCACCCACCTCGCGCGGAAGGCCTTTGCGCCTGCGCGCATCCCCATGCCGTTGGTCCACATTGACACCGGCCACAATTTCCCGGAGACCATGCAGTTCCGGGACGACTTGGTCGACAAGCTCGGCGTGCAGCTCATCGTGGGCAGCGTGCAGGAGTTGATTGACCGGGGTGAGGTGACGGAGGAGAGCGGGTTCAACGCCTCCCGCAACCGCATCCAGACCCCCACGCTGATTTCCACCATCGAGGCGCATCAGTTCGACGCCTGTGTGGGCGGGGCCCGGCGCGACGAGGAGAAGGCCCGCGCCAAGGAGCGCTTCTTCAGCCACCGTGATGACTTCAGCCAGTGGGACCCGAAGAACCAGCGTCCCGAGCTGTGGGACCTCTACAACGGCAAGCACCAGCCCGGCGAGCATTTCCGGGTCT
>CALBSW010000102.1 GCA_937967465.1 uncultured Flavobacteriales bacterium
TGGGATTCAACGACTTGCTGTGGACAAATGAACTTTCGAGAAAATCAAGAGGGCACTCAACTTGTCGCCTTTCCTCGCTTCATTCACCGCTTTATACCACGCCGGGGTCACTTGAGACCACAACAATCGCGCTGCAGCGTCTTTCCAGACCCTTTTTTTCTCTCCCTCCAGCGCCATCATCAGCCCATTCGCCAAATCGGTTCTCTCATGCAGTGACTCCTTTGGGAAGTGGTCGGGATAGGCCAATTCAGCGGGCGCCACAATGTGCAAGCCACAGGCTGCCGACTCGAGGACACTGATTCCATAGAAGTCATGGTGAGCCGTCACCAAGGCGATGTCGCACGAAGCCAACAGGTCGAGGTAGTCGCTTCTGGACGCTGCGAATCCCCAATGCACGATGTCGTCCTCGAATTCGCTGCGCAAGGCATCGAATGCCGCAGGACATCCTTCAAAGGATTGCCCCAAGACGCACAATCTGAATCTGCCCCCTTGATCACGCGCCACCTTCAGCACATCGAGAAATGCCTGCGGTCCTTTGTCGTGCTCCCAACGGTGGTTCCAAGCGATGACGGGCGGGCCCTCATCAAAACGACTGCCCTGACCCTCTGACCGAAAGCAATCCGGCCCCAAACCGATGGGCAACACTTTGGCCTTCCTTTCGATCGCCAAGTGGGGTTGAACCGGACGGGGTGAAGGCAATTGCCGCAAGAAATCCGGAATCGCATCGAGGAACACCGAACGGTGGTACTCCGAGTTGAACCACACCGCGTCGGCCAACAACGCAGAGGTCAGGTTCAAAAAGGCATAATGCCGATCCCATTCCAACGGAGGCCGCTCGGGATGGTCGGGAAACGTCAGCTGATTCTCATGGAAGTACAGCGCAATGGGGGTGGACCGGTGTTCAGCCGGCAGCGCCGCCCTGAATTGCCCCACATCCAACATGTCCGTCACCAGGAACACATCGACGGACTGCTCCAGCTGTCCAGATTCCTTCATGCGCTGGACCAAGGTCCAACCTGCTGCATGCATCCGCCACTTCCAATGCCGACCGGGAAGACTGACCACCTCCACGGACCAGACCTCTTCGGGACGCTCACCGTATTTGGGGAGGTGTTCTTCCAACCCGCGCTCCCAGAGGGCATGGCTTCCGGCAGAGTAGGGGTTGACGAGCACCAATCGCGGCATGCTCTCAAGTTATGGGTTCCCCTCGGAGTCCTCACACCGGCCGCGAAGCCGACGCCACCAACCACAAGCTTCTTTGGCTCCCAACACCTGCTCCAGATCGGGCTGGCCCGCATCCACCCAGGCGCTCCACCAGACGGAAGCCACGCCATGAATGGCCGCCCGCCATTGCCGTTCCACCATCCCGTCCAGCCGATCGTGATAGGCAGAACACCATGGCTCGACCCTCTGCAATTGGACGGTTCGGCCACGCTCCTCACGCACCACCAAGTCACCCGACCAGGCTGCCACGAGTTCCGCCTCCATCTCCAATACGCTGTCCACCGCGGCGTGGCTGCGGAGAACCACGTCCCAAGCCCACTGGCCCACATCCCCGATGTACTCCGCTTCGGGAACGGCCAACAAATAGCGGCCTCCATACAACTCGGGCAGGCGCGTTTCCCACAAACCGTGGATGCCATCCTGCCCTGTCAACTGCCCGTTGTAGTTGAGCGTGGTGTGCAATGGCACATGCGCATCGCCCACATAATGGCCCAAATCCGCCGCATGCCGGAGAATGCGTGCAGCATCCCCTTCGTGCATGGCCTCCACCAACCGACGGTGGGTCCATTGGATGTTCCATGGCAGCACACCATAGGCCCACAACGTGTCCTCCGTGCACACCTCACATGCCTTGGACCACCACGGGGCCGGTCCAAGGTCCTGAAGGCAATTCAGTGCAGGGGCATCCAAATCGAGATAGTGCTTCGGCGCCTCGCGCTCCACCATTCGCTTGCGCTTGTCCGCATCGACAGCGTGTTCCGTCAACCAATCGGACTGTTGTTCAAACCAAGGGCCGAGAGGATCCGGCAGCGCGGAGACTGCCGCAGTATGGATGTGGCGGTGAACGAAAAATCCCCACGACTGAAACGCCAAGGCGAGAACGCACCAGCCCAGTATGGCCCAGAGCTGGGACTTCAAGAAACCGATCCAGCCTCTGCCAACTTCCGCGAATCCACCAGTGCACCATCATGCAAGACGGGCACGACATTGACCGTGTTGGGCGTCAGGCAGTACTTGATGTCCTCACCGAGGTTGAGGTTCCGCAAACGGCGGCGGTGGGAGGACGCTTTCAAGAAGGAGAAAATGTTGCCCCGAACCCCAAGGAAGAGGTGCTTGGCTGCGATGGTGCTGTCCTCGATGCTTTTGTAGCGAGCGATGTCGATGAGCCGGTCCGCGATGGCACCCGCGCAAAGGGTGTCCTCCAAATTGAATTTGTCCTTCCAACCTGAGCAGAGAAGCAACACGTGTCCGGGCTGCTGCATCAGCCACGTTGAGATGGCATCGAGGTTGTTGATGCTGCCAATCGCCACTTGCGGCATGTCCTGGGCCATCGCCACGGCCTTGGTTCCATTGGTGGTCGTCAAGGCCACTGTCTTGCCGACGAGCTCGTCCGTCATGTAAGAGCGGGGAGAGTTGCCAAAGTCAAACCCTTCCACGATTTGACCATTGCGCTCTGCGGCGGCGATGCACCCTTGCTTTTGCAAGACTCGGGCCTCCTCCACCGTCGGAACCGGAATGATCTTCTCCACCCCGTTGGCGAGACCCGTACAAATGGCACTGGTCGCGCGCAACACATCGATGACCACGCAAGTGTGGAACTCATCCTTGTACAGCTCGAACTGCTTGGGCGAAAAACAGACTTCGACCCGGCGTTCCCCGCGTTCGACCTGCGTGGTGGACTTGGAATCAGACATCTTCAGAGAAACGGGGTTTTGACGATGGTGGCCGCCACTTCCTTTTTGCGGATGGCCACCTTGATGGAGGTGCCTGTCGACGCGTGGGACGCATCCACATACCCCATGCCGATGGGCTCTCCCAAAGAAGGGCTTTGCGTGCCGCTGGTGACCACGCCGATGTGCTCTCCATCGGCAGACAAGAGGGGGTAGCCTTGACGGGGCACACCGCGCTCCGTCAATTTGAAGCCCACCAGCTTTCGGGCAGGCCCCGCTTGCTTTTGGGACAGAATGGCGGACTTGCCGCGGAAATCGGTTTTCCAACCCACCGTCCAGTTCAGTCCAGCTTCCACCGGAGTGTGGTCGGCATCGATGTCGTTGCCATGCAGGCAGTAGCCCTTTTCTAGGCGGAGCGTATCCCGAGCGCCCAATCCACAAGGAACCAGACCGACAGATTTTCCAGCTTCCATCAAGGCAGACCACACTTCGGCCGCCTTCTCGGAGGGGACATACAACTCAAATCCACGCTCACCGGTGTACCCGGTCGTGCCCACGAGCACCTTGGCGCCAGACAGCGTGGCCGGGGCATGGTGATAAAACGGCAATTCCCGAAGATCGACCCCGGCAGCGCACAGGACGTCATCGCTTTTCGGTCCTTGCAATGCGAGCAAGGCCGTCACGTCGCTGGCATCCTCCATGTGGACGTCATCGTTGAGCTCCGATTCCAGCAAGGCCACCACGGTGTTCTTGTTGGCTGCGTTGACTACGAGCAAATAGCGGTCTTCGAATCCATAAACCAGGAGGTCCTCCACGATGCCACCCGCATCATTGAGGAGACAGGTGTAAAGCGCTTTACCCGGGGTGGCCTTGCCCACATCACCGGCCAATTGGGACTGCAGAAAAGCCCCAGCACCTGGACCGGAGAACCAGAGTTCCCCCATGTGGCTGACATCGAACAGTCCCGCGCCCTCCCGCACGGCAGCATGCTCCAAGCGAAGGCCCGCATACTGGACCGGCATTTCATAACCGGCGAAGGGCACCATTTTGGCCCCGGCCGCAACATGCACATCGTGCAATGGGGTCCTCAGCAGGGTATCGACCGTTTCCATGCGGCTAAAGTAGCGGGGTCGGAGAGGAGGGGCGCACCATTCGTGCCCGATTTATCCCCGCCTTTGTCCCCGTGTGCCGACATTGCGTTCGTGCAACGTGACGTCATCCTCGCCGACCGGGCCACCACCGCCATCGAACGCATCATTCGCCAACTTCAAGGCGCCTCCCTCATTGGTGCGGAACGGGCAAAAGACGAAATCGTCAACCGCATCCGCGGCCTGGCATCCAATGCCATGCCTGCCGATGCGCGCAAAGCCCGGTTCGACACCATTGCTGACGACATTTGGAGTGTGCTCGCACACAACCACCGCATCTACTACCTCGTGGAAGAACGCCGGGTGGTCGTTCTCGATGTCATTCTGGACGCCGAGATTCATTCGGTGGAAACGGAGTGATCCATTCCGCAGCTGCGGGTCCACAGTGAAGCAACAGGTCCATCACGGACAACGACTCCCAAGCCAACGTCGCTCTGTCGGCCCAGACGTGGGGCCATGGACGCATTCTGTCCGCCATTCGGGCCGTCCAAACGACATCTTGCGCTTCGTGTTGAATGACCTGCCGATCCACATCGTCCGCTGAAGCCTGGGCTGGAATCTCCGCTCCAAGCCAATCCGCAGCCCATCGGATGGACGCGAGGTTCCATTCCCCAATCGTCTCCGGACCCTGACGAAACAAGGCCTCCAGTTCAGGGGCCATCTCCTCAAAGAAGGGAGCCGCTCCGTAGGCTGTGCGCACCGCACGCCACAACTTGTCGGCATCCGCCAGAACGCGCCGGGTCTCAAACTGTGACCTGGGGACACCCCCGCGACGCTCCACTGGCAAGCTCAAATTTTCCAGCCCGTTGGCCGTCGCCAGCACCATGCGGTTGCGAAACGTCCGCTTGGGGTAGTGTTCCCCCACATCCAGCTGCGCACCACCTGCTGCACCTGCACACCACCAGTGAACCGGTGGAAATGGGCGCAAGGGAAGCAGGGGACCCGGCAAGGGATCAGCGGACCGGTTTGAACATGCGGTCCCAGCGGATGCCGGACTCGCCGTGCTGGGCCTCGTTCATTTTGCTGAACCACGTGAAAGCCGCACGTCCCACGACATGGTCTTCGGGCACGAATCCCCAGTAGCGGCTGTCGGCAGAGCTGTGGCGGTTGTCGCCCATCAGCCAGTAGTAGCCCTGTTCGAAGGTGTATTCCGTCGCGGGCTGCCCATCGATGTAGACGGCATCGCCTTCCACGCGCATCTCATGGCCTTCGTACGCCGTGATGACCCGCTCGTAAAGCGCGATGTTGCGGGGTGTGAGGGGCAAGGTTTCTCCTTCTGCGGGAAGGTGAATCGGACCGTAATTGTCCAGATCCCAACTGGCGAAATCAAACCGGTTCGTGTTCGGGTACATGTCCAGCGTTCCGCGACGGGAGGTGGGATCGTAGGGCTGCACTTCTGCGACAAGCCCCTGATCCATCAATGTGGCGGCCTCATCCTCGCGAAGCGCCATGAAGTAGGTGCCACCCGGGCCTTTTCCTTGAATGTCGATGTCGGTCAGACCAAAGCGCTCGCGGATCACGCGCAAGTCGGCCTCGCGCTTCAACTTCACGAGGTAATTGAATTGCAATCCAGGAGGAGAGGGGACCACTTCACCGTCGATGACCAGCTCGCGGTTGACGATGGACAGGTCTTCTCCCGGCAAGCCCACGCAACGCTTCACGTAGTGCTCCTTCTTGCCGACCGGGCGGGACTTGATGCCATGGGACCGGCTCCAATCCTTGCGCGCCATGGCATTGAACTTCGCCTTGTCCGCCTCATAGGCGACCACATCCCCTCCAGCGAAACCAATGGCCCGCTGACGCAACAATGCGTGGTAGTCGTGTCCCGCGAGGTAGGAGTCCACCACAACGGTGTCGCCATTCGGGAAGTTGAAGACAACCGCATCATAGCGGTCCACATCGCCAAAACCAGGCAAGCGCATGTAGGGGAGCTCGACCCACTCGAGATAGCTGGACCGGAGGCCTGGGCCCGGCAATGCGTTGTGCACGAACGGCACACTCAACGGCACTTCAGTGACCTTCGGGCCGTAGCTCATCTTGCTGACCACCAAGTAGTCTCCGACGAGCATGCTGTCCTCCAT
>CALBSW010000103.1 GCA_937967465.1 uncultured Flavobacteriales bacterium
TGGTCGTGACGAGCCAGAAGATCAACAGCAGGAAGGCGATGTCCGCCATCGAGCCTGCATTGATTTCCGGGACTTCTCTGCGTGCCATGCGAGGTCAGAGCCAGTTCTTCAGGATGGACTTGCCCTCCACCGCGAGGATGGAAACGAAGGCGAGGATCCCGAGGATGTAAATGAATTGAATGCTGGCGTCGGCCACTGTGACGTCTTGCGCTGTGACCGTGGCGCCTCCTGCGAGCATCGCGGAAGTGACGGTCGTGTCCGCCATGACCCACGCGATGAGTCCAGCGATGAAGAACACGGCGAAACCGATGAGCGTGCCCATGGCCCCTTTGGGGTTCGTGGCCAGCTTCTGGCCGAAGTGGTACAGGCCGAACCCGAGGATGGCCACCACACAGACGGCGCCGGTGTAGAGGTTCAGGCTGACCAGGCTTTCGACGGCCCCGTTGGGATCGTCAGCGTTGATGGCCGAGACCACCCACAAGCACCCGAGCACGATGATCAGGATGCGGAGGGCGATGAGGGCCGTACGGATGATGTTGGACTGCATGGTGCTGCTGTTTTGCGACCGCAGGACCGATCAGCCGTTCAACTTCTTCTTGTACACGAGGTCGACGAGGTCCATGGAGGCTTCCTCCATGTCAAAGACAATGCCGTCGATCTTGGACAGGATGTAGTTGTAGAAGATCTGGAGGATGATGGCCACGACGAGACCGGAGACCGTCGTGATCAAAGCGACCTTAATACCGCCAGCCACGATGGAGGCGTTGATGGTATTCGCTTGGGCGATCTTGTCGAACGCCTCGATCATGCCGATCACCGTACCCATGAAACCGAGCATCGGTGCGAGGGCGATGAAGAGGCTGATCCAGCTGAGGCCGCGCTCCAGCTTCGTGCTTTCCAAGCTTCCGTAGTCTTCCACTGCCTTGGCCAGCTCTTCGTAGCTGCCGCCGCTGCGGTCGAGGCCCTGGTGGAAGATGGCGGCCACGGGACCGCGGGTGTCTGCGCAGACCGCCTTGGCTGCGTCCACGCCACCGCTGTTGAGGGCGTCCTCCACCTTGGTCAGAAGACCCTTGGTGTTGGTGGTGGCCATGTTGAGGTAAATGATGCGCTCGATGGCGAGGGCCAAACCGAAGATGAGGCAGAGCACGACGAAGCTCATGAAGAGCACGCCACCCTCGATGATGCGCAGCTTGATCTGCTGGCGGGCACCGGTGACCTCGACGGTCTCTTCCGGCATGGCGGGGGCTTCCTCGGCCATCGGAGCATCCACCGGAGCGGCTGCGGAATCCATCATGGCGGAATCGGCCATGGTGCTGTCAGCGACCATCATGGTCGTATCTGCGGACATGTCCATCGTGGTATCGGCGTCCTGAGCGGAGACCGGGGCGGCGAACAAAAGGGCCACTGCAAAGAGGGCGAACAACTGCTTCATGGTGAAGGTGTGGATCGTGTGTTGTGTCGTTGTAGTCAAGCGCGGAGGCTTGTGCGGGGCGAATTTAGGCAAAGCGATCCGCCCACACAGCATGGATGTGAGGTGCGTTGCAGGGAATGGGGAATGACGGCCCTGCTGCCGGCCCTGATCAGAGTTCGCCCATCCGCCCGGCGCGGTAGTCCGCGATGCAACGCTGGATTTGCTGCCGGTTGTTCATCACGAACGGACCGTAGGAAACGACAGGCTCTCCCAGCGGCTGACCGCCCAGCACGATGAATTCCGCACCGGCCACGCTGTGGAACCGAAGGTGGTCTCCCCCCCGCTGATACAGGGCCAGCTGTTGGGCACGGAGTTCCCGGCGCCCCTCCACCTCGAGCTTTCCGTCGACCACATGTACGAACGCATTGTGCGCCGCCTCCACAGGCAGGTCCAGCCGCCCTCCTGGCGCGAGGTGGACATGGTGGTAAAACGCGGGGCTGTGGAGCTCTGTCGGCGAAGACTGTCCGAATGCGTCGCCCATGAGCACCTTGATTCGGTAGTCATCGGTTTCAATGACCGGGAATTCCGTCTTGTCCCGCAAGGTGGTGACCGGGGTGCTGAACTTGTGCGCTGCCGGCAGATTGAGCCAGATTTGAAATCCGTGCACCACACCACCGTCCCGGCGGATGTCCATGCTGCTCACCTCCTCGTGAATGGCGCCTCGGCCCGAACTGAACACCATGAATTGGCCCTCTCGGTAGACCAGGTCATTCTTCAGGCTGTCGGTGTGCCGCCCGCTCCCGGAAAGGAGGTAGGTCGTGGGCGCTACACCAGCGTGGGGATGCGCCTTGATGTCCATGCCCAACGTGCCGGGGTCGATTTGCAATGGACCGAATTCATCCAACATGACGAAGGGCGAAACGAGGTCCGTGTGGTCGCCGGCAAATCCCCGAAGCACGGGCACATTCTGAACCATGGTCCGCTTGCAGTCCAGAACCTGGGCCACCTTCCGTTCCGTGGCCGCCGCGAAGAAGCCCGAAGCGGCCGTCAACCAACTCGGGGTGGCCACCGCCGCCCCCACAATGGCCGATCCGCGAATGAATTCCCTTCTGAACATGACGAAAAGATAGGGGGCCAGACAACAGAAAACCCGCCTCAGGGGACGGGTTTCTTGCGGAGAGACGGGGATTCGAACCCCGGAGGCATTGCTGCCAACACGCTTTCCAGGCGTGCGCCTTAAGCCACTCGGCCACCTCTCCTCCTGCAGCGGGCAACCCCGCTCGGAATGGGCGTGCAAGGTACTTCACATTCCGACACGCTCGTCAGTGGATTTGTGGAGGCACAAGAATCCTGCGCAGTGGCCAAGAAATCCGCTCAGCGGATGACGTCAGCCGGGGTCTGCTCCCCGGCGAGATCCAGCTTGAACGCAGCCCGAAGGCCCTCCCGGGTCGGCTCCTGGGCAGCCAACACCATCAGCTTGGTCAAGGCCGCCTCCAACGTGATGTCGAGGCTGGGCTCCACGCCGAGTCGGGTCAAGCCCGCCCCCGTGACATACCGGTTCGCATCCACCGAGCCCACGGTGCATTGGGTCACATTGACCATGAACACTCCGGCCTCCTGCGCCTCGGCCAACACGGCCAGGAAGTCGGCATTGCGCGGTGCATTGCCCGACCCATAGGTCCGCAGGATGGCCGCACGCAATCCCGGTTGTGACAACTGGTGTCGCAACGCATCGGGTGTCAATCCCGGGTGCAGGTGCACGACCGTCACATTGGGGTCGATGTCGACGCGCAACGCCGGCTCCCCCACCGGGCGCAACAACAAGTCCCGGCGGAACCGCACATGAACGCCCACTTCGGCCAAGGCCGGAAAATTGGGACTGGTCATGGCTTGGAAACCCTCGGCATCTTGCTTGTGGGCGCGGTTGCCTCGGAGCAACTCATCGCCGAAATAGATGACCACCTCGCGCACCAGCGGGCCGCGGTTGGGGTCTGCAGAATCCCACTTGGCCGCAATCTCGATGGCGGTGAGCAAGTTCTCTTTGCCGTCCGTCCGCAATACCCCGATGGGCAATTGGCTCCCGGTGAGCACCACCGGCTTTCCGAAATCCGGCAACATGAAGCTCAACGCACTGGCGGTGTAAGCCATGGTGTCGGTTCCGTGCAACACAACGAACCCGTCGTACCGATCGCGGCGCAGGTGCAGCAAGCGGGCCAGTTCGCTCCACCGATCGGGCGTCATGTCGCTGCTGTCGATGGGCGCCATGGATTCGAACTCCAACTCCGCCTCCAAACCTTCCACCTCGGGCACCCGGTTGCGCAGGTGGTCGAAGTTCAACGGCTTCAGGGCCCCCGTATCGAGGTCCTCCTCGGAACCGATGGTTCCTCCGGTGTAGACGAGCAGGATGCGGCTGGGCGTCATGCGGAGGGGGGATGGAAGGCCGGCAGGCGAAACAAGCGCTCTGCGTTGGCGGTGGTCAAGGCCGACACCTCCTCGATGGGCATCTCCAGCAGGTCGGCCACCCGCTGGGCCACGAGCCGGGTGTAGGCAGGCTCGTTGCGCTTTCCGCGGTAGGGGGTCGGTGCGAGGTAAGGACTGTCGGTTTCGAGGAGAATGCGGTCTGTCGGCAAATGGGGCACCACCTGGTCAAGTCCCCCATTCTTGAACGTGGTCACCCCGCCCAAGCCAACATGGAACCGGCCATAGGACATGACCTTGTCCGCCTCTGCACGCCCTCCGGTGAAGCAATGGAACACCCCACGCAAGGGCGTATCCGCGTATTGATCGAGGATGGCGAAGGTGTCCTCGAAGGCCTCCCGGACGTGCAGCACGACGGGCAAATCCCGCTCGAGGGCCCAGCCAATCTGTGCGTGGAACGCGGCGATTTGCGCATCCCGCGTCTCCCGGCCCCGAAACAGGTCCATGCCGATTTCTCCAACGGCAATGCAAGGGTGGGCGTCCAACGCACGAAGAATCGGAGCGCATTCGGCCTCCCATTCGGCGTCGACATGGCATGGGTGAAGTCCCATCATCGGATGGCACCGGTCAGGATGTTCGGCCACCAAGTCGAGCAGGGGCTGGATGCTCGCGGCATCGATGTTGGGCAGCAGCAGCCGGTCGACCCCCGCTTCCACGGCGCGCGCAATGGCCTCTTTGCGGTCCACATCAAATGCGGAGGCGTAGGCGTGGCAATGCGTGTCGATGAGCGAAAGGGCCATGGTGCAAAATTAAGCCCCCTCCCCGGGCTCCTTTTGGCCGGCGCGAAGCTTCTGATAGCGCTTGATGGCCAACGTGAGGAGCAGGGCCAGACCGAGGATGCCGGCCACCCCCCAAATCCAGCCCACAGCATCCTTGAGGACGATCAGGAAGACCACGGCTATCAGGATGACTGTCGGCAACTCATTCAGGAAGCGCAATCGAATGGAAGACGCGGATGGGGATCCACCGCGGCATTCTGCCAGGATGCGCCACACCGCCCACATGTAGACCCACAGCCCTCCGACAAAGGCCAGCTTCACCCACATGAAGGGCATCCGCAGCCACGCGGGATTGAGCCAGACCAACGCCACACCGAATGCGGTGGCCAGCACCCCGCTGGGCAAGGTGATGGCCGCCCAGAGGCGCCGCTCCATGATGCGGAACTGCGGAACCAGCACATCCCGCTCTGCAACGGGCTTGTCCTCGGCTTCCCGATGGTAGATGAACAGCCGGACGAGGTAAAACAATCCCGCAAACCAGGTCACCACGAAAATGATGTGGAGGGCTTTCAGGACGTCGTAGGACATGGTGCAAAGGTGAAGGAGTGTTGTCGGATTCCCGCCATCGGGTCCTGCGGGCGACCTTTGCAGGGCAACAACGACCATCATGGCGCCCAAAACCCGCACTGCGAAAGAGACTTTCGCCACCACCACCCACATTGTCCTGCCCAACGACACCAATGTCCTCGGCAACCTCATGGGTGGACAGTTGCTGAATTGGATGGACATCACGTCGGCCATCAGCGCCAACCGGCATTGCCGCCGGGTCGTGGTCACTGCAGCGGTCAACAACGTCTCCTTCGACCAGCCCATCCGGCTCGGCGACATGGTCACCATCGAGGCCAAGGTCAGCCGGGCCTTCACCAGCTCCATGGAGGTGTTCATGGAGGTCTTTGTGGAAGACAACGCCACCGGAAAGCGCTCCAAGAGCAATGAAGCGATGTACACCTTCGTGGCGGTCGATCAGCTTGGCGCGCCCATCATGGTGCCGGATCTGGTGCCCGAGAGTGAGGAAGAGCAGCGACGTTTCGAAGGCGCCCTGCGCCGCCGTCAACTCCGCCTGATTCTCGCCGGAAAAATGAAGCCGGCGGAGGCGACTGAGCTCAAGGCACTGTTCAACTGAGGATGTTCCGGGCCGCCTCCAGGATGCGCTGCGGTGACACGCGGTGGATGCACGGGGTGCGGTGTCGACACCGGTCTCCCAACCGGCTGCAGGGACGGGACCGCTCGGGCTGCTCCGGCTCCAACTGAACGGTATCGGGGTGGGCCCGCCAAGGCCCCATGCCCAAGGCCGGAGAAGTGCACCCCCAAACGACCACCATCGGCACCTGAAGAGCGGCGCCGGCATGCATGGCCCCGGTATCGCCGACGATGAGCAGGTCGGCCGAGGCGATGGCCGAGAAGGTCTGGGCCCAGCTGAGTTCTCCCGCGCCATTGACGAGCGCAGCGGATTCCTGCCCTG
>CALBSW010000104.1 GCA_937967465.1 uncultured Flavobacteriales bacterium
CATCAGCTGTGCCGGGCTCTGTTGCGCACGCCGGTTGGGCAATGGCTTCGTCCCCAATGAGAACCTCAAGGATCAGGTCAAGATCCGCGCAGCCGACGGAGACCCCTACATCGACATCGTGGCCGACGAAGAGTTCGCCTTTGACGCTTCGGGCGTCGACAACTATTGCTGCTTTGCCGACATCACCGAATGGGTGGCGGGCAACCCAATGAACGCGCGATATACCGTGGGCAACGTCGTGTCCGTCCAAGGCAGTAGCTCGTGGGGCGGATGGGTCATGGTGGTCGTCTACGAGGACGCCCTCTCCCCCATGCGCAACCTCACCGTCTTCGACGGACTCGCCATGATCACATCGGGCGGCAGCAGCACCGTGGACGTGCCTATCTCCGGGTTCCTGACCCCGCCCCTCGGGCCCGTCGACCTGCAGCTGGGCGTGGTGGCCTACGATGGCGACCGCGGCGAAGGGGGCGACCAGCTTGGATTCAACGGCACCGGCACCATCGAATACATCGAGGACGCCACCCACGACATCGACAACGCGTTCAACAGCAGCCACAGCACCGACGGTGTGATCAACCCCTGGCGCTTGCCCGCATTCAACAACACGCTCGGTCACGACGCCAACATCTTCGTCCCCGACAACAGTGGGTTCGACTTCCTTCCCAACAACGCCACCGACGCGAGCATCCGCGTGACGACCGGCGGGGAATCCATCACCGTCCAAGTTATCACCTCGGTCATCGATGTGTACGAGCCCGACCTCCGGGCCACCGTCTACATCGAGGACCTGAATGGCGGATTGGCGGAACCCGGCGACATCCTCCAGTACACGGTGGTGGGCAAGAACCTCGGGTCGGACGCCGCCGTGGACGTGGAGCTGTCGAAGACCCTCGACCTGCGGACGACCTACATCCCCGGCACGCTGTTTTGGCTGGCCGGTCCCCTCTCCGGGACCATGACCGATGACGAGGGCGACGACGAGGGGGAATTCCTCGCGGACCAGGAGACCGTGCGCGTCCGGGCCGGCGTGGGGGCCAATGCGGGGCAAGGCGGGCTGCTCGGCAACGACCCCACGGGTGTAGACAGCGTGGCCTTCCGTTTCCAGGTCCAACTGACGGACGATTGCCTTCTGCTCCAATGCGACGGCACCCTGACCGGGGTGGCGCAGATCACCGGGGCAGGCGACATCTCGGGCAATCCGCAGGACAACGACGGACAAAGCGCCCTCGTGGACGCCAACGGTTGCCCCGTGGAGGCGGTCACCACCCTCGATGTGCAGACCGGCGTCTGCCCGCCCGTCTTGATTGAGCCCGTCGGGACCACCTGCCTCGGCAGCGACATCGCCCTGGAAGTGCCCGAATTCGTCAACAATCCCATCGCCGAGTCGCTGGCCAACTACACCTGGACAGGCCCCGAGGGATTCTCCGCCAACACCGCCTCCGCCCTGATTGAGAATGCCCAATTCGAGAATGCCGGCAACTACCTGCTCGAGGTGACCTTCACCGGACTCGAGTGCCTCCTGTCCACCGCCGACTTCGACCTGCTCGTCCACCAACCGGCGCCGCAATTCACCCCACCCCCGTCCCAATGCGACGGCGACAACGCCTTTGCCTTTGCCGGCTCGGGCGCCCAGTTCATCGGCCCCGAATACACGTGGTCCTTTGACGGCGGGGTCCCGGCCGCCGCCACCGGCACCCAAGTTGACAGCATCCAATTCACCGAAGCCGGCTGGCATTCGGTGACGCTCACCCTGGATGAAATCGGCTGCACGAACAGCATCACCGACTCCATCTTCGTCGAGCAGACCCCCACCCTCACGCCCTTCGCCGTCGACGTCTGGCCGGAGGCGGGTTGCCTCCCGCTGACTGTGAACTTCGCGGATGCGGAGACCCTGTGGCCCCTCGATTACCATTGGCATTTCAGCGACGGCACATCCAGTCTGCAGGATGCGCCGGCCCACCTCTTCACCGAGACCGGCACCTTCAGCGCCTCCGTCGACGTCGTGTCCACCGGGAACTGCCCGGCCACCCTCTCCTTTGATTTGCCCCAGACCATCACCGTCTACCCGCCGCCTCAAGTGGGCTTCGACCTGGAGCCCACCGTGGTGGACCTGTTGACCCCCATCGTCGACATCACGTCGACGGCACAGGAAAACGCCGACGTCACCTACTGGATGTCCGACGGCGGAAGCCTCGGGAGCGCCGACGGAAGCTACATCTTCAGCAACGGAGGGACGTTCGACATCGTGCAGACCGTCATCAGCCCCTTCGGCTGCACGGCGACCGCCACCGCCGAGGTCGTCGTCAACGGCACCATCTTCTTCGCACCGAGCGCCTTCACACCGGACGGAGACGGCATCAACGACTTCTGGTTGCCCTCCGCCCTGGGCGTGACCGAGTACCACATGGAGGTCTACAACCGCTGGGGAACCGTCATCTGGACCTCCGAAGACCCGGAGCGTCCGTGGATGGGCGAGGTCAATGGCGGAACACACTACGTGCCGGACGGTCTGTACCTGTGGCGCGTCCGCTACCGCGACCAGGTCGGATTCCGTCACGCCGAGACCGGCACCGTCCAAATCATCCGCTGACCTCAGTGGCCCGGTTCGTTCAAGCGCCACACCCGATGACGGTCACGTGTGGCGTAAGTTGGCCTCATGCGCCATTCCATGCCGTCCACCGGCTCCGCCCTTTTCATCTTGGTCCTCCTTGCGTCCTGCAGCCAGCCCGACACTGCCTTCACCGATGCCGACAGCGTGCGCATCGCCCAAGCCGGCGTGAAGAATGCCCGCTTCATCTCGACCATGACTGCGTTCACCGGAGCCACTGGAGACCGCTGGGAACGCACGGTCGAAATGGATTGGTTGGCTGAGCAGCCAGTGGGCGATTCCACCCTGTTGGCCTGGACCTTGACCGACACCTACCGCGATGAAGAGGACACTTCGCAATACCGGTATCGATTGTGGAACGGTGTCCAGATTCGAATCAACAACGACAGCGTTTTGACCGCCGACACCGTGTCCGGCCGAAGTTCCAACGGCAATTGGGTTCCGAACTACTACGTATCGCAATGCCTGCCGGTCATGCTGACCGACACCGCGTGGTGGTCGGCCCTAGCAGAAGACAGCATGCTCATCATGACCACCGAGCACCTGCCGCCCGACGGGGATTCCCCTGAGCGGTTCATCGTCGGCATCGAAGAGGTCCAGGACACCACGGCGGACGACTTCCATCCCGAGACCTACTCCCGGAAGACGTGGGAGTTCCGGGCCCCGGACGGCCTGCCGGTCCGCTACCGGGAAGACTGGTTCCGCGGCGACATGGCTTATGGCCGGGAGACCACCATCGGATGGGATTGGGAATTGGTCAATGACCCTGCCGTCGAAGCGGCGTTGGCCGAATGGAGCCGACCCGATTGGGCCCGCGACCCCGAACCGCGCAACGACATCGCCGGCGGTGGAGATGGCGATTGGTACGAGGAGACGATGGCCGCCCTGCCGCAGCTGGGCGCCGAAGCCCCCGCGCTGACGGGCACCCTGCTCGACGGCACGGACGCCGCGCTCGCCGACTATGAGGGCCAGGTGGTCTACCTCGACTTCTGGTACATCGGCTGTGGACCCTGCATGCGGGCCATGCCGCATCTCGCCGAGATGCAGGAAGAATTCGGGCCGGAAGGCTTCACCGTCCTCGGCGTCAACCACCACCAAGACGCGGCCACGGTGCAGCGCTACCTGAACTACCGCAAGCTGGACATCCCCCAGATGCTCATGGACTCCCTGCCCGAGGGCTACCCCGTGCGCGCCTACCCGACCTGGTTCGTCCTCGACCGAGAAGGCCAGATCGCCCACCGCGACATGGGCTACGGAGAAGACACCAATGCCGTCCTCGACTCCATCGTCCGCGCCAACCTCTGAGTTGGCTCGGTGAACATCGGGGAGGGCGAAGCGGTACTTTCGCTGCATGATTCAACGCCTCATTCTCCCCCTGCTTCTGCTGGCCTCCATCACCGCGCACGGCCAGATCCCCTGTGAGAATGGGATGGCGGGCGAGTTCCCTTGCGAAAACATCGACCTGGTGGCCTTCATGGCGCTGGACGAACTGGGCGGTGGAGACGCGAATGACATTTGGGGCTGGGTGGACCCGGTCGACAGCACGGAGTACGTGATCATGGGCCGGACGAACGGCACCGCCTTCGTCAACATCTCCGACCCCTTCAATCCGTTCCTCGTGGCCGACTTGCCGACCGCCACGATCAGCTCCATGTGGCGGGACATCAAGGTGTATGGAAACCACGCCTTCATTGTCTCCGAAGCTGGGGGGCATGGCATGCAGGTGGTCGACTTGA
The DNA here is from genome assembly GCA_937967465.1 of uncultured Flavobacteriales bacterium. Taxonomy (GTDB): domain Bacteria; phylum Bacteroidota; class Bacteroidia; order Flavobacteriales_D; family Sanyastnellaceae; genus UBA8752. The sequence continues at coordinate 4,345 of CALBSW010000104.1, forward strand.
CCCAACTCAGCAGCATTGCCAATCCGCCGGTCACCATCGAGCCGACGGCACTCTACACCGGGTTTGGCAACGCCCACAACATCGTCATCAACCCCGAAGTCGGGCGGGCTTACGGTGTGGGCACCGACACGTTTTCAGGCGGACTGCACATCGTCGACATCAGCGACCCGGCCAATCCCTTCGCCATTGGATCCTTCGAGGCGGATGGCTACACCCACGATGCCCAGGTCGTCACCTACGAGGGTCCCGACGCCGAGTTCGGAGGAAAGGAAATCGCATTCTGCTTCAATGAAAACACCCTGACCATCGTCGACGTCACCGACCCGTCAGACGCCACGCTCATCAGCGCCACCGGCTACTCCACCTCCGCCTACACCCACCAGGGATGGCTGACGGAAGACCACAAGTACGTCCTGCTGGGTGACGAACTCGACGAGGGGTCGATCAACACCCGGACCTACATCTTCGATGTGCAAAACCTCGACAACGTCACGCTCATCGGCACCCACTTCGGCAACACCTCCGCCATCGACCACAACCTCTACACCCACGAGGGATACGTCTACCAAGCCAATTACCGCGCGGGATTGCAAGTTTTGGATCTCGAAAACGTGGCCGAGGGGCAGCTCGAACAAGTGGCCTCTTTTGACCTCTACCCCGAAAACGATGGTCCGCAGTTCAACGGGGCCTGGTCCAATTATCCCTACTTCCCATCCGGCATCATTGCCGTCTCCCACATCGAGGAAGGCCTGTTCCTTCTGGACATGGCCGACAACGTGAGCGTTCTGGGGTGCACCGATCCCACGGCTTGCAACTACGATCCAGACGCCTTGGAGGACAATGGATCTTGCTTGGAATTCAACGAGTGTGGTGGCTGCGAGGGAGAGGAACTCTTCTGCATCGGGTGCACCGACGCCGGGGCCTGCAACTTCTCCGAGGTGGCCACCATCGACGACGGCTCTTGCTTTGAGATCGAGGCGCCGGAGGCCCAAAGCGCCGTGCAGCAAACGGACGCCATCACCTTCAACGGTGGCGACGGTACGCATTGGTTTGCCACGGAGACCGACGTGACGCCACTGGCCATTGGCCCGAGCTACACCCTGCCCCTCCTCACCGCGGACGGCTCGGTCTGGGTGGCCAACTCCAACGGCGAGTACGGCATGACCGGCGGCAAGGCCGAGCCCGACCTCGACAACGGCCAGCACCACCCCAACAACAACTACTGGCTCCTCTTCGACGTGCACCAGGACGCCATTCTGGAATCCGTCGACGTGTATTCTGCTGGCGGCGGCCCGCAGACCATCGAAATCCTCAACGGAACCGGAGCTGTGGTGCACACCGTCTCCCAGGACCTCGATCCCGGGCTCAACGTGTTTGCGGTCAATGCCGAGCTGCCTGCCGGCACGAACTACGGCATCCGGTCCGGCAATGCCGAGCCCCTGCTCTGGCGCGAGGACAACAACGCCGAGGTCAACTACCCCTACGAGATCGGGTCGCTGGCCAGCATCACCAGCACGACCATCAACGGGCCCAACCAGTACACGTACTACTATTTCTACTACAACTGGCAGATGTCGTCGCTGAACCCCTGCCTGTCTGAGCGCGTGGAGTTCACCGTCGAGGTCGAAGAGGTCAGTAGCGTCGGCGAGCGCCTGCCCAGCGCCGGTCCCCGCACCCTGGTGAAGACCATTGACGTCCCCGAGCAACAGGTCAAGGTGACCCGGATCAAAGGGATGAGATCGGAAGAGCGTCGTGTAGGGAAAGAGTGTAGATCTCGGTGGTCGC
>CALBSW010000105.1 GCA_937967465.1 uncultured Flavobacteriales bacterium
TGCAGCGCCGCATCAAGGACGCGTTTGACCCTGTCCACATCCTCAACCCGGACAAAATCCTGCCCGCACCCGAGCAGGGCCAAGCGGATTGCGCTTAATTCGCCGATTCAGACACCACAGACCATGAACCTGCTTGAAGGAAAGAAGGGCATCATTTTCGGCGCCCTCAACGACATGTCCATCGCCTGGAAGACGGCCGAGACCGTTCACCGCATGGGCGCTGAAATCGTCTTGACGAATGCCCCGGTCGCCATGCGGATGGGCGAGATCCACAAGCTCGCTGAGCAATGCGGCAACGCCCCGGTCATTCCGGCGGATGCGACCAGCATGGAGGATCTGAAAGCCCTCTTTGAAGGCGCCATGGAGCACTTCGGCGGGAAAGTCGATTTCGTCTTGCACTCCATCGGCATGTCGCCCAACGTGCGGAAGGGAAAGCACTACACCGGGCTGAACTACAGCTACCTCGACAAGACCTTCGACGTGAGCGCCATCAGCTTGCACAAGACCCTCCAGACCGCCATGGAGCTCGACGCCATCAACGAATGGGGCAGCGTGGTCGGCCTGAGCTACATCGCAGCGCAGCGCACCTTCCCGGACTACGGGGACATGGCCGACGCCAAGAGCCTGCTCGAGAGCATTGCGCGCAGCTTCGGGTACCATTACGGCACCCAGAAGAAGGTCCGCATCAACACCATCAGCCAAAGCCCCACCGTGACCACGGCGGGCAGCGGCGTGAAAGGATTCGATGAATTCATCGCATACAGTGAAGCGATGAGCCCGCTGGGCAATGCCACAGGCCAAGCGTGTGCCGACTACTGTGCCACGTTGTTCAGCGACCTCACCCGCTACGTCACCATGCAGAACCTCTTCCACGACGGCGGCTTCTCCAACACCGGCGTGAGCATGGAGGTCATCTCCAAATTCGCGAAAGAGGAAGGATAACCCGCCGCTGCGTCGTATATTATTATACGGACCGCAACCTCCCGTTCAACGATGCGTAGGGTGGTTCCTCAAACATGGCCACCATGCACGTTTTGAAATTCGGAGGATCCTCCGTGGCTGCACCTGATCGCATTCGGGCTTGCGGTCGCGTTCTGCTCCACAAAAAGTCGCAGGACAGTTCGTCTCAAGCCTTTGTCGTTGCGTCGGCGCTCGGCGGCGTGACCGACGCGCTGGTGTCTGCCGGCGAGGCCGCGCAAAAAGGGGAGGGCAGCTACAGGGAAGTGGCCCGCGAGCTGCGGGACCGCCACATCCAATGCGCGCTCGACTTGCTCGAACCCGCCACGTTCTCCTCTGCTGAACCCGAACTGAAGCAGCTGCTCGGACACCTGGACGACTTGCTCTACGGCATTTTCCTCCTCAGGGAGTTGTCCCACCGGACCCGAGACGAACTGATTGGCCTGGGTGAGCGACTGTCCGTGCCCATTCTGCATGGCCACTTTTCCGATCTCGGCCTCAGCCCGGTTCGCCTCTCAGCGTTGGAGATGATGAAGACGGATGACCGTTTCGGCAATGCGCGTCTCGACCTCGAGCAAAGCGCCCAACAGTTCCGTGACTTGGATCTGAATTCGTCCGGCCTGTTCATCATGGAAGGCTTCATCGGCACCACTGCGGACGGAACCCCCACCACGCTCGGACGGGGTGGCAGTGACCTCTCCGCTGCTTACGTGGCCAGCTTCCTCCAAGCCGAGGCTTTGGAGAAGTGGACCGATGTGGACGGCATGATGACGGCCAACCCCTCCGTGGTGCCTTCCGCTCAGGTCATCCGGGAATTGAGCTACAACGAAGCCATGGAGCTGTGTCATTTCGGCGCCAAAGTGGTCTACCCGCCCACAGTGGCGACCCTCGCCGATGTTGGCATTCCGCTGCATGTCCGCAAAACGGACGACCCGGAATCCCAAGGCACCCTGGTTCTGGCAGCGGATCAGAAGAGCGAAGGCACGACCCGAAACCGGGGTGTCTGCGGATTGAGCTCCCTCAAATCCATCACCCTCATCACAGTATCCGGTGGGGGAATGGTCGGCATTCCAGGGTTTTCGAGGCGGCTCTTCACCGCCCTCTCCTTGTCCGAGGTCAACGTGGTGCTCATCACGCAAGGCTCTTCCGAGCACGCCATCACCATTGCCGTGGACGATGCCGATGCCCACAAGGCCAAGCACGTCCTCAACATGGAATTCGGCAGTGACCAACACCTCGGCCGCATTGACGAGCTCATCGTGGAAGACGGCTTCAGCGTCATCGCCATCGTCGGGGACGGCATGCGCATGCAAAGCGGCATCTCCGGACGCGCCTTCGGAACCCTGGGCCGCAACGGGGTCAGCATTCGGGCGATCGCCCAAGGCAGCACCGAGCGCAACATCTCCATCGTCATCGATGCCCGCCATGAACGCAAGGCCCTGCAGTCCCTGCACCAAGCCTTCTTCGAAGAGGAAGTCAAGCGTCTCCACATCTTCTGCCTTGGCGTCGGCAACGTCGGCGGCACCATGGTGGACCAAATCCTCGCCCAAAGTGAGGACCTCAAGCAGGTGCGCCACCTCGACCTTCAAATCATCGGCTTGGCCAACAGCCGCAAGATGCTGCTCAATTCCGACGGCATTTCCGGGGACTGGCGCGCCCAATTGAAGGGGGCCGAGACAGACAGCTCACCGGAAGCCTTCGTTCAGGCCATAGCCGAGATGGATTTGGAGAACAGTGTGTTGGTGGACAACACCGCCAGCAAGGAGGCCAGCGACGTCTACGAACAGGCATTGGCCCACAGCATTGCTGTCGTCGCCTCCAACAAAATCGCCACCAGCGCCGGGCAAGAACGCTACGAAGGCCTGAAGCAACTCGCGCTTCGGGAAGGAGTGGAGTACCGCTTCGAAACCAACGTCGGTGCCGGACTCCCGCTCATCGATACGATTCAGCACCTGATCCAGAGCGGAGACCGCATTCACAAGATTGAGGGCATGTTCAGCGGGACCCTGAACTATGTCTTCTCCAACTTCAATGGCGACACGACGTTCAAAACGGTCATCGAGAACGCCCGGGCAGCGGGATTGACCGAGCCCGATCCCCGCACCGACCTGAGCGGCGTGGACGTCCAGCGCAAAATCCTCATCCTCGCCCGCGAGGCCGGCTACACGCTGGAGATGTCCAATGTGGAAGGGAAGGGGTTCCTCCTCGACCGCCAGATGGAAGGCAGCATCGACGCCTTCATGGAATCCCTCCCGGACATCGAAGAGGCCATGCAGGCCACTTGGAAGGAAGCCGACGCCAAAGGAGAACGCTTGAAGTATGTCGCCAGCTTTGACGGCAGCACCGGCCAAGCACAGACCGGCTTGCGTTCTGTTCCTGCAGACCACCCGTTCTACAACATTCAAGGGGTCGACAACATCGTGTTGATCACCTCCGATCGATACGCAGAACGTCCGCTCATCATCCAGGGCGCCGGCGCTGGCGCTGCCGTGACCGCCATGGGCGTCTTCGGCGACCTGATCCGCATCGCCGCCAGCCGCTGACCACAGAAGCCATCCGAATGACGCCCAGGGACCACATCTCCGTCGCCGCCCCGGCCACCGTCGCCAACCTCACGGTGGGCTTCGATTGCCTCGGCCTGGCCTTGGAGCGCCCCTTGGAACGACTCGACCTCAAACGCACGGACACGCCCGGCGTCCAAATCAAGGAGATCATCGGGGCCGACCTCCCCATGGAGGTGGAGCACAACGTGAGCGGCATGGCCGCCCGCAGCGTCCTCAACACGCTCGGCGTCAATTGGGGCGTGGAACTGACCATCCACAAGGCCGTCCTGCCCGGCAGCGGCATCGGCTC
>CALBSW010000106.1 GCA_937967465.1 uncultured Flavobacteriales bacterium
AACTTGTCGATGCGCACCCCTCAAAGTTCGACAATCAGGCCAATGGCCGGAATGGCAGAACCGGCATTGACCCCGATGTACCGCGCCTGGTAACGCGAAGGGTCCACCGGATCCGGGATGGGCTCCCCCGTGGCCGGGTCGCGGACCACATCCAACGCGTCGGGGGCATCAGCGACTTGCCCGAAGAGATTCTGAACATCCATGAAGACATCGAGGCTCCAATTCTCGAAGAACCACTTCTTGTCGATGCGCAAGTCCAATTGACTGAAGGACGCATTGCGCCCCGCATTCAGCCGCGCGTAGTCCAACTGGGGCACATTGGCCACATCCCAATACACGCGATCCAAGGACACATCCAAGTCATAGGGCGTGAAGGGCAAACCGCCACTGTAAAGCCAGCGAACCCCAATCTCCCAGTCCCGCTTCAACTTGGCGCCTCCTGTCAAGGACACAATGTGTCGGCTGTCCCATGCGCTCGGCGTGAAATCGCCATTGAACTCGTATTCGCTCCGGACATAGGTATAGGCCAGAAGACCATACACACCTTTATAGAGCCGGCGCTGTGCGAGGAACTCCAGGCCATAGGCCCGTCCGACACCATCAAAGCGGACCGCCTCATTGCCCACCACACCGAAGTCAGCACCAAGGTTGGCCAGGGCGATTCCGGTGTTCAAGCTGACGGGGGCACCATCATAGCCTTTGGCAAAGCCCTCCAGTCCCAACGTGGTGTTCTTCTCTGCCCAATCGTACCGCACACCGAGCACCGCCTGATCGCAGCGCAAGAACCGCGCCTCGCCCTGGTTGACCCTCTGCCCCTCCTCCACATAACCGAGGATGAGGTAGCTCGGGAGCTGGTAGTAGCGTCCCACGTTGGCATTGAGACTGAGCTTCGGCGCCACGCTCCACCGCATGGCCACCCGCGGACTGAGCTGCCGGAGCGGATTGGACATGGATGCATTGACTTCATTGCCATCCACGCGAAGACCGCCACTCAGGGTCACCCGACCGTCCGCAAATGGCTTCGACGCCTGGATGAATGCCCCGTATTTGTGGAGGTCGAGCGCGCTGTTGAAATCGATGGTCACCAACGTGTCCTGCAAGAAGAGGTAGCGCTCGGTGTAGGTGTCGTTGGTGAATCGGGCGTACTCATATTGTGCCCCCCATGTCATTTTGAACCCGTCCGCCCCGTAGCGGCGGCGCTCCAGCCTCAGCTTGTTTTCCATCTCCCGCGAGAGGTAATCCAGGGTCCGGCGCTGGTTCACATCGTTGTCGACGTGCTTGAAGGCCCGGTTGCTCAGCATGTTTCGGCTGGCCACCCATGTCCAACGGCCATTTTCGGTGAACCGGTCATACTTGACCCCCATGGCATAATTCCACTGGCGGTTCACCTGCAAGGCGTCCAGAATGGCCACCTGATCGAGGTAATCCTCCGCGGTGGTGTCATCGGCCACCGAGAGGTTCAGCTGAAAGTCATCATAAGCTCCGATGCCGAGCACGGTCAGGCGCTCATTCGGTGACGGCTGGTGGACGTATTTGAACTGCAGGTCGTTGTAGATCGGCAGGAAGGGCAGGCCCAACACTTCGAACAGGAACTGCAGATAGCTGCGACGCGCACTGATGATGAGCGAGCTGTTCTCCCCCGTTGGCCCCTCAAACGTGAGGCCCAGGTCGCTGGTCCCCACCACGGCATTGGAAGTCCACTCATCGGTGCGCGCGGTCTTGAACCCGAACTCCATGACGCTCGACAGGGCATTGCCCCGGGTGGCGGGAAACGCCCCGGAGTAGAACTCCACCTCTTCAACGAGGTCCACATTGATCATCCCCACCGGGCCTCCTCTCGCCTCTTCCCGCCGGGCGGGGTGGATGGTGGTCACCTCGTTGCCGTCGATGCAGAGCCGGTTCTCGTTCGGCCCGCCCCCTCGGATCACGATGTCGTTCCGGAAACTGGGGATGGCCGCCACGCCCGGCAAGCTGCGGATGGCCTTGCTGATGTCCCGCCCTCCGCCGGGATTGCGCTTGATCTCATTGGTGCCGATGCGGCGCAAAGACACGGGAGCCTCCTCTTCCCCTTTGGCGGTCTCGGCCACCACCTCAGCCGCTTCCACGGCCACCGTGAGTGGCGACAGGGTCACATTGAGGAAGGCCGGACGCGCCGGTGTCAATTCTACCTCCAAGCGGTTGGGCGTTTGGTATCCGCCAGCGCTGAGGCGCAGGTTAAC
>CALBSW010000107.1 GCA_937967465.1 uncultured Flavobacteriales bacterium
TCCCGGACATGCTGGTTTTGCTCGCCGCTTTTGGGTTGATCTGCCCTTGATTTTCAGAAACAAGGGCGGTACGCGACCATACACGCGCACCGCCCCGTTCTTGGAAGCCCCGTCTTACTGCAGGACGGGGGTGTCGAGCTTGGCCAGGGAGGCGGCGATCTCCTCCTCGCTCAATTCGTGCAGTTTCAATTCGCCGCGCAGGTAGGTTTCGTAGGCACCGAGGTCGAAGTGGCCGTGGCCGCACAGGTGAATCAGGATGACCTCTTCCTTGCCTTCCTCGCGACACCGCTTGGCCTCCTCGAAGGCCGTGGCCAGGGCGTGGCAGGTCTCCGGTGCGGGCAGGATGCCTTCAATCCGGGCGAATGTGGTGCCCGCCTCGAAGCAGGCGAGCTGGTCGTGGGCGCGGGCCTCAATGAGCTGATCCTTGAGCAGTTGGCTGACCACAACCCCGGCGCCGTGGTACCTCAGTCCCCCAGCGTGGATGGGCGCGGGAACGAAGTTGTGGCCGAGCGTGTACATGGGCAGCAATGGCGTCATGCCCACCGTATCGCCGAAGTCATAGCGGAATTGGCCACGCGTCAGCTTCGGACAGGAGGTCGGCTCGCTGGCGATGCAGCGGATCTTCTTGCCTTCGGTCAGGTTTTGGCCCAGGAAGGGAAAGGAGATTCCGGCGAAGTTGGATCCGCCACCGAACGGTGCGATGACCACGTCGGGCAGCTCGCCGGCCTTTTCCATTTGCTTGACGGCTTCCTGGCCCACCACGGTCTGGTGCAGCAGGACGTGGTTGAGCACCGAGCCGAGGGCGTACTTGGCGTCCGGATCCTGGGCGGCGATTTCCACGGCTTCACTGATCGCGATGCCGAGGCTGCCCGGTGAATCGGGGTTGTCGGCAAGGATGGACCGGCCGGCCTCGGTCAGGTTGGTCGGTGACGCGTGGACCTCTGCGCCGTAGGTGTTCATCAGCGTCTTGCGGTAGGGCTTCTGGTTGTAGCTGAGCTTGACCATGAAGACCTCGCACTCGAGGCCGAATTGCGCACAGGCGAAGGACAGGGCAGATCCCCATTGGCCGGCCCCGGTTTCGGTGACGATTTTCTTCGTGCCCTCCTTCATGTTGTAGTAGGCCTGGGCGAGGGCCGTGTTGGGCTTGTGCGATCCGCTGGGACTGACTCCTTCGTATTTGTAATAGATCTTGGCCGGGGTGTCGAGGTGCTTCTCGAGGTCGTGCGCCCGGAAGACCGGCGTCGGTCGGTATTTCAAGTACTTCTCGCGGACTTCTTCCGGAATCTCGATGTGCCGTTCCGGGCTCATTTCCTGTGCAATGAGAGCCTCCGGGAAGAGGGGGCCGAGCATCTCGGGGCCGATGGGTTCTCGCGTTCCTGGGTGGAGCGGGGGCAACGGCGCATTCGGCATGTCCGGAACGATGTTGTAGAAATGGGTGGGAAGCTCCCGCTCCTCGAGGGTGATTTTGGTGGTGCGCATGGCGCTGGAATTGGGGGTGAAAAAGAAAAAGGGGGAAACGAAAACAGGCCCCCATGGTGGGAGCCTGCATCATTGAATTCTATGTTGAACGGGACGACCGCGTGCGGTTATCCTTCATGATGCCAGGGCTGCCACCTCAGGGACAGTGCACGCCAACGCCACCAGCAAGCCGTCA
>CALBSW010000108.1 GCA_937967465.1 uncultured Flavobacteriales bacterium
GGCCGCAGCCTCCGTTGCCTGAAAGACTGACCTATGAAACGACTTCTATTCCTGACTCTTTTGGGTGCAGGCCTCACCGCCTCCGCCCAAGTCCCTTCCTACGTCCCCACCGATGGTCTCATGGCCTGGTATCCATTCGACGGAAATGCCGACGATGGCAGCGGAAATTCCCCCCACGGCACGGTCACGGGTGCGGTTCTCCCCACGGACCGCAATGGCACAGCCGACGCTGCGTATTCGTTTGCCGGGAATTGTTCGGATCGCATCGACATGGACCTGCCGGACATGGCCAACAACACGGCCTTCTCGATTTCTTTCTGGGCCAAGCGAGATGGCACCGGCTGTTTGAACCCCCGACTCTGGGAATTCTGGAATGGCGGAATCACCACGCAATGCGGCTGGTTCAACTCCTGGGACTACATCACATTTTCTGGTGTACCCATCAACACGACGCTCAACGATGGCGAGTGGATCCACTTCGTGCTCACCGAGGATGGGCAAGACTGGAGGACCTACGTCAATGGACAATTGACCAACACCTACGCCCAAGCCTTCGTGACGAATTCCCCCGATTTCGCCATCGGACGGATGAACCACTCGGCTTGGGACTCCTTCAACGGCGACCTCGACGACTTCGGCGTTTGGAACCGCACCCTCACGGCCCAAGAAGTTGAAGCGATGTTTTTGAGCGAGCCGGTCAACCGCATCGGAGGCACATTACAAACCGATGGCACAGACGATTACGCCAGCTTTTCACTGCCTTCTGGCTGGGGAGAATCCTCGTTTACGGTCCACTTCAGTGCCACCATCGAAGACTTCGGGACCACATCTGAGGTAGACGGAGAGCATTATCTATTCGGCCATGCCCTGACTGGGCAAAATGGAGACGTCGGGTTCAAAGCCCAGACCATTCCGGACGCCCAGCAAATGAGATGGGCCTTCAGCGACGATGACGGAGATGGCTCCTTGAACATCATCGCCAACCCGGTTCTAGAAGCCAATACTTGGTACGATTTCACACTGGTGTTTGACCGAACCACCAGTCAGGCCAATGTCTACATCAATGGTGAAGAAGCCGGTAGTGCGGCCATCCCCAGCAATCTAGGCAACTTGGAGTCCGGCCTGCCTGTCGGCTTGGGCGCATTTGTTTACCCCCCTTCCTCCGACTTCCGGCATTTCCATCAAGGCCAATTTGGGGACGCTTATTTCTTCCCGGCAGCATTGACCGCCTCCCAAGTGGAGGACTTGGCTCTGACCTGTTCTGCCCCCTTGGTGGCTGGATCAGCCCATTGGGGCGTTCAAGAAGACGAATATGTCAACCTTGCGACCCTTGAACCTGTCACGCGTGTCGGAGGCGTTGTTTCACAATCCGCCGCCCCCTGCCAAACGTCTTGCACCAATCCCAACATCGCCGAACCCACCTGCTCGCTTCTCCCCGAATACGTTCCATCGGATGATTTGGTCGCCTTCTTCGCACTAGACGGCAACGCGGACGACCTGGGGCCCAACGACTTCCAAGCCAGTACCGCATCCAATTCCTTCACCACAGACCGTGAGGGCAGTGCCGGGCTGGCCGGAGATTTTGACGGCATCGATGACTTCATTGAAATTCCGAGCGACGCCATCCTCGACACCATTGTTCATGAGCTCACCCTGGCGGCCTGGGTGAACTACACCGGCACCGACCATGGGGCTGTTCTCGTGCGTCGGGATTTTGTCGGAAACCCCCAAGGAGAGCGACATCACTTCCAGCTCAATGTGGATTCTGACCGGGCCTTGTCCTTCTCCGCATACGACAACTCCGACCTCGCCAATCACAACAGTCAAACCACCACGCCTTCCGGCGTGATTCAGGCGGGACAATGGCATCACATCGCCCTCACCTACAATGAAGGCCTCTGTACTTTTTATGTGGACGGATCTTCGGTTTTCAGCGAAGACTTTCCCGGACAAACCCTCAGTCCCAATGGCCACTGGTTCAACATTGGACGGGTGCACCGCGCTGGCGGCAATCCGTATTTCGAAGAATTCAAAGGCGGCATTGATGAAGTTGGTATCTGGGCGAGGGCGCTGAGCGCAAACGAGTTGCTCGCACTTGCAACAAGCGACGCAAACCCAAGCATTCAAGTATGCACGGATGCAGCTGCCTGCAACTTCTACCCAGCCGCCACAGACGATGACGCAAGCTGCATCGCCCCCACTTGCGATGACCCGACAGCCTGCAACTACGATGCTGATGCCACGTGCGGAGGAGGAACCTGTATCCCCTCTGGCTGTATGGAGGAGGATGCCTGCAACTACGACCCTGCGGCCCAGTGTGCGGGCGAAGCATGCGACTACTCGTGTTGTCCTGGACCGGGGTGTTGCGCCGACCCGTCTCAATGGGATGCCGCATTGCAGCAATGCAACACAGCCGCGCCAGACACCATTGTCGTCACCGACACGCTGCTCGTCCCCACCCCGTTCTGCGGAGCGGGCACCCACTGGGATCCGGTGACCGAGATGTGCATTGCGGACGCGCCGGGCACCGTCGACGAGAACTGCACGGTCATGAACCTGCAAGAACTCGCCGAGGGCTACCAAGTCCTGCTCGACCAC
>CALBSW010000109.1 GCA_937967465.1 uncultured Flavobacteriales bacterium
GACCCTCATCATCGGCATCGGCACGTGGGTGGCGTCCAATCTGCCCTGGTTTGTGACCCAGCTCGGTGTCTCGAACGAGGCCGGGGTGGGGGAGATCCCCGCCAGCGTCTATGTGTCCTTCGCCATCGGCGCCTTCGTCTTTCTGACGAGCATCCTGGTTACCGTGTTCACGACACAGGAAGATCCGCCGGCCGACATGGAGGCATTCCTAAAGGAGAAAGAGGAGAGCCGCGGCGTTGGGGCGGGTGCCGGGGAGATTCTGAGCTTCATCCGGGAAATGCCTCCGGTGATGGCCAAGCTCGGCGCCGTGCAGTTCTTCAGCTGGTTTGCCTTCTTCACCATGTGGTCCTTTGCGACACCCGCCCTGACCGAGTTCGTGTTTGGCGCCCCGTTGCCCATGGAAGGGGTGGAGGGGTATGCTGCGAAAAGCGCGGCGTACAACGAGGCGGCCAATGCCGTCTCCAGTGCGATGGGGGTGTATGGCCTCAGCAGCATGGTGTTCGCGTTGGTGCTGTCCGTGTGGACGTCCCGCCGGGGAATCAACCGGCGAATGACCCACCTGGTCAGCCTGGTGCTCGGCGGAATCGGATTTCTGTCCATGTCGTGGTGGACGCCGGAGACGGCAGGCAACCTGACGTGGAGCTTTGCCCTGATCGGTCTGGCTTGGGGCAGCATCCTCAGCATGCCCTACGCCATGCTTTCCGGGGCGATTGCGCCAGAGAAAATGGGCGTCGGCATGGGGGTGTTCAACATGTTCATCGTCATCCCTCAGATTGTGGCCGCGCTCGGCGGTATCAATTGGGCGTACAAGACGATGCTGGGAGGGGATGCCATTCAGACGATGGTATTGGCCGGCATCAGCCTGTGTGTGGCTGGGACACTCAATCTTATCATCCGCGAGAACGACATGCGTCGAGGCGAATAATCAAATTTGTAAACGTCGTGGCTGGTGCGTTGCGGGCGAAATGGCCTGAGCAGACTCGGCGTTGAAGGTCACGAGCGGGTACAGAATGTCGTTCTGTGAACACCGGGCGACAACCTTGGTGTACGATGTACACATTGGTCGGGGTATATTGGCGGTTCTTGGAAGAACCTTACTGTAACCCAAACACCATGCGAACCCTTTTGCTGCTCTGCATCGCCGTCTTCTCCTTCGGCTTTGTCCAAGCTCAAGACTGCACAGGCGCCGACCACACGGTCCTTGCCGGCAACTATTACTACATCCCGTCCACCCTGACCGTCACGGCAGGAGAGACGATTGCCTTCCAGAATGAAGGCGGATTCCACAACGTGAACGGCGTGTCCAGCACGCTCGGCGACACGTGGAGCAACCCTGAGACCTTCTCTCTTGCTGCCAACAGTGGCTCGGCAGGAGGCGTCTGTATGGGCACCATCACCCTCAACACGCCTGGGACGTACCAGTATGACTGCAGTATTGGCTCGCATGCGGCCAACGGCATGGTGGGAACCATTGTGGTCGAAGCAGCCTCCTCGGCCAACAGCCCGGTGGACAATGCGGCGGATCCCACACTCGCCGAAGCAGATGTGGCCTCTGTTTACAGTGGCGCCTACACGGACATTGCGACGAATTACAACCCGTACTGGTGGCAGTCCGGTTCCGTGAACGAAAACTTTGATCCGGGGACGGGGAACACAGTGCTGCATTACAGCAATTTCAACTACCAAGGAACGGAGCTGACGGCGTCCAACCTTTCGGGCATGACGCACCTTCACGTGGACGTCTGGGTCCCCGCGGACAATGCGCGCATGCTGAAAGTCACACCGATCAACAACGGCACAGGCACCGGCGAATGGCTTGTGGAAGTGCCGATGACCCCGGGATCATGGAACAGCGTCGACATTCCCAAGGCCAGCTTTGAAGGCATGACCTGGGACAATGTCTACCAGATGAAATTTGACGGGCAGTTCAATGCCGATGGTACCGGCAACGGCGATCCGTGGGATGTTTACTTGGACAACATCTACTTCTGGAATGATGGCTCAGGAGTGACGACCGAGGTGGACTACGTGAATGTCACGTTCAATGTGAACATGGCCAATGAGACGGTGTCTCCTGACGGCGTCTATCTCGCGGGTGGTGCCGATTTTGGATTCCCTGGAGACAATCCGATGTCCGACGACGACGGAGACGGAATTTGGACCATTACCAAGGAGGTGATTGCACCGTACACCGGCAATTACACCTTCCTCAATGGCAACTGCGGAGACTGGAGCTGCAAGGAAGACATCGCAGGTCAAGATTGTGCAGACGGTCAGTACAATGATCGCTTGTTGAGCAACATCACGGAGGATCACACGGTCAATACCTGTTTCGGTGAATGCACCACGGATGGCACTTGCCCTCCGCCGCCCTCCGTTTTCCACGCTGTGACCTTCTCTGTGAATACGGACAACATCACGGTCGGTCCGAACGGCATGTATGTCGGTGGAGGCTTCCTCGGTGGGTCCGACGCTTACGCCATGACCGACAATGGCGGCAACAATTGGTCCGTGACCGTAGACGTTGCAGAAGGCACGTCTGGCTACTGGGTGTTCTTCAACAGCCCCTCACATGGTGGGGACTGGGGCACCAAGGAGGACCTGGCAGGTTTGTCTTGCGGAGACCCGGCCAATTTCAATGACCGTTTCCTTCCTGCAGTGACGGCCCCGATCACCGAGGAGTACTGCTTTGGGCAGTGTGAGGCTGCCTGTGCCGCTCCGCCGGTCACATATCCGGTCACCTTCCAGGTCGACATGTCCGACTACACGGACAGCTACGGCGTGGTCAACCTGAACGGCAGAT
>CALBSW010000110.1 GCA_937967465.1 uncultured Flavobacteriales bacterium
TGTGCCTAATGCCCACTCTGCTCTTCGCCCAGTCTTACGGGGTGGAGGTGGAAGTTGTCTCTGAAGACATCGGAACCCTTGTTGCTCTGGACGGAACCGAGACGGATCTGTCTGGCTACTCCTGTTACCAGGTGTTCATTACGATGGAAAATGAGGACGATTTCCTCAGCGCCATTGCGGGTGACGAAAACAACCCGACCATGGTCACCACGACCACGTCCTTCCACCACTCTGTGCTGGGAGGGGCTACGCCGAATGGCATCCAATCCTTGCTGTTTGGTGTCTATCCTGACTTGGAGTTTGACAGCTGGGTCACCATTGGATTGTCTCAAGCGCCGAATGCAGGAGCCGGTGAGGCGGCGGTATCTACAGTGCAATCGGCCATCAACCCCTGGACCACCAACTTCGATTCCGGTGTTGGACTGCCGGGTGGCAACATCGTGATTGACGATGCTGTGGGTGGTGCTTGGTACGCCTTGAACGGAGATGCGAATGGCATTGCGGGACCTGATTTGAAGGTGCTCGCAGGACAGTTCACAACGGACGGCGACCTCGAAGTGTCTTTGTACACCCAGATTTTTATCAACGGCGTCGGCACCAATTCCGTGGTGGTGGACAGCGTTTACAATTCCGAATTGGATGAGTACAACGACATCTTCCCCACGTTCACATGGCCTGCTGAACTGACGGAGGGCTGTACAGACAGTGCCGAGTGCAAATACGATGACACGGCTGGCATTGATGATGGTTCTTGTACCTATCCGGACGAAGACTACCTCAACTGCGATGGCAGCTGCATCAATGACGCCGACATGGACGGCCTGTGTGACGAGTTGGAGACCGCAGGTTGTACCGACATCGGTGCCTGCAACTACAATGAGAATGCCACGGATGACGATGGCAGTTGTGAGTTCCTGTCTTGCGTCGGTTGTACCGATGAAACGGCGTGCAACTACGATTTCACGGCCACCATCGAGGACAACGCGTCCTGCACCTACCCTGAAGTCAACGAGGACTGCGATGGGAATTGCATCAACGATGTCAACGGGAACGGGATTTGTGATGAAGAGGAGACATTTGGCTGCACGGATGCCACGGCCTGCAACTACGATGACATGGCCGATGCGGACGATGGTTCATGCACCTACCCGGCTGCGGATTACGTCGATTGCGATGGCAATTGCTTGAACGATGAGGACAACGATGGCCTCTGCGATGAAGAGGAAGGCTGTTCAGACCCTGTTGCTTGTAACTACGATCCGACCGCTGCGGCGACCGAGGCCGACTACTGCTTGATTGTGGACACCGTTTTGGTGCACACGGCAGGCGATCTGGCTGGCATGACCACGTATCGCTACTACGTGAAGTGCGCCAACCCGGCTGACTTTGTGAGCTCGGTATCGGGTGACATGAACAACCCCATGGCGGTGACCACGACCACGAGTTTCTTCCATGATGCTTTGGGTGGTGTAACGCCGAATGCCATCCAGCCCCCGTTGTTTGGAACGTTCCCCAATCTCCAATACGACAGTTGGGTGACCATCGGTTTGTCTTCTTCGCCCGATGCCACAGCGGGCGAAGCTGAAGTCAGTTTCTTGCAGAGTTCCGAGAATCCATGGTACACCAACTTTGATCCGGGCTTCGGAGCGGCAGGGGGTGACATCGTCATCGATGACAACGTGGGAGGCACTTGGTTTGCCCTCAACGGGGATGCCAATGGCATTGCGGCCAATCACCCGGACAACCAAGTCCTGATTGCCCAGCTCACCACGGATGGCGACGTGGAAGGCAACTTCTACGTGCAGGTGTTCGAGAACGGCAATGGCGCGAATGACATCTACTTCAACTTCAACATTGGAGACGCTTGTGTGGCCCCAGATGCGGACTGTCTCTACCCAGAGGACGTATACAATGTGGATTACGTGGATTGCGATGGAAACTGCATCAATGACATGGACAACGACGGGGTGTGTGATGAAGACGAGATCCCCGGATGTACGGACATGACGGCCCTCAACTTTGATGGAGCTGCTACCGACGACGACGGGAGCTGTGAGTACCCGGCCGCCAGCGTGTTCGACATCATCGCGGACAGCGAAGTCCACACGGTGTTGGAAGACCTGATTGTGGCCGCCGACCTGGACAGTGTCCTGACCTTTGGCGGCGCTTGGACGGTGTTCGCTCCGACCGACGCTGCAGTGGACGCCTTGGCCGATGCCCAAGTGGCCTACTTGCTCAATGATCCGCTGTTGTTGGCTGAAGTGCTGACCTACCACGTCGTGGCAGACAGTGTAACCAGCGACATGCTGTCCAATGGCATGACCATTCCGATGGTCAATGGCGAGACAGCGACCATTTCCTTCTCCGGCAGCAGCATCTTCATCAACGATGCGGAAATCATCATCGCCGACCTCCTCGCGGAAAACGGTGTGGTGCACGTCATCGACGCGGTCATTGTGCCGGTCATCGAAGGTTGCACGACCCTTGTGAGCTGCAACTACAATCCGCTGGCTACCGTGGACGATGGGTCCTGCGAAGCCGAGAGCTGTGCCGGTTGCCTCAATGAGTTGGCCTGCAACTACGACCCCGAAGCAACGATCAATGATGCGTCAAGCTGCCAATTCGTCGAAGACCTTTACGGCGTCGACTACGTCGATTGCCTGGGCAATTGCTTGAACGACACCGATGGTGACGGCGTCTGTGACGAAGCCGAGGTGGATGGTTGCATCTACGACAATGCGTGCAACTACAACCCGGATGCCACTGAGGATGACGGAAGCTGCGACTACGAAAGCTGCGCCGGCTGCACCGACATGGAGGCCTGCAACTTCGATGTGGATGCCACCATCGACGATGGCATGTGCACGTACCCCGTGGACATCTACGGAGACCCCAATGTGGATTGCGATGGCAACTGTCTGAACGACACCGACGGCGACGGCGTGTGTGACGAGAATGAAATCGAGGGATGCCTCGACCCCAATGCCTGTAACTACGACGAGTCGGCCACCGACTACAACC